>NZ_JACJEV010000002.1:0-219568 GCF_014164235.1 Pseudoalteromonas sp. SG44-17 | reverse complement strand
ACATGCAGTAAACTCTTGCGAGCACGGTAGCCGTGAGCTTCGTAAGGTAACATCACTAAACGCGCTTCTTTACCTAAACCTTTTAGCGCAGCGTACATACGCTCGCTTTGCATTGGGAAGGTGCCAGAATTCGGGTCTTCTTGGCCGTGGATCATTAACATCGGCTCGTTAATTTTTTCAGCATGAAAAAACGGTGACATATTGGCGTATACATCCTGTGCTTGCCAAAAATCACGTTCTTCTCCTTGAAACCCAAACGGTGTCAAGGTCCTGTTATAGGCGCCACTGCGGGCAATACCGGTTTTGAATAAATCACTGTGAGCTAATAAGTTTGCTACCATAAAGGCGCCATATGAGTGGCCTGCAATGGCGATTTTATCTTTATCTGCAATGCCTTTTTCGACCAGCACATCTACCGCAGCTTTGGCACTTGCAACTAACTGCTTTCTAAATAAATCATTTGGCTCTTTACCATCAACACCGACGATTGGCATCTTCGGATCATCAAATACAGCAATACCTTTTGCGAGGTAAGGCATTGGCCCCCAATAACCTATGTAGGTAAATTCGTACGGCGATTCACGTACTTGCGATGCAACTGCTTTATCTTTATATTCCAGTGGGTATGCCCACATTAATACAGGTAATGGACCTTGCGTTTTATCGTAACCTGGAGGTAAATATAGCGTACCAGAGAGTTCAACACCGTCATCACGTTGGTAACGCACAAGTTCTTTAGTCACCCCTTTAAACGCCGGGTATGGATGCTCAAAGGTAGTGAGCTGAGTCAGAGTGTCGGCATCTAAATCGCGAATAAAGAAGTTAGGTTGTTCGGTCTTAGATTCACGAATAGTAATTAATCGCTCACCTTCATCATCAAGCATGGCACGAACTCGCTCGTAATATGGCGCTTTTGATTGCCATAAACGTTTGGTTGTATTGGTCTTAATGTCGTACTGATCTAAAAATGGCACATTCCCTTGCTCTGACGCACCATCACCGCGCAAAAATATATAACGTCCACCAACCACTTTAATAACGTTTACACCGAGATCATTTCGCTCATAAATAGCGTCGCCCGGATCTTTATAAGCATCGTTATAGCTGCGCTGTGAAAACAATACGCGGTTATTATCCGCATCGCGTGGTTGGATCACATAGGTACGTAACTGGCGATCACTAAAACGCCACTCGGTTAAAAACGCAACGTTTTCATTCGCCCACTCAATACCTGAAAAACGTCGTTCTAGTTTAGCAAATAGTTTTGGTTCACGTTTAAAAGGTGAGCGTAAACTATATAGATGATCATGATACGGCACATCGGTTTTCATATCGCCGCCATCTTGCGCCTCTGCCCAAATGATCTCAGCACCTTGGTCATCACGCCACTGAAAATCACGACGACCCGTTCGCACACTGTCATAACCTTGTGGAATGTTGTCGGCCAGTGGCTGTTTAGACAATTGCGCTAACGTATAACCACGCATGCCAAGCACCTGCCACGTTGTCGCAAAGCGGCTATAGGGTACTTGATACGAAAATGGTTCGTCGATAGTGGCTACTAAAATATTGGTTGAATCAGGCGAGATCGAAAATGATTTAAATAATGCTGGTTTGCCAATCGATAACGCAACACCGCTCAGAGGAATATAAGTTAATTGACCTTGGCCGTAAAACTTAAACTGCAACTCATCAAACGGGCTGGTTAATAAATTTTGGTAAGTCCGTGCTGGCGCTTTTTGACCGCTACTTTGTTGAATAACCGGCACAACGCTATTTGCATCACTAACTAATTTCGGCTTGCCAAGGTTAACCGCTTGGTTAGCAACAATTGCCGTGCTATCTGGTAACCATTGATAAGGGGTAGCTGTTAGCACTGAATTAAGAGCCACAGTTGACAACTGACGTGCTTGTTTAGTTTCGGCGTTATACACCCACAATTGCGCCTGAGTTGGTTGCTCAACAATAAACGCTAAATATTCGCTATTACTTGACCATTTAGGTGAGCGGATCACCCCTTGAGGTAAATTATTAACGGTAATCACAGCGCCAGTCGCAATATGTTTAACTTGTAACGCACTAAATTTAGTGCGAGGACGTGAGCGTGAAAAGTTTGCCGGGTTTAACTTTATACCCGCCAATTTCAATTCTTCTTTTGCTAAATCATCTAATGTTTCAATACGTTTTCGCTCAAACAGCGCTAACCATTGACCATCAGCAGATAGGTAGCTACTCGGTGCTAATTTAGCATCAACCAGCGCGGCTAAATCACTTGATGGGGTTTGATACCCCTGCGCGCCATGGCTAAAATGACTAAAGCCAACACTCAATAAGAGGGCGAATAAAAGCAGCATGCTTTTCATAGTGTATCCTTGGTATTTTTTATTAATTCCTGTATATAAACATGTTTTGCAACATTCATAAAGTTTTTACGATTCTACCTTCAATAACGCCGATAGATGACTTATTAGCTCAAACTGCGTTAAACTGGATCCTTCGTTCAAGCAATTGCTGACGCATACATTAAAATGAAAAAAAAAACCGATAAAATAACTATTTTTGACGTTGCCAGAGAAGCACAAGTTTCTAAGTCAACGGTGTCGTTAGTGCTTACACACAGTGACAAAGTCAGTGATAAAAGCAAAGAAAAAGTATTGCATGCCATTGATAAGCTTGGCTATGTATATAATAGAGATGCGGCAGCACTGAGAAGTCGCCGCTCTAATTTAGTGGCGTTAGTTATTAATGACTTAACTAACCCTTACTCTGCGCAAATAGCGGTAGGACTTGAAAACCATATTCATACCCTTGGCATGCTGCCGATGTTAGTGAACACCGCCGAAAGTGTGGAGCGCCAAACACAAGTTGTTAAAACACTCAAAGAATATAATGTTGCCGCATTTATCATGTGCCCTGCCCCGGGAACTACCCAGCAGTGGGTTGATGAACTGATCAATAGTGGTTTCCCGGTCATTCACATTATGCGCGAAGTGCCTTTTTGTGCCGCCCCGACAATATTACCGGACAATAAAAAAGGCACTCATCTAGCCACTAGCCATATTTTACAACAAGGTATTGAGGATATTGCTTTTATAGGTGGAACTAATGATATTTCTGATCATCATGAACGTTTAAGTGGTTTTCACAGTGCCCTAAAGCAATTTAATATCCATCAAGACAAACCAACGATCACCGCCGCCACGAACCGTCAAGGCGGGCGCGATGCCTTTGCTACGTTGTATGCGCAATACCCTGCGACTAAAGCGATTATTTGTTTTAATGATGTTATTGCATACGGTGTCGTCGAAGCCATTCGCCAACATGGTTTGATCCCCGGTAAAGATATAAAAGTAGTCGGTTTTGATGATTTAGCTGATTCATGTTTAATGTCTCCATCATTAAGCAGCGTCACCATAAATGCAGACGATATTGGTAAACATACTTGCCAAGTACTGCAAGAATTACTTAATCAAGGCACCCCTGCGGTGCGCACTTTAGTCGATGTTCATCTGCAAGTAAGAGCTTCAAGTCAATGAAAAAAGTCTTAGTAATTGGCTATGTATGGCCAGAACCAAATTCATCAGCGGCCGGCACTCATATGATGTCGCTATTAAAAGCGTTTAAAAATGAAAATTGGGCGGTTGAATTTGCCAGTCCCGCACAAAAAACCGAGCATATGGTTAATCTGGATGACTACGGGATCAGCAGCGCAACTATTGCCCTTAATTGTGCAAGTTTTGATGAATATGTTATCAACTACGCCCCTGATATCGTCATGTTTGACCGTTTTATGATGGAAGAACAATTTGGCTGGCGAGTAGATAAACATTGCCCTAACGCAGTAAAAATCCTTGATACTGAAGATTTACAATGCTTACGCAATGCCCGCCATGAAGCGCATAAAGGCAACCGAGCATTTAATCATAGTGATTTACATTCTGACATCGCCAAACGAGAAATAGCCGCTATTTTACGCTGTGATTTAAGTTTGATTATCTCAAGTTTTGAAATGCAATTACTTGCTGATGTATTTAAAGTCGACAGTAACTTATTGCATCATCTGCCTTTTATGGTCGATTTAAGCTCACTCCCTGAACAAACTAAATCGTTTGAGCAACGCCAACACTTTATGACCATAGGTAATTTTCGCCACGCCCCAAACTGGGATGCAGTGTTGTACTTACAGCAAATTTGGCCGCTGATCCGTAAACAATTACCGCAGGCTGAGTTACATATTTATGGCTCTTACCCACCACCAAAAGCCACGGCACTCAATAACCCTAAAACTGGCTTTTTAATTAAAGGTTGGGCCACTGATGCTTATCAAGTAATGGAAAGTGCGCGTGTGTGTATCTCACCGCTGCGTTTTGGTGCTGGCATTAAAGGAAAGCTGTTAGAGGCGATGATCATGCAAACACCCAGTGTTACAACGACAATTGGTAGTGAGGGCATGCACCATGATTTACCTTGGAGTGGTGTGGTTGAAAATGAGCCACAGCAATTTGCCGATGCCGCTGTGGCACTGTATCAAAATAAAAGTTTATTTACGCAGGCACAAACAGCCGGTAATACGATATTAAAAACGCACTACGACAAACAGCTTTTATCTAATAATTTAATCATTAAAATTCAATCAATTAAAGAGCAATTGCAAGCTCACCGCGAAGCAAATTTCACAGGCCAAATGCTCAAACATCACACAATGCGCAGCACTCAATATATGGCACAGTGGATTGAAGCTAAAAACAAATAAAAAAAACTAGACAGGCGGTGATTAGTGTTTAAAATTCCCGCCAAACTAGGTAGGCAAATTTAGATGTATTGTCTATATTTTTTAACTGAATAATTTAAATTTTGGCTCAATACAAATTTGAAAACCGCAACGTTTACAGAAAAGCGCAAATTTATCGTTAAACTGGGTAAGATGCTTCATAAGTATGGTACCCCAGCTTATCGACTCGAAGCTCACTTAATGGAAGTGGCTACTTACCTTGATCTTAAATCTTCATTTGTAATGTCACCCACTTCCGTAACTTTTGTGATTTGGACAGATGGCCATGAAGATGAATATACTCACGTTGCCCGTGTTGATCCTGGTGATCACGATTTAGGGTCGTTAGCCGATACCGATGATCTGGTTAATAAAATGCTCAATGGCGAACTCACGCTACAAGAAGTTGACGTTCAACTCGACGCCATTTTTATTATGCCAAATCCGTATAATCGCTTTACCACAGGGGTTGCCTTTGCTACCTCTGGCGGCGCATTTGCAATGCTGATGGGCACCAGCTGGAATGACGTATTTTGGTCAGCGCTACTTACCTCTGTCGTTTACTTATTTGTACTGTGGTCAGCGCGTTCAAAACGCGTAGGCCATATGTTAGAGCCATTAGTGGCGATAGTCTCGGCTATTTTGGCCTGCGCTGTAAGCGTGCATTTAGACGTCGGGATTAATATTCGTTTAGTGGTATTGTCTGCGATTATTGTGTTTATACCCGGGCTTGCATTAGCACTGGGCCTAGCAGAACTTGCAGCGCGGCATTTAGTTTCTGGTACAGCGCGTGTGATGGATGCTTTTATGCTGTTGTTTAAACTGTATTTTGGTGCCTTCATCGGCATTGCGATTGGTTTTGCACTATTCGGCCAAGCCGATTTCGTACAACCTGACCCTTTACCTAAATGGACGGCTTGGTTGGCAATCTTTTTACTCTGTAGCAGCTTAATCGTTATTTTTAGAACCAAACTAAAACATGCTACATGGTCTATCGCCTCTGGCTTTATCGCTTATGGCAGCAGTATTGGCTCTGCGATGTATTTAGATTACACCTTAGGAACATTTGTAGGTGCATTTGCGGTGGGTGTATTTAGTAACCTATTTAACCGCGTAGCAAACGCTCCTGCCTCAATTGTTGCCATGCAAGGCTTGATTGTATTAGTTCCAGGTAGCAAAACTTACATAGGTCTAAACTCATTAATTGAAGGGCAAGACTTTGTGTATGCTGAGCACATCGGCCAACAAACCTTCCTAATATTTATGTCATTGGTGGCTGGATTAATCTTTGCCAACGTTGCACTCCCACCGAAAAAGAGTTTATAAAGCAATTAAGTGTCTAGCCTGCTAGGCGCTTAATTTAAAAGTAAACGTGAACCTATTGCTCTTAGTTACTTCCCTATCGTGAAATCTTAACTCGCCGTTAATGAGTTGCTAAAAAACTCTGCGATCAACTCTTCTTAAGTATCAAACCTTAAAGGGTTATAATACCAATCGACTTAAATATTTAACCATTCTAGCGAGCTAAATGGTCAGTAACTTAACACGATTGGTATAAGCACTTTCAATAAATCTAAGATAATCAGATCCGTCCTGCATCAATCTTTATAATTTTCCCACTCATTTTTAGCCACAAAAATACGCTCGTAATTAAACGTTCTAAATAAACGTCGGGTGTACTAATGCCAATAATCTTGTTCAATTACCTTTTTCCTTTCATTTTTTAATCCACTAGTTGTGAATTGTAAAAATTAAAATCAAAAAATAGATTGAGTAAACTTAATTTATTAAAAAACAAAAATAAATAATAAATTTAAACTATTGATATAAATAAATTAAAAAGCAAACTGCATCATTTTATTTTCAATTTTGTCACTTTCACAACTATTCATCCAAATTCAAGACTCTATTTTTAAAAAGGCGTTTAATAGAGGCACAAACAAAGCTGGTACAGGTTACTTTTACAAATAAAGGTAGCCATAAACTAATCTCCCTTAGTTGCCAGCTTAAGTTTGTAGACAGCGTCTTAAATGCAATTCGGATCTTAAAAGTGAATACATAGGTACGAATAACATATACACAATCTGATACAACAAAATAAAGTTTTGATTCAAGGGGAATCGAGGATGTTAAAAGTAAAAATAAATAAGCTATATTTAGCAGTTAGCGCATCACTTATTACATCGGCATTGAGCTTACCTATGGTAGCCCACGGCGCCGAGCTTAAAAGCACAGATGAAGTTGAAGTAATCCAAGTTCGTGGTATTCGTGGCAGCGTTGTTAAATCGCTAAATACTAAACGCTATTCAAATGCCATAGTCGATGCAGTAACTGCGGAAGATATCGGTAAATTCCCCGATCAAAATGTTGCAGAATCACTGCAACGCATAACTGGCGTATCAATTAGCCGTAACTTTGGTGAAGGAGAACGTGTTAGTATTCGTGGTACGAGCGAGAGCCAAAACCGCACATTATTGAATGGCCAAGCTGTTGGCTCTGCCGATTGGTGGACAAACTCTGCCGCAAGCCGTGGTTTTAACTACACGATGCTGCCCTCTGAAGTTGTATCTGGATTAGAAGTTTATAAATCACCTGAAGCCGACATCGATGAAGGTTCTATAGGTGGAACTGTTATAGTACGAACTCGTAAGCCGCTTGATTTAGAAGCGAATAAATTTGCCGGCTCAGTACTTGCTCAATACAGTGAAATTTCAGGCGAAACCGACCCACAACTCTCTGCAATGTACAACTTTAAAACTGAAGACGAAACCTTCGGTGCACTTATTTCATTGGTTCGCCAACAGCGTAATTTGCGCCGTGATGGTATTGAATCATGGAGCTGGGCAAAACGTGATATCACCTTAGAAGATGGTACTGAGTACAAAGACGTATACAGCCCAGGCGGTGGTGGTTCTGCCATGTTTTTACAAGAGCGTATCCGTACCGGTATCAATTTAGCTGTGCAGTATCGACCTACTGAGCAATTAGATTTAACCTTCAATGCCCTTGATTCGACCCTTGAAGCAAATAATGAAAATCAAAACTTTCTTTGGCTGCCTGGTTACGGTGGCTCACAATACACTGATGTCACATTAATAGAAAATGATCAAGTTGGTACTATGCTCGTTGGCGGGACTTTAGGGTTATCACCGACGGCTAATAATATTCTTGATGAGACCAAAGTACGTAACTCTGAAATCAACACTAAGTCATACGATTTAAAAGCGGATTACCAAGGTGATTTATGGTTGACCAGTGTACATGTTGGATATACCGAAGGCAGCGGCGGCTCGCAAGCTGATCGCAGTGTTGGTTGGGAAGGTAACTATATACATAGTTTCGACACCTCAAATGTAGAAGATGTGCGTACTAGCTATGGTGCAGATCCAGCTGATGGTAAAAACTGGGATCTAGGTTTTTTACGTTACGATAATAATAATGCCAAGGATGATGAAACTTACCTACAAGTTGATTTTACGCGCCCAATTGACATCGCTGTCTTTAGTAAAGTTAAGTTTGGCTTAAAGTACCGAGACCATTCACGTTTTAATACTAAACACACCACTGATAACCGCACCGATTTGGGCTGGAACTTAGCAGACTATTCGCTATCAATGCCATCAGATTATTTATCAGGCCTAGGCTCTGACGGTACACTGAGTAATTACGCAATCACCGACTCAGATAAAGTTCGCCGTGAAGGTGATGCTCTTGATTGGAACTACCGTGTACTCAAAGCGAGTACCTTTGAAGTTGAAGAAAAAATTACCGCAGGTTATATCAAAGCAGATATAGATGTTGAAGGTATGCGCGGTAACTTAGGTGTTCGTTTGGTGCAAACTCAGCAATCAACGGCAGCCTATGTAGGTGAAAGTGGCTCGGAAGTATGGACCAATGATGACCGTGACTATTTTGATATTTTACCGAGCATCAATTTAGCAATTGATTTAGATGACGATGTACTACTGCGCTTCAGTGCAGCACGTGTTATGTCGCGTCCAGATTATGCATCAATGACTCCTTCAACCTCTTATAACCTCGAAACACAGACAGGCAGCGGTGGTAACCCTGATATAGACCCATATCGTGCAACCCAGTTTGATACTGGGGTTGAATGGTATTTCAGTGACGCAGGTTTATTCTCAGCTGTTGTATTTTACAAAGATATTCAATCTTTCTTAGATGTTTCACCAAATCTTGAAATACATGAAGGTGTTGAGATCTTAGTAAACCGCCCGACTAACGGTCGATCGGGTCGTATCCAAGGTCTTGAACTTGGTTATCAACAAGAAATCCTTGATGGTTTTGGCTTAAATGCTAACTACACATTTGTCGATGGTGAAGCAAAAGATGCAGATGGCAATGATACGATTATTCCAGGTAACTCTGAACACACAGTCAATTTAAGTACTTACTATGAAACAGAAACCTTTAGTACCCGTATTTCATATAACTTCCGTACTGGTTACAACTCAGGCCAAGGCCATGGTTATGTTGATGATTATGGTCAGGTGGATGCGAACTTTACCTATAACGTAAACGATAATCTAGCGCTTGTGTTAGAGGCAATTAATTTAACAGACGAGCATACCTTTAGCTATCAAGAAAAAGGTGTGCAACAAGCACTGACCGGTGTTTACGCGGATGGTCGTCGTTTTGTAGCCGGAGTACGTTTTAACTTTTAATATCCATTTTTGTCGAACTCCAAGCTAACACAGGTATTCGACTCTCGCCAAGGACGGCATCGCCCCTATGCCCAGGGGTTTAAAGCAGGTAGTCATTTGACTGCCTGCTTTTTTTCATGCTTAGGAAATTACCATTATTAGTAGCACAAAGGCGCTAGTAATAATAAACAAAACAAGTACAATCAATAGGTAAAAAAGTTACTCGATCAACATCGGCGAAGCATAATACGTGTCAGAAAGCACAGTTAGTCATTACAATAAACAAACAACAAGATTTTGTCGTTACAAATTCTTAATTGTATTGCTTTGCCTATTTTTTGTGTTCCAGACTAAAGCTGACTTACTGAGTGCAACTCTCGATTACCATCAGGGAAACTTCAACGATGCGAAGCGCGAATTCCAACAATTAGCCTATTTGGGTAATGCCGATGCAATTTACAATATTGCTGTTATGCATTTACATGGCCAAGGGGTTGAAAAAAATAAAGCCCAAGCCTATGCCTGGTTTAGTTTAGCGGCAGATTTTGGCTTACTTGATGCACGCGATACTGCAATGCTGATAGCCAGACAGAGTAACAATCAACAACCTCTTGATGATGCCTATAATGCACTGCTAAAACAACTCAGCTTTCAGTGGTATGACCGACAATTACGGCCAGAATTAAACGCCAGTCCAGCCCCTCATGCGAGTCCACAACGTAGCTATACTGTAGAGCCAAAATACCCAGAACATGCCTATAAAAATGGTATCGAAGGCTGGGTCTGGTTAGAGTTTGATATTGATAAAAGCGGCGCAGTAACAGATGTTTCCTTAATTGATTCATACCCTGAAAAAACCTTTGATAAAGCCATTATCAACGCAGTTAAACGTTGGAAATATCAAGGTGATAGCCAAACATTGCCCTATTACAACCGTTCTCTACTGTATCACTTTACGACCTATAAAGGTAAACAGTATGAACAAAGCTTCAAAAGCCAACAACGTGAATACAATGAAAAAATTTCAGACTTAATTGATGCCGCCGAACAAGGTAACGCCTTAGTGCAATATTATATTGCCAATTGGCTAAGTTCTGACGACTACAACGCAACTAGATTATTGAAATATCACTGGCAACAAGCAAATGCTAACAGTGAATTACTACTGCGTTCAGCTGTCAATGGCTATGCTAATTCGCAGTATCGTATTGGCGCAAATATGCTTCGCGGCGAGTACGGTAAAGTTGATCGTGAAAAAGGATTGAATTGGATTGTGCTCGCAGCACAAAGTGGCTTTGCTAATGCGCAATACCGTTTAGGCCGAGAGTTACTCAATAGCCAATATGTGGATTATGCGCCGAATAAGGCCTTAAAATGGTTAAAAGCTGCAGCAGAGCAAGGCTTGTTTAGTGCCAAACGCGATCTCGCCTTATTGCTTTTTGAGTTAAAAAAGCCCGCCCAACAAGTAACTGCCGCATTAAATTCAGCACTGATAGATGATAGTGAACACCCACAATTATTATTACTAAAAGCGCGAATTCAAGCTGCTAGTAATAAACCGCAACACGCTAAAAAACTGGCTAATAGTGCTCTAAAAGAAGCGAATGCTCGTAACTGGGATCAAAGCCGAATCAAACAATTTATGGCGACACTACCTTAACTGCTTTGTGTAATAGAATATCAGTTTCAATGCCATCCACTTGACTAAATACCACTTGACGCCCGTCTGTTGAACTACTGATATTTAAATTAATATCAATGTCGTAACCATAAACACCAAGCTCTTTTATAAACACATTACGCTTTTGCTCTGTTAAATAACAATACAGCAATAATTGATGCCCTTGACGGAGTACATAATAAATACCATGTTTAAATACCGCAGGCTTAAATAACTCAAGTGATGGCAATAATTGCGCTAATGGTAATTGCTGCTCTAACACCGCTGATAGATAAGTTCGCACGTGTAAATCATGTTCTAAATACGAGCTATTAAGTTGCCACAATGGATGTTCTTCGTCTAAGGTTTCAAACTTAACGCTATCAGCAACCAATGAGTTACTCATCTGCTGAATATCATAACGCCAATCTTGCCATTGTGCCTGTTCATTCGTGCTTTGCTGCTTTTTAACTTGATAATAAATACTGTGACTATCTGGCGACCAATGCACTGCATTAAGCTGCTCAAAACCCGAAATTATTGGTACTAAGCGCCGCGAAAAAGTATTGATCAAATACACATTTTGTTGCTCGTCAGCCAATAATACGTTGTCACCATTAGGAGAAAAAAGCAGGTATTTTGGCGTAATATCACTGGGCAGAGTAGCGATCAAGTTCGCGGTTTTACGTTGTTTATGCTTAAGCCATACTTCTATATGAGTAAAGCCCGTGATCCCTCTGCGCTGTAATGAAATAAACGCGCTTTGCTGCCCGTCGGGGGATACCGCAGGTAAAATATCCATTCGTGCCGACGATGACAGTTGTACAGCATTACGGATCTGAGGCAAATCCTGAGTAAAATCGAGTTCAATTTGATACAAATTAACGCGCGCTTGTCCTTCAGCATGGGCAATATCGCCTGTTTGCGGGTTAACCGCTAAATCGGCAACAAAGCCTAGCGGTTGGTGAACTAGTTGTTCATTACCTTGATAGTCATAACGGCGTAATGCATCATCCCCGAGCCAATAATAATTGTCTTCACTGTCAAATAATAACGGCGCATGACTATGACGACTGCGCTTTATTTCAGTACGCTTAAGTGATTGTGTTAAATCAACTTCACTAACGCTAAACCAGCCTTGATCTTTTTCCAGTAACAGCATTTTATTATGCTTGTTAATATCAAAAGTGATTGGTTTAAAATCCCCTACGATTTGCTGCTCTAATAAAGTTGGCGTAGGTGTAAATGCTAAGGTATATTTTACTAGCCGTGGCTGCTCATCCTGCCAATGAGTGGTATAAATCGTATTCTCATCAACCCAATGTAGTTTGGTTGGGCCGTGGCGTTGTTGGCAGCGGGTCAATTTAAACTCGGGACTCAAACGCCACGTTTCAATTGCGTTAGATACAGGGATCACCCGAATATCGCAGCTCAGTGGATCATATCTAAAATATGCCAGCCATTTACCATCCGGAGACCATACTGGCGCTTCTTCAGAATAACCTGAGTTTTTAATACTGTGGACAGTTTTACTTTGTTGATCATAAACCGCCAAATCAAACTGACTTTGCTGCTCGTTTGACTGGCTAAACGCTAAATATCTACCATTTGGGGAATAACGTAAAAATACTTCTGCACCAGGAGCTGAGGTGATCCGTGATTGATACTCATAATTTAAACTCGGCGCTTTAGGTGCAAGTAAATACTGACTAATAAGTGTAATGATGGTGCCAAAAATTAATCCAAGCGTAATAAATAAAACGGATGTACGTGGCGTTGCTGGTGTGACTTTGTCTAATAATGTCGGGGCATCGCTTACTTGTGCTATTAATTGATAGCCAACTCGCGGGACAGTTCTAATAAAGAGCGCGGTGTTTTTATCATCCTTTAAACTTTTACGCAGTTGGGTGACCAGCTGGCTCACCGAGTTATCACTGACCACCACTTCTGGCCAAATCTTATCCATAATTATATCACGAGGAACCGCTTGGCCTTGATGCTCAAGTAATAATTTTAGCAACATCAATTGCTTTGCTTCAACCGCGCACCAACGCCCTGCCACTTTCACTTTTAAGGCAGTAAAGTCAACGAGTACATCATTAAGTAATAACTGTTTTAGCTCGGGTGTTGGCATAGTTCGTTTTTTACACACGTTAATCTATGGTTAAATAAGCCAAGAAGGCGTATTATAAGCAAGTACAGTAAATCATAACATAGCCCGCAGCTAAGCACTTATCTTATAAGTACTTAGCTGCAGCATAATTTTTAATGTCGCTTCAACTGGGTCGAATATGCCGATAAAAGCAGTCAATTTTGTTAACATGACGATTCTCTTCACACTCTGCTCATTTATGAGTATGGCAAATCCCCCTGTTACCAGCGACGAAAAAAAATTAGAAACAATTCAAATTAGGGGCTTTCATGACAGCGCTATCAAAACACTGCAAGATAAACGTGATAGCCAATCAATCATAGAAGCAATTAGTGCACAAGATATTGGTAAGTTCCCAGATAAAAATGTTGCCGAAGCATTGCAACGTATTACCGGAATTTCACTATCGCGTGCACAAGGTGAAGGTGAGCGTGTCGGTGTCAGGGGCACAACACCTGAGCAAAATCGTACTTTTTTGAATGGCCAAGCCATTGCCTCGGCCGATTGGTGGATCTCAACTCAGCCAAACCGAGGTTTTAACTACACATTATTACCTGCTGATTTAGTATCTTCGCTTGAAGTTTATAAAACCCCGCAAGCAGACCATAACGAGGGGTCACTCGGTGGCTCTGTCAATATAAAAACTCAGCGTCCATTGCATACCGAACGTAATCATTTTGTTGCCAACGCACAAATACAATACAATGATTTATCTGGCGAGTTTGACCCACAACTGGCTGCATTTTATAACTGGACTAATCCAGATAAAAATTTTGGTGCTCTGATAACTTTCACGCGTAATCAACGTTCATTGCGTCGTGATGGTCTTGAATCTTGGGGTTGGCATGAGCAAAACTTCCAACAAAATACAGATGGTACGCTCACAGCAAGTGACGATAACACCGCAGATATAAAAAATATTTGGACACCTGGCGGAGGTGGCTCAGCTATTTTCCAGCAACAACGTATTTTGACTAGTGCAACTGCGAATTTTGAATATCAACCAAACTTAGATTGGAATATTCAACTTAATACCTTGTATTCAGTACTTAATGCCGATAACAGTAACCAAAACTTTTTATGGCAACCCAGTAGCGTGTTTGCCAGAGGTGGCCATATCAGTGATGCTCGTATAAGTGATAACACATTAACTTACGCCCGCTATTCACAAGTGCCTGAGCAAAATGCACAAAACCTGCCTTTTAGTACTGCAATGGAAGCTATTTGGCGAGAATCTGAAATAAATACCAGCAGTGTGCATTTAATTGTCAGTCAACAAGCACACCTTTGGCAGAACCAATACCAAATTGGTTTTACCAAAGGCGGTGGTGGCTCTAAGCAAGATCACACATCGCAATTTTCCGCCAATACTGCTTTTAGCGTAAACACCACTGAGCGTAAAAATATTATTGCCAATTATGATGTTTCTCCCCTTGATGCACAGGCTTGGCAACTGACAGAAGCACGTAACGACAGCCAAGATTCCAATGATCAAGAGCTCTATTTACAAGGTGATTTTGAACGCGCAGTTGATCATTCTATCATCAGCGCGATTAAAGTAGGTGCAAAATACCGCGACCATCAACGCGATTTTATTCGTTACCGTTCATTCAATGGCGCATTTGATGGTATAGCTCAACAGCTTGA
Source organism: Pseudoalteromonas sp. SG44-17 (assembly GCF_014164235.1). Taxonomy (NCBI): domain Bacteria; kingdom Pseudomonadati; phylum Pseudomonadota; class Gammaproteobacteria; order Alteromonadales; family Pseudoalteromonadaceae; genus Pseudoalteromonas; species Pseudoalteromonas sp. SG44-17. The sequence goes on along the minus strand of NZ_JACJEV010000002.1, from coordinate 204,674 downwards.
TTGGACGTTAGCGGATTACCCTGCTAGTTTTCCCCATGGCTTTTTGTCCGATATTGGTGATCAATATACCCTCAGAAATTATAGCTTCGCCAATATTAGTGCGTTATCAAAAGACTTCCAAACTATCGACTTTATAAAACAACAAGAAAAAGCTAGCAGATTTGATATTCAAGAACGCACCACCGCAGGTTATGTTAAATTGATGCTAGATGGTGATGACTACCGTGCTAACCTTGGCGTAAGGCTTGTAAATACTAGGCAAGACGCTGGTGCTTATAAACGTATTGGTTCACCGGTTGAACAACAAGAAAGTTTTGCATGGCAGCAACATAATAAAAATTATGTCGATATATTACCCAGCGCCAATATCAGTATTGATTTGAATGAGAACCTGATCGCCCGTATCAGCGCCGCACGCGTAATGTCACGTCCTCAGTATAATCATTTAATGCCTTCAACTAATTACAATGTCACTCAAGCACAGGGTCAAGGAGGCAATCCTGACTTAGACCCCTATCGAGCCAATCAATTTGATTTAAGCGTTGAGTGGTATTTTAATGATGCAGCCCTCCTTTCTGTGGCGTTATTTAATAAAGATGTCGAATCATTTGTTGAATTTAAACGTACCATTGAACAACATGAAGGCATTGAAATGACCATTGACAGACCAATCAATGGCAGTGGTGGTACTATTCGCGGTGTTGAGATTGGCTATCAACAAGAGCTTATCTATGGTTTTGGCTTGATCACCAACTATACGTTTGTTGATGGCGACCGAACAGATAGCACATCAGCGCGCGACGATTATGTACCCGGCACCTCAAAACACACTATTAATCTAACCAGTTATTATGAAAATGATTGGCTAAGCTCACGCTTGGCGTATAACTATCGCACACATTTTGCCACGGGTGTGGGAGAGACTATGATGGATGATTTTGGCCAACTTGATGGTAGCGTCACTTTTAAAATATCTGATAGCCTTGATTTTGTTATTGAAGCGATAAACCTCACCGATGAGATCACTTACCTTTATGAGCGTAATGAATATGCGCCAACGGGCATTTATCAAAATGGCCGTCGCTTTTATGTTGGTGTGCGCTACAGCCATTAGCCGACAATGTTTGCCTATTAATCGCATATTTTAGCATTTAAGGTACACCTTGTTATAATCCTTCGATAATTAAAACATGCGAAGGAAAATTCATGATAAAAACTAGCCTAGCACTGGCTCTTGGACTCTCAAGCTCACTGGCATTTGCAGCCACATCGCTTACTGTAGAAGATATCCCTAAAATTCAGTCAGTTATTCAAACCAGCATTAGTCCAGATGGTGACAATGTTGCATTTACCCGCTCAGTGCCACGTGAATTATACGTCGACGAGAATGGCGCCAATTACAGCGAACTCTATGTCGTCGATGATGAAGGTGTCGAGCGTCCTTTCATTACCGGCTCTGTAAGTATCAAGAGTATTCAATGGTCAAACGATAGCAAAACGATCTACTTTTTAGCAAAACTTAAAGACGACAAGTTTACCGCGTTATATCAAATTCCAGTGGATGGTGGTCAAGCGCAAAAAGTACTATCGCTTAAAGACACATCAATTTCTAGCTATCAGTTAAGCCCGAATAACAAACAACTCGCTATTTTAGCTATGCCAGCGGCTGATAAATCTGAAAAAGAGCTAAAAAAATTAGGCTTTATGGCTGAGGTGTATGAGCTAGGCTTAAAAGATAAACAACTATTTATTGTCGATTTAGCCAAAACAGATAAACCTCTGACACCAACAGCGCTTAACGTTGCGAACTATGTAAGTGATGTAAACTGGGCCGCAAAAGGCGATAAGTTATTAGTAAAAACCCAGCCTACAGCGCTAATTGACGACAAATACACTAAATCACAATGGCACTTATTTGATATTGCGACTAATCAAGTGACGATGTCGTTTGCTACTGAAGGTAAATTAGACAGTGCTGAACTGTCTCATGATGGTCGTTACATCGCAATTCTAGGTGCCGAAGATAAGCATGATCCAGCAGCTGGTCGTTTATTTTTAGCTGACACAAAAACAGGTGAAGTAAGTGATTGGTTACCTAATTTCATGGGTCATATCGTTGATTTTGAATGGTCACATAAACGCAACACGCTTAATTTTATTGCCAATGTAGGTACGCAAAGTTTTGTCGCAAGCATTAAAACCGGCTCTAATAAATACAAAAAAATTATTAATGAAGGCCAATTTATTGCATCAAATCTGAGTATTTCTGATTCAGATAAAACCTTAGCGCTACGTGCAAACACTGCAAAGCACCCAAATGAAGTATTCATTATTCGTGGCTCTAAAGCACAACGTTTAACGGATTCAAACAACTGGTTGAATGACAAACGTTTTGCTAAGCAAGAAACTATTTCACTTAAGGCCCGCGACGGTGTTGAGATTGATGGCATATTAGTCTACCCATTAGATTATGAAAAAGGCACGCGCTATCCATTGATCATGTCAGTGCACGGTGGCCCTGAAAGCCATGACAAAGACGGTTGGGTAACAAACTACTCGCGCCCAGGTCAAATGGGGGCTGCACGTGGTTATGCAGTCTTTTACCCAAATTACCGTGGCTCTACAGGTAAAGGCGTTGATTATTCAAAGCTTGGTCAAAACGACTATGCAGGTAAAGAGTTTGACGATTTAATTGACTTTAAACAGCATCTTGTTGAAATGGGCTTAGTTGATACTAAACGTGTTGGTATTACGGGTGGCTCTTATGGTGGTTATGCATCAGCATGGGCCGCAACAAAATTAACTGAACACTTTGCTGCGAGCGTAATGTTTGTAGGTGTTACCAACCAACTATCTAAATTTGGAACTACTGATATTTCCAACGAAATGAATCTTGTGCATGCACGTTCATACCCATGGGATAAATGGCAGTGGTATTTAGAGCGCAGCCCTATTTACTGGGCTGGCCAGTCTAAAACACCATTACTGATCATGCATGGTAAAGATGATCCTCGCGTACACCCTGCACAATCAATGGAACTATACCGTTATATGAAAGTACAAGGCAAAGATGTACGCCTTGTATACTATCCAGGCGAAGGTCATGGTAACCGTAAAGTAGCCGCGCAATATGATTACAGTTTACGTTTAATGCGTTGGATGGATAACTATTTAATTGACGGCAAAAAAGACATGCCAGCATTCGAGATTGACCATGCAGGCAAGTTAAAAGCGGTAAAAGACGCCAATAAATAACTCTCTTATTTTGTGTAAATATGCTTTTAGGCCAACATTCATGTTGGCCTTTTTGCTTTTGAATAACAATGTATATGGATGTAATATAAAGACCTAACTCGGTAATTTTTACAAGAAAACATCCTAACAAGCTAAAATATAAAAATTAAATCAATATATTACAACAACTTAAAAGTTGGCTTCTGTCTTGCAATATTCATTGTAATTAATGAGTAAAGCAAGGAAAACCCATGAATATTTTTGAAGCACTTCGTAATGATCACGATAAACAACGTTCGCTTGTCGATGCGCTGATAAAAACCCAGGGGGAGTCACCGAATAGACAGTCTCTTATGGATAATTTAAAACATGAGTTAGTAGAACATGCTAAATTTGAAGAGCGTTATTTCTACAATCCTTTGATGTTTGATGATTTAACCCATGAAAAAGCCCGTCATAGTATTGCAGAGCATCATGAACTTGATGAATTGATTGAGCAACTTGAAGAAACTGATATGAGCTCACCAGCGTGGCTTGTGACCGCTAAAAAATTACATCATCTTGTACATCATCATCTCGCTGAAGAAGAGCATGAAGTATTTCAACTAGCCGGTAAAGCGCTAACCGAAAGTCAAAAAGAAAGTCTAGCCGAAAAGTATAATGATGCGATGAGTTAACTGCTATATGTGCCCGCTTTAATTTATAAAGCTCTCTAAATAGCAACAACTCTATACCATTTGCATTTATTAGGCACCTCTAACACGGTCAATACTTGGCTAAGCAAATACTCTTAAATTAACTAAGCCCGGCATCAAACGCTGGGTTTTTTAATGCTCATGCTCCATCCCCACCTTTATTTAATATGAAAATCATTCATTGAATGTAAATATTTCGCAATTGAATATACAACTGATAATTGTTATCATACCCACCTTGGTTACTTATTAGATTAATAATCTTTATTCTTGTCATGAAGGAAGTACAATGAAATCCCGCCCGCTTTATCTGGCCTCACTGATCAGTGCATTATTAACATCAACAACACTTATTGCTGATGATGACACAGCTGAAAATATGGAAGTGATGGTTGTCACCGCTTCTGGTTATGAGCAAAAATTAATAGATGCACCTGCAAGTGTCTCAGTTGTCTCTCGCGAAGATCTACAAAATAAGCCATTTACTAGCCTTGCTGATGCGCTTCGTGATATCGAAGGTATCGATGTTGGTGCCGGACAAGATAAAAACGGTAATATTAGTATTACCATGCGTGGTTTACCCGCAAGCTATACTCTAGTGCTTATTGATGGCCGCCGTCAAAGTGACGTAGGTAATATAGGCCCAAACAACTTTGGTAACAGCCAATTTATGTATATGCCGCCACTTGAGGCTATCGAGCGAATTGAAGTCGTTCGTGGCCCAATGTCCACTTTATATGGCGCTGATGCAATCGGTGGTGTAATCAATATTATCACTCGTAAAAATCTTGATAGCACCCATGGTAGCGTCACGGTAAGCAGTAATATCCAACAAGACGATCAATACGGTAACGATAATAAAGTCGATATATATTTGACCGGACCAAGCGGCGTTGAGGGATTAACTTACGGGATCCGTGGTAGTTTTTATGACCGTCAAGAAAGTGAGCCAACTTACAGCGAAAGTTTACCACTTCCAGATGGCAGCATGTGGGTTGATGATGGTAGCTTTGGCGATAAAAAAATCGTTGCAGCACGTAACTGGAATGCCGGCGCAACAATAAACTACCTGATCAATAATCAGAATGAAATCACCTTTGAGTACGACATAGCCAAACAGCGTTACGATAACACCGAAGGTCAAACAGGTACGTTAGATAGCCCAGTCAGTTTATGGCGTGTTAGCAAAGGCATTGTACAGCCACGCGTTGGTTATACTCCATATCAACGTGTTGAACGTGAGCAATTTGTATTTGCACATGTTGGTCGATACGATGTTGGTACGCTGACCAGCAGCATTACCCAAAGCAGCAGTGAAAACTTTGGTCGCTCATTACCTCTTAATGTACAAGAGCGTTTAGGTGTGCAGGCCATTTGGGACCAAGCAGTACAAGATCAAGGCATCGACAAGCCAGAACTAACGGATGCAATTTACGCTCAACTTGATGAGACTTTTTTACCACGCCCAATGCGTACACTAAAACTTGATAACTTAATTATTGATACTAAGTTTGAATCAAATATAGATAACCACTATTTTGTAGTAGGCGCACAATATTTTGATGCCGAAATGGAAGATGGTGTATTTGGTATGTACGGGGATGGCTTCCGTGAAGGTACGACTCAAGATCATCGTCAAACAGCTGTATTTGCTGAAGATAACTGGGAAATTACCACAAATCTAACTGCAACTTTCGGCGCTCGTTATGATCATCATAATATCTTTGGCTCACAAGTTAGTCCTCGCGCTTATTTAGCCTACTCTCCTGCTGATGAATGGACTTTCAAAGGTGGTATCAGCACAGGTTACAAAACCCCAGAGCCAAACCAACTATTCTCTGGTATTACAGGTTTTGGTGGCCAAGGTACTAAACCTTTTGTTGGCACGCCAGACTTACAACCAGAAACCAGTGTAAACTACGAAATGGCTGCTTACTTTAATGGCAGTGATAGTTTTAGTGGTAACGTAACGGTGTTTTACAATGATTTTAAAGACAAAATCATTAACCAAGATAACTTACCAAACTGTGAAGTGGCCATAGCTGATGAACCTTGTGTTGAAATTGGCGCAGGTTGGGCTGGCATCGGTAGCACCACCTTTACGCAAGCTGCTAACGTAGATAAATCAGCTACTCGTGGTGTTGAAATTGCTGCTAATTGGCAGATTATTGAACAGTTGTCACTACGTGGGAACTTTACTTACACCGATAGTGAAGTGAAAAGTGGCCGTGATGAAGGACTACCTTTAGTTAATACACCTAAAAATATGTATAACTTAACGCTTGCATGGCAACCATTGGATGATTTGAGTATTTCACTTATTTCTGAAATCCGCAGCGATCGTTACCGTGGTACGGCAAATGTGTCTGGTCCACAGGGCCCTGAAACACAAAAGCTCTACTACAAAGCCTATGATCTATATCATTTAGCAGCAAGTTATAAAATTAATGATAGCCTAGCATTAAATGCCCGTATTAATAATCTGTTAGATGACGACTTATCAAGCCGTACTTGCTTATTAGCAACCTCAGAGGAAGAGTACGAATGTACATCTGATTACAATACCACCCAAAAAGCACGCAGCTTGTGGGTATCAATGAGTTACAGTTTCTAGAATAAGAAGCTATAAAAATAAAGCCCAGCAACAATGCTGGGCTTTTTATTATTACGATTTAACCGTGCCTTTTATACTTCATCACCCAACACAGATTCGTGGCCTACGCAGATTAAAGCGTATACTCAATAAGGGTTACCGATGAATAAGCAAAGGAAGCCTTAACTTATAGTATTAAATTTTAGAGTTTATTCGCTTAGTATGTGAAGATATGTTTTGACAGATTTAATTTAAATCATTGAGGGATCTTATGTATAGAATATGGCTATTAAGTTTATGTTTTGTCTTCGGTATTGCAAATGCACAAGCGCCGCAACCACTGAGTTATGACGCATTATTAAGCAACTATAATTACGATTTCGACGTTGACTATTTTAACCTTGACTCACAAGGGCTGTCGTTAAAAATGGCGTATATTTACTTACCTGCAAAGGCTGGTAAACCCGTTATGACTTTAATGCATGGTAAAAACTTTAACGCTCATTACTGGACTGAAACTGCACTATTGCTACAAAAACTCGGTTATGGCGTGCTGATACCTGACCAAATTGGTTTTGGAAAATCATCTAAACCACGAGATTATCAGTTCTCTTTTGCAGCCTTAGCTAGTCACACCCATGCTTTAATGAGCCAACTTAATATAAATAAATCAATTGTATTGGGTCATTCTATGGGCGGTATGCTAGCAAGTCGCTTTGCGCTTATGTATCCACAAACAACCCAACAATTAATTTTACTCAACCCTATTGGCCTTGAAAATTACCTGCAATATGTTGATTACAAAGACACTAACTTTTTTTATAAAAATGAGTTAGCGAAAACACCTGCTGGGGTAAAAGCATACCAGCAAAAAAATTACTATGACGGAAAATGGAATAACCAATTTGCTGCTCTGACGAATTTTATCACCGGACAAATTCAAGGCCCAGATAAAGAGCTAGTAGCGTGGGTTAACGCAAAAACATACGACATGATTTTTACTCAACCCGTTATCACCGAGTTTAAAAACTTCACCATGCCTGTTTCACTAATTATAGGTACAAGAGACAGAACAGGACCTGGCCGTAACTGGAAGAAACAAGGAGTAGATTATGAACTTGGCCGCTACGATCAATTAGGTAAATCAGCCGCGGCATTAATTCCTCACAGCCAACTATTTGAACTGACTGATTTAGGTCATTTACCCCATATTGAAGATTTTAAGCGCTTTAAAGCTGTATTGTTAAAAGTCTTAGAAGCAGGCTCAAAGCCACTAGAGTAATATTTAGGCAGTTCAGCTGTTAAAGTTATTAACTGCTGGTTTGATTACTCAACGCTGACCTTTGAAAACCAATTAATAAACATAAATGCCTACTATTAGATACCTTTGAGCGATAACAGAAAAATATTGTTAATTAGCATGTGGATTCACTTTTAATATTTTGATGGCACTAAAAAATAACAACTCACTGATATTATTAGACTAAAACTCTATCTCCATTAATATATTGCTATTCTGAAGTTATTTAAAAATTAAATAACTTTTCAGTTTAAAACTAAAAAAGCAGGTAATGTAAACTTAAAGTTAAAAAAATAAGCAGTCTGTTGTTGACCAAATTACAACCTTAGCATACTCTATGTAAGCGCTTACAACACACACATTGATAAATGTAAGCGCTTACAACTTCGCTTGTAGACACAATAACAACCACAACGAAGTACTTTTAACTCTTTGTCGATACTGGGGTTCAACTAATGAACATGACAACAACCAAAGTAAGCCGCCTTGTTGCGGCAATATCCATGACCATGCTATTTGGCTGTGGTGGAAGTGCCGAGACAAAATCTGACTTCACAAAAGTCGATCCACAAGAGCCTGTTTCTGATTGGCAAATGGTTTGGAGTGACGAATTTGATGGCACTAGTATTGATACTAACAAGTGGAACTTTGAATTAAATTGTGCCGGTGGTGGTAACAACGAGAAACAATGTTACACCGACAGTGAACAAAATGCCTTCATTAAAGACGGTGTACTAAACATAGTCGCCTTACCTGCAGATGAAGGTGCAGAAAAACCATACACATCAGCCCGTTTAAACACCCGTTACAATGCAGATTTTACTTATGGTCGTTTTGAAATGCGTGCAAAATTACCTTCTGGACAAGGTAGCTGGCCTGCATTTTGGATGATGCCAACCGATGAAGAATATGGTACTTGGCCGCGCTCTGGTGAGATTGATATTTTAGAAGCGGTAAATTTAAAAACAGTTGCTGAAGATGGCACCGTTGAAGCTAATATTCATGGCACACTTCACTATGGTCGTGAATGGCCTAACAACTCGAACTCTGGTAAAGCGTATACATTCCCTGAAGGGATGAATCCTGCAGACGATTTTCATACTTACGCGATTGAATGGCAAGAAGGTGAGATTCGCTGGTACGTAGATGGCTATTTATACGCCACTCAACGTCGCTCTGAAGTTCGTTACAATTCAAAAGATGAAGCTGTTGGCTTAAAGCATAAAGGCTGGTTTGCTGAATACTTTGAACAAGGTAGCGGCGAGCTAACAACTCATTGGGATACAGCACCATTTGATAAAGATTTTTATCTTATTTTAAACAATGCTGTTGGTGGTGATTGGCCGGAAAACGTAAATAACTTAGGCGTTGACGCTGCAGCATTTGCAGAAGGTCAAAGCTTTGAGATTGATTACGTTCGTGTTTATGAATGTGCCTCTAACCCAGCCACAGGTAAGGGTTGTGAAACAGTACGCCCAGGTTACGATAACTTAGAAGATGCACTTGTTGAAGGTAAAGCCCCTGTACCTACTCCACCAAGTGATGGCGTTGCAAAAAACCTTGATATTTTCAATGGTAGCTTAAACGCAAACTGGATCGCTTGGGATTGCTGTGGCGGAACCACACCAGAAACCATTACCGACGCTGATAAAGGCGACGTTATTAAATTTAATATCAACGATAATAACGGTACCGTATTAGGTTTCTCTACCCGTGGTGGTCACTTTCCTGACGATTTTACAGGGACATCATCTCCGTTTGATGCTTCACCATTACTTGAATTTAATGGTCGTTTAACTTTTGATATGAAAGTAGTTACTCCTCCAACATCTTCAACTACTTGGTTATTAAAAGCCGAAGCGGGTGATGGTGGTCCTAATACAGGCGATGTAGCCCTTAGCGATAGTAATGAAGGCGTAACACCGGTTACAGGCCAATGGCAAACCTATACATTCCCACTTTCTTTACTACAAGAAAGAGGCTTAGATTTAAGTGCCATTGATGTATTAATGGTATTTCCAACATGGCAAACAGGTGAAGGCGCTGAGTACTTAATTACCAATGTTGCTATTGAAGGCGATGTCGGTGAATCACCATCTGTAGACCTATTCACAGACGGACAAAACTTAGATTGGCCAATGTGGGATTGTTGTGGCGGCTCTACGCCAATTGAAGCAATGGACGATGAAGAACACGGTTTAACCGCAGAGTTCAGCATTGGCGAAGCCCCTACTGTAATGGGTTTCAACACTCGCACCTCAGCCGGTGGTAGTGGTAAACCATTTGATGCAACAAGTATTTTAGAAAATGGTGTACTGCAGTTTGATGTAAAAGTGATGTCAAATCCAAATGATCCAGCGGCTGTTTGGACAATGAAAATAGAATCTAATGAAGGTGATACCGCAGTAGAAGTTCCACTGACAGATGCAGGCGATGCACCTGTTGCAGGTGAGTGGAAAACATACACCTTCACATTTGAAGAATTAGCCGGTGCGGGTTTAGATGTAAGTGCCATTGACGTTGTGATGATCTTCCCAGCATGGGGTACAGGCGAAGGTGCAGTTTACCGTGTAGATAACGCTAAAATGTATGATCCGAGCGCAGCATCAGCAGCAGGCAACGAAATTACCATCTTCCAAGATACTGCCGCAGATATGTGGAGTATTTGGGACTGTTGTGGTGGCTCTACACCGACTGAAGAAACTGACGATGCTGATCATGGCACAGTGGCTGAGTTTGTCATTGGTGCTACACCAACAGTAATGGGCTTTTTAGCTGACGAAGGTGTTTCTTTTGATGCATCAGCAATATTAGCAAATGGTGTTGTGCAATTTGAAATGAAAATGGTGACACCACCAAATGATCCTGACTCAGTATGGACATTTAAAATCGAGTCAACAGGTGCAGCAACGGCGGTAGAACTTCAACTTGCACAAAGCGTTGAAGGTGAAGTACCGGTTATTGGGCAATGGCAAACATACACGTTTACAGTGCAATCATTATTTGATGCAGGTTTGGACATTAGCGATATCAATGTACTGATGGTTTTCCCAGCATGGGGAACAGGTGAAGGTGCAGTTTATCGTATCGACAATGTCGTTATCGCTAACCCATAAACCCTAATTCAGTGGTAGGTGCTAAATTATAAGCGCCTACTTACCGTAATAAATTAAGTAAAAGCAGAGCAATTATGAACACAAATAAGTTTAAAAAAAGCCAATTAGCGGCTTCTGTATCACTTATCATCGCTGCAAGCACATTTAACTTCGCTTATGCTGCGCAAGAAAATACTGCCGAACCTGAACTAGAAGTTATTGAAGTAAAAGGTATTCGCGGTTCATTAATCCGTTCAATGGATGTAAAACGTGACGCATCTGGCGTGGTCGATGCCATTTCTGCTGAAGAAATGGGTAAATTTCCAGATACTAACTTAGCTGAATCGCTACAGCGTATTACGGGTGTATCAGTAAGTCGTTCAAATGGTGAAGGTAGCCAAATTACAGTGCGTGGTTTTGGCCCATCATTTAACCTTGTAACACTTAACGGCCGTCAAATGGCGGGCACCGGTTTTACACGTTCATTTAACTTTGAGAACTTATCATCTGAAGGTGTTAGTTCACTTGAAGTTATGAAAACAGCGCGTGCAGATACACCAACAGGTGGCCTTGGTGCAACTGTAAATATTGTTACCGCTAAACCTCTACAAAAGCCGGGTCAGCGTTTTTCATTAATGGCTAAAGGCATTCACGATACATCGGTAGCAGAAGGTGATGAGGTAACACCTGAAATTGCAGGTATTTACAGCAATACTTTCGCTGACGAAATGTTTGGTTTTTCAGCTAACTTTTCATACCACCGCCGTGACTTTCAACGCCAGTCTGCGAATGTACGCTCTTGGTTAGTTAACCCTAACCTATCGGTTGATGCAGAAAATATTATTGATAATCGTCCAATGGATGCGGATGGCAACCCAGCGAAACAATTTTTCGAACCTATTTCAGGCGAATACATATCAGCAGCCTTCTTCCCACAAGAAGTAAGTTTTGCAAAAGATGATATTAAGCGTGAGCGTTTAAATGCCCAAGCAACATTCCAATTTGCGCCTACTGATAATTTAACCTTCACACTTGACCATACAATTTCGCAAGCCACAACGGGTAATAATTCGTTATCGTGGGGTATTTGGAACGGCTCATTTGGCGGTAATGCAAATGCATACGAGCTTGATGAAAATGGCACAGCCATTTACTACAACTCAGCTGGTGATGATGCCTCATTCACGGCATTTCGTGAAACTGCTGAAGTAGACTCAAAAGCAACTGGTATTAATGTTGAGTGGTTAGCAACAGAAAACCTAAGTTTTAATTTTGATGCGCATACTTCAAAAACCACCACTGATAACGGTAAAGATCCTGGCTTAAACTCTAATGCCCGTATTATTTTAGGCTCAGCAGATCTCTCTACTAAAGAATACTCTTTCCGCGAAGGGGATGTACCGGGTTTTAATATTAATTGGAACAACGGCACACAAGAAGTAAGCCCAAATCAAATTGGTTCTAACTTCAGTATTTTCACTAGAACGCCGGGGGAGTCAGAAGTTTCTCAAGTACAATTAGATGGTAAGTTATTCACCTATACCGATATTGGTCTTGAAACCGTTAAATTTGGCGCAGCCTATACCAAGCAAACACTCAGCGGTTGGGGCGGTTCTAATAACGCGAATTCACCCGGTTTTGGTAATGGTACTTTCGCTGAAATTTTCCCAGATGCGATGTTCGAAAGGGTTGATTTAAGCGGATTCCTTGACGAATTTTCATTTGGTCCTAATGGCGTAGCGCCAGGTTATGCTTATACCTATGATCTTGATGAAGCGTTTGCTCGTCAAAGTGCTTATTTAACTGAAGACGTAGTTGGCAGTGATGTATATCAAATTGGTAACTTTGATAACTTCCCTGTTAATGAGGTAGAAGAAGAAACCATTAGCGTTTATCTTTCTAGCAACTGGGCGTTTAACGTTAGCGACTACGACGTGTTTGTAAACTTAGGCCTTCGCTATGAAGAAACTGATATTGTAAGCCCAGCTAAAAGCCGAGTGGCTGAGCAAGTGTATTGGGCTGGCGGTGCAGAATGGATAACCCAGTTCGCAAGCGGTGGGGACTTTGTTGAAGTTGACTATGAAGGCCAATACGACTTACTACTCCCTATGATTGATATTAAAGTTGATCTTACTGATGACTTAGTGACTCGCGCCTCATGGGGTCAAACAATCACCAGACCAACACTCGGTGATATGCTTGGAAATTTAAGCTTAACCCCATCACCTAAATTAAACTCAAGAAGCGGTAGCCGTGGTAATCCGAATTTAAAGCCATTTAAATCAACTAATCTAGATTTAAGCCTTGAGTATTACTACAGCGAAGGCAGCTATGCTGCAATTGGCTTATTCTGGAAAGATGTGGATGACTGGATCGATAAAACTAATATAAAAACCACCTTTGAAGGCTTACACGATGTCTATTTAGGTCAGCGTTGGAACAACGCCGTAGCCGCCATTGAAGCTCGTGGAGATCAAGCAACTGATACTGCAATTCGTGATGAAATTGTAGCTAATGGTGTGGGCATTGGTGAAAACGACCGCATATTACCAGACCCAGCAACCGATCCATTGATTGAATGGACTATCGAGTCACCTGAAAACGTCGGAAAACGTAAAGTAAACGGTTTTGAATTTGCTGTTCAGCACTTGTTTGGCGACTCGGGCTTTGGTGCGGGCTTCAATGCCACCGTTGTTGATGGTGATGTAGAGTACGATAACTACTACCTTGCGTCTCAAGCTGTATTGGCTGGCCTAAGTGACTCTGCAAACCTACAAGGTTTTTATGAGAAAGATGGTTTGTCAGTTAAAATAACTGGTGCATGGCGTGATGAATACTTAATTGCACAAGGTTTACCTGATTCAGGTGCTACGGCTCCTCCACAATACGCGAAAGAGTACTTGCAGTGGGATATTAGTGTGAACTATGAAGTTAACGAAAGCACAACGGTATTCTTTGAAGGTGTAAACTTAACCAACGAAACTGAGCGCTCATTTAGCCGTTTCGAAAGTCAGTTCTTGAGTGCGGCTCAATACGGCCCTCGTTATGCCTTTGGCGTTAGATACTCTATGGGCAATTAATACATTGCCCAAACACAGTTTTTGATTACCCCTTATAGTTGAAAAGTCAAAGCCGCTCATTGAGCGGCTTTTTTTATAACTGTTTAATTTTTTCTAATAGCTTATCGGTTGTCCAATCAATATCGTTATAGGCAATATCGGGCTTATAGTAATCACCCTTTCCTCTTGCTCTATCAACATACACTTTATTAGGAATAATAACTTTACCTAACCCTGAGGGTAACTCGGCTAGTCGAACATCCATATACAATGAGTCAGCACTGCTTGGCGCGCCAAATAACTGAGTGTTTGAAAACTGCTTAAATACATCAATGGCGCCAAGACAGGCACTTGCACACTGTGGCGGCACAATAACAAAAACCTGTGTTTTAAAGTCACTCACTAGCGATGTATTTTCGCTTTGATTTGATTTGCTTTGCTTTGCTTCTATATAAAATGGCTTATTGTTTTCAAGTGACTTTGCCATACCTGCAGCTATTTCTTTAATCTCTTTATGGACTTCAGGTTGATCTTTCACCACTTCAATTAACGATTTAACATAGTTAGTATTATCTTTTGACGCTCTCCACCAAACCCGGCTATTTTGTGAGTAGTTATCCATTTTTTGTTCAACAACTTGCTCACCCCACAACGCTTTTGCAAGCTTTAAGCTCCAATAAGACGAGCCACCTTGGTTATGACGAAGATCTAAAACCACCGTTTTTGCACTGAGTAACTTAGTACGTTGATCAGTCACTTTTTTATACAGGTTATTGTAATCATGAGTTTGCTTATCGTTATTTGCAAAACTGGGCATAGCAATCCACGCTATGTTTTGCGCAGGCCAAGTTAAATCGGTTGTAAGCTCATCCCCATTATAGGCATGTGTTAAATGCTTACTTACACTCTTTGGCCGAACAGACCAATCAAGGGTTTTACTGTAAGCTTGCCCATTAGCTTTAATAAATTGACATTCTTTTAGAGGTGTTAAAAATGGGTTACCATCATCAATTAGTAACCGCCAACCTTGCTGCCACCAATGCCCAGGTTGTGTAACCTGTCCATGAAATTTAAACACTCTTTGTCGCATTAAAGTCTCGGTACTTTGCCCATCGCAACCACTTATCACATCACCTTTATTTATATTATCTGTTTCACTGTAATATACTTTTAATGCATCACCCCGCCAAACGGCACTAAAACCAGGCCAACGACGAGCAGGTCGTTCAACGCTTGAAAACACACCTGCATGACCATCTTGTAGCACAGTACTAAAACGCGCAATTGCCGCAATATGAACCTGCGGCCCGCTCGCTTTGGCAGACAGTGCAAGTGCCTCTGCTTTTGCTTGCTTTAATAGTTCAGGAAAGGCTGGGTTGTTAACATCAAACATACCAGGGTGGTTTTGTACCGATATGCCGTAAGCGGCTTCAATATCACGCTCACTAACACTGCGCCATTGTTCTGGGGTTTGAGGAGAAACCGGTAATTCAGCCACACTTAAGGTAGGCGCAATTAATAAAGCGCATAATAAAGTACGATTAACTATTGTTGTTTTTATTTTCATGAAAATCCTTTTTAATGCGATCAATTACTTTAGATCCACCAAGGGTGATCAACCCCCCGATCTCAAGCAAGTAAAAAACTACCAGTTTATTTTAAAGCAATAACTTATCAGAACAACTTAACCCGAAGCCAGTCGAAGTTCAACTAACTGCAGCCTAGGTCACTATTTCTTATCAATATTTACTAGTAAAGCAAACTAGCTTTGCTAGTATGAGGTAATTATTATTTTTATGTCTCACTTATGCGCAATACTACCGTGAAAATAAGGAATAGCTTCCTCTTCCCAAGCTCCCGCTTCCTCAGGTTCAACGGTATCATATTGGCTTTTATTACTCTGCTATTGAGCGGCGCAGCTTTCGCTGAAGATAACTGTTATTTAACAGCTATTGCAAACAATGTATCAACCCCCTTGTTGCAAGGTGTTGCATCAGACATAAGACTAGAAAAAGGGGTTAACAAATTTGAATTAGTATGTACCCTAAGCCAAAGTGGTGTATTCACTTTTACTCGTCCTGCACTTAAGAGTTTTTCGTGGCAACAAGATGGCGTATCAAAGACCCCCTTAAAAACGAATCAGATAGCCGTTTTAATGGAGCAAGGCAGCTTTAACGCGCAGCTCATTGTAACAGTAACAAATAACTACACTCCTCGTTTTACATGGCTAAATACACAACAGTTTATTGGCAGAGTTCAGTTATATAATTTAATTTTCGGAGTGTTTTATGGCTTGTGTGCCACACTTATTTTTTATGTACTAATAATAGGTTATGGTATTAAAGATGCTATTTTCAAACAGTATGGTGCATACCTTTTTTGTATTGCTAGCTTTATCTTTTTACAAGAAGGTCAACCCTATTTATTTGCTCAAAATCAGTTTTCTGAGTTTATCAGAAATCTTTATTCATTAAGCATTGGTTTAACCGTATTAAGTGCGACTTGGTTTATGTGCGCAATATTAGAATTGCCGCAATATTGGCCAAAAGTGAGTAAATTTTTAAAAATTGCCGCTTTATGTGTACTTACCTTGTGCTTACAAAAAGTAGCCTTAGATTTACCCGCTATTGCTGATATCACCTCAGCGATTACAGGCTACTTATCATTATTGATTGTAATGAGTATTTTTATACTCTCAGCCGTGCAAGCTAAGCAAGGTGTGAATGAGGCAGGCTTAGTTTTTATAGCCTTAAGCTGTGTATTTATTAGTATGACTTTTAGAATATTACTCACCGAATACAGCCCTTTTATTCAACGTTATGGGTTTGTGATTGCTTTTACTCTTGAGTCATTACTACTGGCCATCGCCGTCGCCAAGCGAATACAAAGACTCAGTTATGCAAAAAAACAGGCTGAACGACACGCTAATTACGACCCCCTTTGTCATATACATAATCGTCGCGGTTGGAGCTTAAAAGCAAACGACTTATTAACTCAACATGCTCAACAAGGCGGTATCCTGTGTTTTTTATATATAGACTTAGACCGCTTTAAAGTAATAAATGATAGTTATGGCCATGATGTTGGCGATAAAGTGTTAAGCAAAGTAGCGCAATTGATTAATAACCATATGCGCAGTGAAGATGCGGTTGGACGCTTAGGCGGGGATGAGTTTGTGGCTATGGCATTATTTACCAGCAAAGATAAAATTAACCAACGAGTTGCGACTCTTGAACAAAAGTTAAATGCGCTTAGCTTAGAGCACCAAGGTAACACCATCGCTATTTACGCAAGCGTAGGGCAAATCAACTATAGCGAAGCGCCTAAAAATTTAGATGAGGTTTTAAAAGCCGGTGATGAAGCAATGTATCAAAAAAAGTCATTACGAAAAGCGCAGGCTAAGCAAACCTACACAAGAGAAAACGCCTAAAGTAATCGTTTAGGCGCATAATCATTACTCGTCTTTTTTGAATAAGACTTCTGGGTTTACCATAGTTTTCATTTCTAAAACATTGCCGTTTGGATCTTCAATAAAAAACGTCTCTTGTTCAAATTCATTGCCAACAAAACGACGGTATGGTTTATCTAAATATTCGAGACCAGCAGCCGCAATGCGCGTTTTTAAAGCTTGAAATTGATCTTCTGATAGATGAATGCCAAAGTGAGGGACTGCCACCGCGCCCATATCAACATCATGACGTACCGTTGGTAAGCGCTCTTCGCTTTGGTGAAGCGTTAACTCGTTACCCCAAAAATCAATGTCTACCCATCGCCCTGCTTCACTATTGCCCGTTTTACAGCCAAGTACGTCACAATAAAATGTTTTCGCTTTTTCGAGATCACCTGCCGGTATTGCCAAGTGCAAACAGTTGGACATAAATTACCTTCATTAATAACTTTTAACATATGAAATATGCTGCATTATACATAAATTGCAATTTATATAACATTAACAACATCTGTTTTGTGCTATTAAATGCGAGGGCTATGGTTTGTGATGTGCGCGCTAAAAGTAAATTTTTATTATTAAAATTCGTCAATCCAAAATTATTAATTCCTATCATGGTATCAGCAGCTTTGATAGGCCTTATTGTCTAGTTTATGTCATTCCCGAAGAGTCATAGTAGCAATACTTATTTATCAATATACGCCTAGCCGACAGCTTTGCCATTGGCTTTCTTGCAAGCTCTGTCATCATATTTTATGGTTATTACATCGAGCACAGTGTTGATGACTTTACTGGCGCTTTAGGAATGTGTGTATTCTTCATCCGTGTATATCTGCAGCGTATTTATTTTTATTAGGGGCGCCAAATCCTTAGTAACCTGAATTTTTTCTAAATAGTCTAATAAAATCTTAACGATATCCCAAAACAAAAAATAACAGGCCTTTTTTTGATCAGTTACAGCTTCCCTTACGTAATGTTCACACAGCTATAACACTGTAACATTCAATTAAAGGAAAAATTATGAATAAAGTATTTAAGCTATGCGCAGTCATACTTCCCTTGTTACTGATCCAAGGCTGTAATGACGATGATAACGTACCTGTAAGTACTGACCCACAACCAATTACTACCATTTTTGATGCTGCACAAAGTTCTGATGATTTCACTACACTCGTTGCAGCTTTAGAAGCAACAGGTCTTGACGAGACTCTTGATGATGCAACGAATAGTTACACAGTATTTGCTCCCACCGATGCGGCTTTTGCATTACTAGGTGAAGACAAAATCAACGCTTTATTAGCTGATACTGACAAGCTTAGTTCAATATTAACCTATCATGTTTTATCAGGTAGTGTTGATGCACAAACAGCAATTAGCCTCGCAGGCACAACGGTTGCAACTGTCAATGGTCAATGGTCAAAATATTGCTCTATCTTTAAATGGCGATACGCTGTTAGTAAACACAAGCACCGTTACCATGACTGATATTGAAACTGATAACGGTATTATCCACGTCATTGATGCTGTTTTAATGCCTAAAGAAGTTTCTGAAACTGCGCCAACGAAAAATATTATTGAAACAGCGCAACAAGCTGGTAATTTTAGTACGTTACTCACAGCGCTTGATGTTGCGGGTTTAACAGCTGCATTGTCTGATAATTCAAAGGAGTATACTGTATTTGCCCCAACAGACGCTGCATTTGAAGCTGTTGGTAGCAAAATGATAAACACCCTATTAGCTAATCCAGATGTACTCGGCAATATTCTAAAACAACATGTGTTAACTGGCTTTATTGATTCAGTAACCGCAATGTCTCTAAACGGTCAATCAGCTGAAACACTGCTTGGTAATACTTTACCTATTTCAATTAACGCAGACACCAACATCTTGATGTTTGGCGGCGCTAATGTGGTAATAACTGATATAAAAACAACTAATGGCATTGTTCACGTAATTGACTCTGTGATTGTTGCTGACGTTGCCCTACCAGAGAGTTTTGGCACAATTGCGGATGTTGCAAGTGAAAATGGCAGCTTTACTACATTACTCGCCGCACTCTCAGCAACAGGTTTAGACGCATTGGTTAGCGATCCAACCAGCACATTCACGGTATTTGCACCTACTGACGCAGCATTTGCTGCCCTTGGTCAAGACACTATTGACGCTTTATTGGCAGATACCGACACGCTTCGTGATATTTTACTTTACCATGTAGTAGCAGATGCCAATGTACTATCTGATGCAGCAGCCACCATTGCAAACAGCGAGAACAACAAAGTTGAAATGGCAAATGGTGATATGGCTGCTTTATCGTATGTAGACAGCTCACTGTTTATTAATGATGCGGCGGTAACTACAGCGAATGTAACTGCTGACAACGGCGTTATTCATGTATTAAACAAAGTGATTATGCCACCCGCTGAAGTAGGCACACCGACCAAAACTATTGCAACAGTTGCCACAGAAACATCTGCATTATCTACACTAGTAACTGCACTGCAAGCAGCAGGGTTAGTGGATACGTTTAACGATACCACTAAATCGTTTACGGTATTCGCACCAACAAATGCGGCATTTAGTAAAATTCCTACCGCTGATTTAAATGCTTTATTAGCTGACACTACTGCACTTACTGGCGTACTTACTCAACATGTATTAGCTGCCCAAGTAGGTAGTACTGATGCGTTTGCTGCTAACGGTAAAATGGTCACTACA
The DNA here is from genome assembly GCF_014164235.1 of Pseudoalteromonas sp. SG44-17. NCBI lineage: Bacteria > Pseudomonadati > Pseudomonadota > Gammaproteobacteria > Alteromonadales > Pseudoalteromonadaceae > Pseudoalteromonas > Pseudoalteromonas sp. SG44-17. The sequence goes on along the minus strand of NZ_JACJEV010000002.1, from coordinate 184,534 downwards.
CTTGCTGAGAATATGCTAAGCGTAAACGTGGTAGATTTTACCAGTACCGAAAATACAGCAACAGACAGCGTAGCTTATGATGCAACTAATAATCGTTTAGTAACGGGTATGGCCGATGCAATGCCAGGTAAAACGGTGTATGTATTTGATAACGACTTAGGTGAAGCAATGAGCGTATGTGAAGCAACTTGTGCAACAACGTGGCCACCCGTGTTAGGCACTGCGGCGTCTATCGAAAATATTCCGGGTTTATCCTTGATTGCTCGCTCAGATGACAGTATGCAAGTCGCTTACCTTGGCCGCCCTTTATATACCTTCTCAGGTGATACGGCAGCCGGTGAGAGTAATGGTCAAGCTGTGAACGATATTTGGTGGCAAGTAAGCTTACCGGCTACATCACTACAAGTAGCTGGCAGCAATGTAACAACCACTGATATTTACACTAGCAATGGCGTTGTGCACTTAATTGATACAGTGATCACAACGGCCAAATAATTAAATTTTACTGTGAGATAAGCCAGGAGTGATGCTATTTGCTCCTGGCTTTTTTATATAAAAAATAGGCTTACTTATTACTACTTTGAGAGCTTGTTGGGTAACCAAATACTACTTTTAATTTAGCTTTTAACCCGTTTGCCCTGTAGGTACTTTTAAATAAATACTGCCACTGATGAAAGGTAATTTTGATCGGGTTATTACTGTTTAGTTGGCCAATAATGCCGTATTTACAGGGTTTGTTTTCATCTTCTTCGACGTAAGTGCCAAATAATTTATCCCAAATAATTAAAACACCAGCGAAGTTTTTATCTAAGTAGCCATTATTTATAGCGTGGTGCACCCGATGATGCGATGGGGTATTAAATAATGCTTCAAACCAACCGAGCTTTTTTACCACTTGAGTGTGTACAAAAAATTGATAAGCCAAATTAAGTGCCACCACAGCAAAAACAATCACAGGCTCAAAGCCTATTAATATCATCGGCAACCAAAATAGCCACATTCCCGCCAGCGGATACATTAAACTTTGCCTAAATGCCGTGGTAAAGTTCATTTTAGTAGAACTATGATGCACTACATGAGCGGCCCATAACCAATGAATATGGTGTGATGCACGATGAAACCAATAGTATAAAAAGTCTTGCAGTAAAAAAGCGCCTAATACAGTAAATACTGTCAATTCAATATCAAATAGTCGAAACTGATACAGCCAATAAAAAAACGGCATTAATAATAATAACGCAATGGCATCAGCTCCTTGATGTAATAAAGCAAGTAACGCGTTGGCTAAGCTGTCTTTTATATCGTAGTAACGTCTAAATTTTATAAACTCAAACCCTACAAACAGCAAAAAAATAGGGCTCAGTGCCAATAAAATAATTTCAATGCTCATGGCGTTTCTCCTGAAAATAGCTGGCTATTTTTTTAAGTGCTTGGCTAACATCTTTTTTTATAAAAAAAGCCAGTATAAAATTGGGTAACCACAAAGGCGCAATGCAACGAATATGGTAGCTGATCTCGGTGAGTGATGGCTGAGCATTATTGGCTTTTAAGTAAATATCACCACGGTGCTGTGCAACGGGTTTATCCCCTAAAATACGGTAACTAATGTGGCTATTATCGGCCGTTATTATTTGCTCTTTAAATGTTGTACCTTGCATTTTTATTTGTCTAATAGTGCCTTTTCCGCCACTTATTTCACCCGAGTCTTGCGGTGTTAACACTTTAAACTGCGCATTAAAAAAGCGCCCCAAATCAGCATGCGCTAATAATAAGGTGCGTAATTGTTCAGGCGTTGCTGCCACACTATGTTTAACATTTATCTCAATCATTGTGTGCCCCCTATTATTTTTATAGATCTCTAGCATATAAAAATATTGCATGGCAAACTTGCGATTAGATGACTATTTTTTAGCTTTAGGCGACAAATGAAAACCTTAGCCGATCATTACTTTTCTAGCTGTTTGGATTATCTTCAAAGCAAAAAATTAGATAGCCAAGAGATACTAACTACCATTGAATTTGATGAATATACAAATAAGCAAACACAACAATTAGCACCACGTATTAGCTTAAAAAGCTACAATGCGCTGCTTAGTTATGCACAGCAAACGCTAAACGACTCCTTATTTGGGTTTGAGTTAGGAAAACAAATACGTACCGCTGATTTTGGTGTACTTGGGTATTTAATTGAATCGAGTACTAATCTAGCCAGTGCCATTACTGCATTACTGAGTTACGACAGTTTAGTGGCCAACATAGGGCGTGCTGAGTTTGAACAGCAACGAACACTTTGCAAGGTAACCTGGTTAGCAGACCCACAGTGCAGCCCACAGGCCGTATTACGAAATATGACCGCGTGGGTAAGTGTTATACGCCAACTACTTAATCCTCAGCTTTCGCCTAGTTGCGTTTATTTTACAGCACATTTTTCAGATAGTGAGTTGCAACAATTAGCGCAATGGTTTAATTGCCCAGTAAAAGCTGGCGCTAACTTTAATCAAGTAGAGTTTCCAAGTAGTTACTTAACCCTGCCTTTTAAAACCGATAACTCCCAGATTAACGCTGTGCTTAAGCAAATGTCAGAGCAACAGCTATCCCAGTTTAAAAGTCAGCAATTATTAACAGAAAAAATTAATCATATTTTAATGGCTAAATACGATTTGCAGGACTGCTCACTGATCAGAACGGCTAGTGCTTTAAATATGACCCCGCGCACAGTGCAACGCCACCTAAAGCAAGAAAACACCAATTTTGGTGATCTTCTTGAGCAAGAGCAAAAACGCCGTTTGTTAACTTATATTCCTCATTATTCGCTCAGCAGTATTGCAACTATGTTGGGGTTTAATGATCAAAGCTCTTTTAATCGTGCCTTTAGGCGCTGGTATCATTGCTCACCTCGCCAATTCATAAAAAACAATAATTAAACACTTTGCTTACTCAAAAAATACATTTGTCGTATACCTTCTTACTAACTTTCTTTACACTAACCTTATGGTGTTGCTTTAAAGACAATTATTTATGCGTTTGGTGTTAGCTGTTTTTGTATTGGTTTTTTATAGTGCGGTCTGTCACGCAAACCCGGTTACCTTCATCGCTGAAGATTTACCGCCTTATCATTTTATAAACCCTCAAGGTGAAACGCAGGGCGCCTTAGTAGATATCGCTAAAGCAGTATTAAAAGGTACGGCTTTAACTGCAAAATTTGAAATAATGCCGATGGCGCGTATGTTTCCACAACAACAAGCCAATCCTAATGCAATCATGCTGTCACTGTTAAAAACTCCAAACAGAAATAGCCAGTTTAAGTGGCTGGGGAAAGTGTATTTTGCAGATGCATACCTAGTAAGTTTACGTAGTCATAACGATGAAGTGATTCACTTAAACTTTGCCAAAAAATACAAAGTAGCCACTATTCGCGGTTATTCTGCACAGGCTTATCTAGAAGCTCAAGGCTTTACTGAAAATGAGAATCTAGTCTTAGTGAGTTACTACCAGCAGCTATGGAAAATGCTGTATAAAAATCGTATCGATTTTGTGGTGACTAACACCCTCACACTTGAAAACGAGTTAAAGCGAACAGGGCTCGACCCAAGCTTAATTACTAAGCGTATACATTTAGATGAGCTACCTTCTTCTCTTCACTTTGCAGCAAGTAAGCAGCTTAACCCGCAAACAGCGAAAATTATTACTGATAGATTAAACGCGATAAAAGAAAGCGGTGAATACCAACAAATTTTAAATAAATGGCAACTCCCTATTCCAACGCGCCTTTAGTATCGAGTAGGTAAAACACCCTGTGTTAAGTAATTTTTTAATGAAGTAAATAAAGGTGAAGGTAAGTTATTAATATCGCACCAACGCCACTGTAAACATTTGTTAGGCTCTTTATTTACAGGCTCGCCACCTTCATACTTTGCCTGTACATATAAGGTAATATAGTGATTGTTCTCAGCGCTAAAAATATCGTTGGTAAAATCGAGTTTACGAATATTAGTAACAGTAAGCCCAGTCTCTTCAGCGACTTCACGCACTGCACATTGCTCTACCGTTTCACCAAATTCTAAATGCCCCCCAGGGGTTGCCCAGGTATTTGCACCATGTGCGCCTAACCGTTCACCGAGTAAAATTTTATTATCATGCATTACTATCACTGCAACGCCTACTCTGACAACTTGACTCATTATTACCACATTAAATAGTTCATCATTTTTATATGTTACCTCATTTAAATCATCAAACTAGTCGTTAGTTCGTTATAAACCATAGCGTTAGCTAAAAACCACACAATCCGTTTATTATTTAACCGACCATAGTCGAATATCACTCCTGATAAAAAGCGCTTAGTTTTAAGGTCTGTTGATCTTTCAAGCTTTAATTTGCAAAGGTCAACAGACCCTAAATAAAGTTATATTAAATTTTGCTCAGGAGCCTTTATGTCAGGTGAATACAAACAACATTACAACGAGTTTAAACAAAACCCGGCAGCGTTTTGGTTATCGCAAAGTAAACGCCTCCCTTGGTACCAGGCTCCCGAAACAGCTTACACACAAGATGAAAACGGTTTATATCACTGGTATGCCGATGGCCAACTTAATAGCTGCTTTTTAGCCGTAGATCAGCATGTTATTGCCGGCCATGGCGATGAAACAGCGTTAATTTATGACTCACCCGTAACCAATACCGCGCGCAGCTACAGCTACTTTGAACTGCAACAAGAAGTCGCTAAATTCGCAGGATTAATGCAGTCTTTAGGCGTAACAAAAGGCGACCGCGTGGTTATTTATATGCCCATGATCCCCGAGGCCGTAATTGGCATGTTAGCCTGCGCTCGCATCGGCGCTATTCATTCGGTCGTTTTTGGCGGGTTTGCAGCACATGAGCTTGCCGTAAGAATTGATGACGCCAAGCCTAAGTTAGTACTCAGTGCCTCTTGCGGTGTAGAAGTGAATACCGTAATTGAATACAAAGAGTTACTTGATAACGCCCTCGAATCAGCCTCGTATAAAGTAGAACATTGTATTATTTATCAGCGAGAGCAAGTAACTGCACCACTTATGCCTGAGCGTGATATTGACTGGGCTGTTGCAATGCAAACAGCTACTGGCGTTGATCCTGTTCCGGTAAGTGGCGATCACCCGCTTTATATTTTATACACTTCAGGCACAACGGGTACTCCCAAAGGGGTTGTTCGTGAAAATGGCGGCCATGCCGTTGCCATGCATTACAGCATGGAAACCGTATACGGAATGAAACCTGGTGACGTGTTTTGGGCCGCTTCGGATATTGGTTGGGTTGTAGGCCATTCGTACATAGTGTATGCCCCGCTTATGTACCGCTGCGCCACTATTTTATTTGAAGGTAAACCAATAAGAACCCCGGATGCCAGTGCATTTTGGCGTGTGGTTGAACAGTATAAAGTAACGGCTTTATTTAGCGCACCAACGGCCTTTAGAGCGATAAAAAAAGAAGACCCCAATGCCGATGGGTTTAAACAATACGATACTTCAAGTCTGAAACGCTTGTTTTTAGCAGGCGAGCGCTTAGATCCCCCCACCTACGATTGGCTCAAAGAAAAAACAGGCCTACCTGTACTTGATCATTGGTGGCAAACCGAAACTGGCTGGGCGATAGCCTGTAACCCTGTCGGCATTGAGCACCTGCCTACAAAAGCAGGCAGTTCAACGGTTGCTACTCCTGGGTTTGACGTACGTATTTTAGATATGAATGGTGACCAATGCGCCCCCAATAAACAAGGTGCAGTCGTTATTAAGCTGCCTTTACCACCAGGATGTTTACCCACTATTTGGCAAAATACCGAACGCTTTAAAGCCGGTTATTTAAGTGAATATGAAGGCTATTATCTTTCTGGCGACGGCGGTTATATTGATGATGATGGCTACCTATTTATTATGGGCCGCACCGATGATGTAATTAATGTCGCGGGGCATCGTTTATCAACTGGTGAAATGGAAGAAATTGTAGCCGCTCACCCAGCAGTTGCTGAGTGTGCCGTATTTGGTATTAATGATGCGCTCAAGGGTCAAAACCCCATGGCCATGGTAGTGTTAAAAAATGATTTTCATGGCTCGCATAAAGAAGTAGAACAGCAATTGGTGCAAACCGTGCGTAATCAAATCGGCGCTATTGCGTGTCTTAAAAATATTATGTGTGTAGAACGCTTACCAAAAACACGCTCAGGTAAAATTTTACGCAAAAACTTACGTCAACTTATTGATGGTGAAGAACTGCAAATTCCATCAACCATTGACGATCCGAGTATTTTTGAGGAATTAACTCTGCAACTTGCTGAAAATAAAATATAAATATTATTTCTAAAACGTCTATTTAAGCGCGGCTTAAATAGACTTTTCACGCCCCATCTGCTTAACTAGATTTCATTAAATAGTGAAACTCACGCAAATAAATCTCTTGGGAATATAAATGACTGAAATACGATCGCAGCTGCGAGAATTTTTACTGCAATGGTTTAGTCTTTATTTTCCTGGGAGTGCGTATTTATGGTACGACATATTAGTACTGTGCTGGGTTGGCTTATTTGCGCTCATATTGCACCTCATCTTAAGGTCAGTTTCAAAACGACTACTTAAAGGCCGCTTTAGTGATAAAGTTGTTCAAACCGATACCCACACGCCTGCCGACTTAGCGCTTAAATTAACACGTAATATTTCCTTTGTTTTACAAGGTGCTGTGGTTGTTATACAAGCAAGGCTCTGGGTTCCCGAAGGAACGGCTTTTTTACATATCATTGAGATGTTTACTGATCAGTGGATCATTTTATTTGCACTACTTTCGCTGTTCTCTTTGCTCAATATTTTTCAAGCGATATCTGATAGACAACCCATTGCAGCTCACTTTCCATTACGTGGTTTTTTACAAACAATTAAACTGATCGCCAGCGTATTAACCGGTATTTTAGCGATTTCATTATTAATGAATAAATCCCCGTTAATATTACTCAGTGGTTTAGGTGCGCTATCGGCTGTACTGCTACTGGTGTTTAAAGACGCTATTTTAGGGCTGGTGGCCGGTATTCAGCTCTCAGCAAACAATATGCTTGCGGTTGGTGATTGGTTAGAAATGCCCAAATACGGCGCAGATGGCGATGTGATTGATATAGCCTTGACCACAGTTAAAGTAAGAAATTGGGATAAAACTATTACCACTATCCCAACCTATGCGCTAATTTCTGACTCATTTAAAAACTGGCGCGGTATGTCAGAATCCGGTGGCAGGCGCATAAAACGGAGTATTCACATAGAAATGAGCAGTGTGCGCTTTTTAGATGAACAAGAAATCACCGCGCTGAAAAAAGCAGATTTATTAAGTCACTACCTCGAAATTACCCTACCGGCTATTAACGAGCAAAATACCACGAAAAAAATAGATATGAGCTGTACTTTAAATGGTCGCCGGCTCACTAATGTTGGCACATTTCGTCATTATTTAGTCGCGCTATTAAAACATCACCCACATATTCATCAGGGAATGACACTGATGGTAAGGCAGCTAGAGCCAACTAAAAATGGCTTACCCATTGAGATTTATGCATTTACCAATACAACTAATTGGGGTGAATATGAAAATATTCAGTCAGATATATTTGACCATATATTAGCGATATTACCCGCCTTTTCGTTACGTGCCCATGAGGCACCAACAGGGAACGATATTCGTCAACTAATTAAATAGTCACTAAATCCGTTTTAATTGCGCTATTAACCACTGGTGAATATCGCTGTTATTTGAACGTGGATGCCATGCAGCAATCACCTTAAATGGCGGTGGTAATAATTCAACCTCAAGCTGTTTCACTTTGGCGTTTGGCAGTAAACGCGATGGGTAAAAAGCAATTAAGTCAGTACTGCAAAGCAAATCGGGGACAAATGAAAAGCCAGGCACTGACATTACAATATTGCGCGCATAGCCCTTATCAGCAAACCATTGGTCGTGAGAGCCTCGTAAGTTAGCACGGGACGCCGAAACCACTAATTGAGGGTGTGCCGCCACTTCAGCAAGATTCAATGTCGATGAAGAAAACACCGTGTCTTTCCCTGCAATACAAATATGCTGTTCTTCAAATAATGTGTCATAGATTAAGTTTGCAGGGATAAATTCAGGAAAACTAATTAATAAATCCAGCTCTCCTGCACTTATTAATTGATTAACATTATCAGAGGCAAAGTCACGAATAATCAGCTTTAATCCTGGCGCTTTGCGTCTTGTTATTTCTAATAATTGTGGCAAAAGAGCTGCTATAGCGTAATCAGTCGCACTTATTGTAAATACGCCCTTGTAGCTACTTGGGGTAAATTGTTTAGGTATTAATAACGCTTCTACCTGAGTTAATATTTGATTAACGGGCTTCTCTAGTGCAATTGCCTTAGGTGTTGCAACCATTGTATTGCCTTGGCGAATAAAAAGCCGATCGTCAAATAAGTCACGCAATTTTCGCAGCTGCTCACTAATAGCCTGCTGGGTTAAGCCCATTTTTCGCGCCACATCCGACACATTTTTTAGTTTAAGTAATGCACTCAATATTCGTAATTGTTTTATATCAAGCCGAGATATACCATTCATAATTGTATCTTAAACAAAAAAGCATTGTTTCAAATTGTACCTTTTAATCCCTATGCTCACCAGCATTGTAATTGGCGCTAAACAGCATTATTAATTTAAAAGGTATTAAAATGAGTCAACCAAGTAAAAATATCGACAGTCTATTTTCATCAATCAATTTAGGCCCACACACGCTTAAAAACCGTATTGTAATGCCGCCACTTACACGCTCACGCAGCACGGTTCCTGGCAATATCCCCAACGAAGTGATGGCCACATATTATGCACAGCGTGCTAGTGCTGGCTTTATGGTTACCGAAGGCACTCAAATTGAACCAAGAGGACAAGGGTATGCCTGGACACCGGGCATTCATTCTAATCAACAAATAGCTGGTTGGAAAAAAGTAACTGATGCAGTACATGCAGAAGGTGGAATTATTTTTGCCCAACTTTGGCATGTTGGCCGCGTTTCACACACCAGCTTACAGCCTAATGAAGCCAAACCTATTGCTCCCTCAGCTCTAACAGCTGATAGCGTTAAAGTCTTTATTGAAACAGGACCGGCTCAAGGCGCTTTAGCCGATCCAAGTGAACCACAAGCTTTGACAACCGATGCAGTAAAAGAGCTTGTTGGCATGTATGCACAAGCTGCCCGTAATGCGCTAGAAGCGGGGTTTGATGGCGTAGAACTGCATTGTGCTAATGGGTATTTAGTAAATCAGTTTATTTCTGAGCACACCAATAAACGAGATGATGAATACGGCGGCTCTCTTACTAATCGCCTGCGCTTTTTAAAAGAAATTGTCGCGGCAGTAAGTGACGTAGTAGGCCCGGAGCGCTTAGGGGTTAGATTTGCGCCCTTATTTAGCAGTACTGATGAAACCCGTGTTTATTTAGGGTTAGTAGAATCAAACCCGCACCATACCTACATTGAAGCAATTAAAGTACTTGAACAAGCCGGTATTGCCTACCTCTCAATTGCAGAAGCTGACTGGGACAATGCCCCTGATTTACCAGAGCAATTTTATCAAGCAGTCAGAGCTGAATTTTCTGGGCGTATTATTTACGCTGGTAAGTACACCGTTGAAAAAGCGGTGGCAATGTTAGCTAAGGGCTACGGTGATTTATTTGCTTTTGGTCGCCCTTTTATCGCAAACCCTGATTTACCAGCGCGCATAAAAAATCAATGGCCATTAAATGAAGCCGATGCAGCCACCATGTATGGCGGCACTGAGCAAGGTTACAGTGACTACCCTTGCTATAAAAATGATTGATAAAAATAACGGAGTAAGAGGCAGCTTAAGTTAAAAATAAATGACCCAAACATGCAGCCCATGTTTGGGTCATTACAGGGTATTACTACTTTTTATCTATCACCATTTTTAGTTCATTTAATGCAGCAACCGAAAAACCCCGATCATAAAAGTAAATAATCTTACCGCTACCATCAATTAATACGATGCGGCTATTATTCGGATTTTCATTACCAGTGAACGCTTGTACTGCATCACCGTCTTTATAAATAGTGATCACCCCGCCCCACAGTTCTTTAGGAATGCCTTTTCTCATACCGCTATCAATAAAAGTACTAAACATACGCGGCACCATGCCTTGAATTGTGGGTAACTCATAAGCGGTGACGTTTATGCCACTCATATCCAAGCCAATAAGCCAGCGATCAATATCAAATTGACTATCTTGTTTATACCCAATTAACAGTAATGTCTGTGCGTTGTTAAAGTCTGTAGGGATAGTAAATTGCTGTTGCTCCAAGCTTTCACCACTGATAGTTGGAAACTGTTTACCGACTAAGTTCTGATTTGGGTATTGACTCGAACACCCACTTAAAAAAATAAAAAACATTAAACCAACAACTGATCGCAACATCTCTGTTCTCACTATTAATTAATAATTAGGAAAAATTCTTTTGAATACAACTTTTTGATACGAATAAACACATTATTAAGATCTAAATAACGACCAAAGAAGTCCATTCATACTGTTTTTATCATTGCTTAATTTAGCATTCATTATTAGCACCTTTAAATAGAAGCTCAACGGTTATATTTGTGTGCAATAGTATTTTTTATACTCAAATATTATTAGCACATATCAATTTGTTCTATAGCATATCAAAAGTGTATTTTCGTAACCCGATACAAAACGCTAAAGTGCCGCGCTTATTCACAGCTTTAAAGAGGATGTTATGTCGCTTGCTGTTTTATTAATGCTGGCATTATTTGTCGGTTTGCTGTTTGCGATTTATCTTTTTTCGCAAAAAAGTAAAACCTTATCTCGCACTGTTTTATTTGGCTTAGTTGTTGGTAGTGCTTTTGGTTTAGCCTTACAATTTTTATTTTCCCACTCCCCGGAGTCTATTAATGACGTTTTAAGTTGGGTAAGTGTTGTTGGTAAAGGCTATGTTGGGCTATTAAAAATGATCATCATGCCATTGGTATTGGTGTTTATGATTGCCGCCGTGGTGAAACTAGAAAACCAAGGCTCTTTGGGCAAAATATCGTTCATTAGTATTGCTGTTTTACTCTTTACTACGGCAATTGCAGCCTTAATTGGTATTGCCGTAACCTATGGCTTTAATTTAAGTATTGAAGGCTTAGTTTCGGGAACCCGTGAGGCAGCAAAAATGAGCACGCTAGAGGGTAAAGCAGCTAATGTAGCTGATTTAAGTGTGCCACAAATGCTATTGAGCTTTATTCCAGAAAATCCATTTGCTGATTTAAGTAACCAACGCTCAACCTCTATAATTGCCGTCGTTATTTTTGGTGTCCTTGTGGGGATTGCCGCACGCAAGGTGATGCTTGAACGTAGCGAACTAGCAGATCCAATTCGCAACGGTGTTAACGCCTTACAAGCCATAGTAATGAACTTAGTAAGAATGGTGATAGCGCTAACGCCTTATGGCGTCGCAGGGTTAATGGCAAGCGTTGTGGCAAACTCAAGTAGCAATGATATTGTTAATTTACTGGCGTTTATTGTGGCTTCCTATGTCGCTATATTATTAATGTTTATTGCTCATGGTTTATTACTTAGCCTAGTTGGTGTGAACCCTAAGAGTTACTTTGAAAAAATTTGGCCAGTACTGACCTTTGCATTTAGCTCGCGTAGTTCAGCAGCCTCTATTCCTATGAATGTGGATGTACAAATTAACCAGCTAAAAGTGCCGCCTGCTATAGCTAACTTATCGGCTTCTTTTGGCGCCACTATTGGCCAAAATGGCTGTGCCGGTATTTACCCAGCCATGCTGGCAATGATGGTAGCGCCCAGCGTAGGAATTGATCCGCTGACATTCGAATTTATTTTACCGTTAATTGGCATTGTTGTTATAAGCTCTTTTGGTATTGCCGGAGTAGGTGGTGGCGCAACGTTTGCTGCATTGGTTGTATTACCAACCATGGGCTTACCGGTTGAGATAGTCGCGTTACTGATCTCAATCGAGCCATTAATAGACATGGCACGCACCGCATTAAACGTATCAGGGTCAATGACCTCAGGTGTTATAACGAGTAAATTAATTAAAGTGCACTAGATTTTTTGTAGTCGCCCAGCTTTGGCTGGGCTTTTTTATCTGTATTACTCTCTCCGTCTTAAGTAAAAACAATCCATTTATCTAATCACTACAACAAAATCAATCACATTTATAGATTGTAGTAATCGCTTTATTTCGCACACACATTTCAGCCCGATGCTATATTCTTTTCATTGCTTTGTTATTCAGGCTTGATTAAGCCTCACTTGAGCAAACAAATTTACAACTCAATAATTTTTAAAGCGATTGAGATCTCTGTTTAAAGTAGTAATACGCTTTGTATAACGAAATTCGTTAACTTTAAGGAAGCTGACAATGAAAAACCGTTCATTCAATAAAAAAGCGCTTGTTGGATTTATAAGTATGGCACTTATATCTGGCACCGCTGTTAGCCAAGAAAAACCACAAATGTCAAAGCCACAAGGTGCTGTTGGCATGGGTGAAGCTAAAATGGGCGCAACCAGAACAAACCAGTTTTGGTGGCCAGATCAACTTAACCTTTCACCTCTGCGTGATCATGATGAACGCTCAAACCCTTACGGTGCCGACTTTAATTATGCCAAGGCATTTAATAGCCTAGATTTAGACACAGTAAAAAGTGATATTGATGCCCTACTAACACAATCTCAAGATTGGTGGCCGGCGGATTTTGGTAACTATGGGCCATTTTTTATCCGTATGACATGGCACAGCGCAGGCACTTACCGTACGCTTGATGGCCGCGGTGGTGCTGGTGGCGGTCAACAACGTTTTGAACCACTCAACAGCTGGCCAGACAACGTAAGCCTAGATAAAGCGCGTCGCCTACTTTGGCCTATTAAACAAAAATACGGAGAAGCACTTTCATGGTCAGACTTAATCGTATTAGCCGGTAACGTTGCTCTAGAAAACATGGGATTTGAAACCTATGGTTTTGCCGGCGGCCGAACTGACGACTGGGAACCAGACATGGTTTACTGGGGTCCAGAAGTAGAAATGCTTGCCAGCGACCGTGAAGATGCCAGCGGCAAATTAGAACGCCCATTGGGTGCAACTCACATGGGTTTAATTTACGTAAATCCTGAAGGCCCTAAAGGGGTTCCTGATCCAATCGGTTCAGCTAAAAATATTCGTGTGGCGTTTTCTCGCATGGCCATGAACGACGAGGAAACTCTTGCACTTATCGCAGGTGGCCACACCTTTGGTAAAATGCATGGTGCGCACAAACCTAAAGATTGTGTGAGTGCAGAGCCCGCAGCAGCAGGCATTGAAGAACAAGGGTTAGGCTGGAAAAACAAATGTGGTAAAGGCCACTCTGAAGATACCGTATCAAGTGGTTTAGAAGGCGCATGGACACAAGCTCCTACTCGCTGGTCATCACTGTACCTTAGCAATCTACTTAACTTTGAGTGGAAACAAACTCGCAGCCCAGCGGGTGCCATTCAGTGGATCCCAACGGATGAATCGTTACATAACGTTGTACCTGACGCTCATATTAAAGGTAAGTTTAACGCACCAGTAATGACCACGGCCGACTTAGCGTTAAAATTTGATCCTCAATACCGCAAAATTGCTGAACGCTTTTTAAACGACCCTAAAGAGTATCAACTGGCATTTGCTAAAGCATGGTACAAATTGACTCACCGAGATATGGGGCCACCACGTAACTTCTTAGGTAAAGAAGTTCCTAAAGAAGACTTAATTTGGCAAGATCCTATTTCAGCAGAGACTCAATCAAACATTGATGCTGGCGCAGTAAAAGAGCTTAAAGCCAGCATTTTAGATTCAGGTCTTAGCGTATCAGAGCTAGTACGTGTTGCATGGGCATCTGCTGCAAGCTACCGTCATTCCGATATGCGCGGTGGTGCCAACGGTGCACGCATTGCGCTTGCTCCACAAAAGGATTGGGCGGTAAATAATCCGGCCGAAACTGCAAAAGTACTTAAAGTATTAAAAGCGATTCAAGCCGACTTTAATGATAGTTTCTTTAGTAAAAGCCAAGTATCACTGGCCGACCTGATTGTGTTAGCTGGTAATGCTGCGATTGAAAAAGCAGCGAAAGATGCAGGCTACACAATAGACGTACCGTTTAATGCTGGCCGTGGCGATGCTACGCAAGCTCAAACTGACGTTAATGCATTTAGTTTATTAGAGCTGCCTGCCGATGGCTTTAGAAACTACTTTGATGCTGAACAAAGCTACAAATCGCCAACTGAAATGCTAATAGATAAAGCAGATCAACTTGATCTAACAGTGCCTGAAATGACGGTATTAGTAGGCGGATTACGTTCGCTTGATGCAAACTATAAAGGCACTGACTACGGCGTATTTACTGACAAGCCAGGCACTCTAAATAACGATTTCTTTGTTAATTTATTGGATATGTCTACGGTTTGGAAAAAGTCATCAGATGCGGGGATTTATCAAGGCTTTGATCGTCAATCAGGTGAGCAAAAGTACACAGCCACTTCAGTTGACCTTATCTTTGGTTCAAATTCAGAGCTGCGTGCAGTTGCAGAAGTATATGCCTTTGATACATCAAAGCAAAAGTTTGTAGAAGACTTTGTTGCGACATGGACTAAAGTAATGAACTTAGACCGTTAATAACCATTAAGTAATGCAACCATAGCGCTGCAATTAATTGCAGCGCTTTTTATGTTGGTTAGTCATACTCTTTTATATATTACTGCATTGCTTTGCAGCTAAACATACTGCTCAAACCTTGCTGAGTGTAAGTGCCTATAAAGATAGTCAATAAGCTTCGTCATCACTAAAAACCGTCACTGAAAGCTCTTCATCTATATTTTCAAAAACCAAAAAATTAATAGGCTTACAACAGACTTGGCAGTCCTCAATATATTGTTGATCAACATCTGCCGGATCGAGCAGCACGTCAATATTCTCACCACAATAAGGACATGCTATCGTTTTTTCAGTTAATTGATTCATTGCTATAACCTCACATATTACTTGCTATATCCATTATCATTAGACATATAGTATCAAGGTGCATTTCTTTGTGCAGGCTCTTTGTTGAATTTCTTTGCTGGAGCAATCAGCATACTATATTCACTGCTAGCTGCCCCATCACCTCACCTGATTAAAGGTTTGGTAACAATAATCCAACCAAAGTGCTTAGCCTACCTTAGGTAATAAAATGATTGCTCATTTTATAAAGCTCCTAAGCAAAGTTTAAACCTCCAGCAACCTGGTCATCTTCATTTACAGCAATTTTCGATAATTTGATAATCTTTAACTTCTACTTTTTTGCTAAATTATTTAGTAGTTTTATAAGTTGATAGCTCTAAACGTAGTTTAGTATTTTTTAGATGACAGTAAGAGGTTGGTTTTGGTGGCTTTAAAAAAGTTAACCAATGAGTTTAGGAGGCGTAAGATTAGTTCCTATAAAGGATAATCCTACGTTCTCCCCACATAAAAGGCGCTCTATCAGAGCTTGACGAGATCTTTTATGTGATTATTAGTGTATATTTATTGCGCAGACTCACTTAAAAGCATTAATGTGTTTGAAATTAATGAAAAATCACCTAGCTCACCATGACCTGGGACTACTATCTGTGCAGAGTTATACTCCTGGCTAATATGTTTCATTCCCTGAAGCCATGAACCAATATCACTATGTGCAGTATTGCCTAAAGAGGTTGCTCCTTTAGCGCGAACGGCACAACCACCAAACAGAATTTTTTCTTGTGGTAACCAAATCATCAAGTTGTCCATTGCATGACCTGGACCTGGGTAAATAACATCAATTTTTCCTAAACTAACCATGCTTCCAGGTGAAATAATTGCTTCTAAAGATTGATCTGGTACTGGCAAGCCATACTCAGTAGCAAATTTTTGCGTTAGAGGATGCGAATAAACTGGAATTCCTTTTGATTTTAAAGCATCCGTACCCGCAATCCGATCACCATGAGCATGAGTTACTATTGATGTTTTAATCGGTAGTTTAATCTTCGTTCTAATTTGCTCCATGAGTTCTAACGTAGCAAGCTCTCCCCAAGCAGTATCCACTAAAACAACGCCTTCCCCATCTTGAACTATTAATCCACTTGAAGGAAATTTTACTCCATTTGGGTATGTATAATATGAGGTATGAACCCACACTCCTGAAGCGATCTTTTTTATTTCAACATCAGCACTTGCAAACGCCGACATTGAGATCGTAGAAAATAAAATTATTAAAGTTAGATGTATGATTCTTCTCATACTTTTCCTCAGCTGTTCAAAAAATAGTAAAATAATCGCACATAGTACTGCCGATAACATACTTACACTCAAAGTGTTTTAACAAACAACTTAATTCATTGCTATATTAAACTCATTAAACTCATTAAACTCATTAAATTTAAGTGTGTTGGGTAAAACGAAAAAGCAACAGGCATAAATATCTTTGCCTAAGACAGTGCATATCTAGCCTCACAAAGTTTAGGACATTAAAAGATGTTTGCATAAATATATTCAAATTCATCATCTTTTTCATAAAATATGACATCCCAAAGGGATCCTTTTGCTCCGCCTAGCTTTTTGCAAACTCAATATTTTTGCGCATATAAGAGCTCAAAATATCTAAATGACTTCAAGGAATTGGGATTTAATTTTTAGCAGCTTAGATTGCACTCCAGCCTCTATAAAAACCTAACGAGCCTGAAGAATAATTCGTTTTTAATTTATTTTTTATTGATGTACTAACCACAGTCGAATTCCTATTTTGATTCAATCGGTTACTTCTATTTCACGAAAAATATAAAAAGAGGACTTGGTGTTGTTTTAATTGGCATTTTGGAAGGTATTACAGGTGTTTGAGGATATAAAGCGCAGTGCTTTAGAAAAGTAAAAAAGCGCTGCAACAATACAGCGCTTTCATTACTCATAAAAATTATTTGTTTAAGCTTAACCGCTTTATTTAAAAGAAGCCGAGCGGATCTTCGCTGTAGCTTACTAATAAATTTTTAGTTTGTTGGTAATGGTCAAGCGCAAGCTTGTGGGTTTCGCGGCCGATGCCTGATTTTTTATAACCACCAAACGCAGCGTGTGCAGGATACATATGGTAACAGTTGGTCCATACACGGCCTGCTTCTATTTTGCGGCCAAAGTGATAAGCACGGTTCATGTTGCGGCTCCATACCCCTGCGCCTAGACCAAATTCAGAGCTATTAGCCAGTTCGAGTGCTTCGGCTTCGTCTTTAAAGGTCGACATTGAAATCACCGGGCCAAAAATTTCTTCTTGGAATACCCGCATATCGTTAGTGCCTTTTAACAGCGTTGGCTGAATGTAATAACCGCCATTTAGCTCATCTGTTAGTTGCTCTACATTGCCGCCAGTAAGTACTTGTGCGCCTTCTTTTTTGCCAATTTCAATATAGCTGAGAATCTTATCAAACTGTGCTTTAGACGCTTGTGCGCCTACCATGGTTTCACTATCAAGCGGGTTACCGCGTTTAATTTTTAATGTGCGCTCTAAAATACGCTCAATAAACTGCTCGTAAATATCTTCTTGAATAAATAGTCGCGATGGGCAAGTACACACTTCACCTTGGTTAAAGTACGCAAGTACTGCGCCTTCAATGGCTTTACTTAGGAAGGAATCGTCTTTTTCCATTACATCGTTAAAGAAAATATTCGGTGATTTACCACCGAGCTCAACCGTTGATGGAATAATGTTATCAGCGGCACATTTTAAAATGTGTGAGCCAACAGGAGTTGAGCCGGTAAAAGCAATTTTAGCTATACGCGTGCTGGTTGCCAGCGCTTCGCCCGCTTCTTTACCGTAGCCATTTACTACATTAAGCACGCCTGCAGGCAATAAATCACCAATAATTTCCATCAACACTAAAATAGATACTGGTGTTTGTTCAGCCGGTTTGAGTATCACACAGTTACCTGCGGCAAGCGCTGGTGCAAGTTTCCATGCGGCCATTAGAATTGGGAAGTTCCACGGAATGATTTGTCCAACAACGCCCAGTGGCTCATGAAAATGATACGCGACTGTGGTTTCGTCTATCTCGCCAATACTGCCCTCTTGGGCGCGAATACAGCCAGCAAAATAACGAAAATGATCTGCCGCCAGTGGGATATCTGCCGCCAATGTTTCGCGAATGGCTTTACCGTTATCCCACGTTTCGGCAACTGCAAGAAGCTCAAGGTTTTGCTCTATCCGATCAGCTATTTTTAATAATATATTGCTACGAGCCGTTACTGAAGTTGTACCCCAAGCAGCTTTTGCAGCGTGGGCTTTATCAAGGGCAAGTTCAATATCCGCTTTATCAGAGCGTGGTACTTTACAAAATACTTTACCATTAACGGGGCTAATATTATCAAAGTACTGACCATTTACAGGCTCGACCCACTGTCCGCCAATGTAATTACCGTACTGGGATTTAAAGTTAATAAGTGCGCCGTCGCTGCCAGGATTTGCATAGATCATTGTGTGTGTCCTTTATTCAAAATGTTGCTTTTTAAATTTAATCAAATTGACTAAGTTTGACGGGAGATTGTTGTTTATTTATCCGTCACCTGTTGACATTAGCTTATAAGAAGCATAAAAACTTGATTAGCTGTCCAAAAAACATGTCTGTGCGTCCAAACTCTGTTGGTCGTGTTTAAAGGAAATAAAATGAATACCACGTTATTGACTGAAAAACTGACTAAAAAGCGCCAAGCGGTTGATGTACTGATCGAAAATAAAATTACTTTTGCCTCAGACAACGCCGAGCTGAGCATTTACGACACCTACCAAGACGCACAAAAAGTAGCACTGCATTCCAGCGAACTGCTGTTTTGCGGCATGATCAGCGGTAAAAAAGTGATGCACGTTGCTGACAGTAACTACCATGAAGAGTTTTTACCCCAGCAATCATTTGTATTAGCACCCGAACAAGGGGTTTTAATCGACTTCCCAGAAGCATCAATGAAGCAACCTACCACCTGTTTGGCTATCGAAATTAGCCGCGATAAAATCAGCCAAGTAGCTGACGCGCTAAATATGCAGCAGCAAATAAGCAGCGATGATTTTTTTCATTACATTCCAAAGCTGGTGCATACCCAACACAATCAACAAACCCAACAATTACTTGAACGGATGATTGGGTTATTTAGCGAAAACGAGCAAGATCGTCATTATCTAATTGATCTATCAGTAAATGAGTTAATCACTCGATTATTACAACAACAAAGCCGCGATTTAATGCTCGCCAATTGCCAACAAACTATTGCATGCCCATTAACCGATGCCCTGCATTTTATTAAAGAACATCTTAATCAAACTTTAGATATCGATACTTTATGTAAAATAGCCTGCATGAGCCGTAGTAAATTTTACCAGCAATTCAAGCTCGCCTTTGGGCAAAGTCCGGCCATGTGGCAACAACAGCTAAGATTAAAGAAATCTCGCCAACTTCTACAATCAGGACAACAAATAAGTCAAGTTTGCTACGATCTTGGCTTTACCAACCCCAGTCACTTTAGCCGTTTGTTTAAGCAAAAATTTGGTGTTTCACCTAAACAATGCAAGCATTAATATTCATCTATTAAGAATTTTTAACTAAATTAAAAGTTTTTATTGACTCGAACGCAATTGCAGATTATTTTCCCGCTGATGTTTTTATCGGCATAACAATAGCGGCATGCATCCCCTGCACCGTCTGGCGCCAAGCCAACGCATTTTACTGTGTCGCAATTGTGCTAAACCCACCGCGAAACCTAACAGTGACTTCTGCGTGCAAAAGCAGTGACTTGGAATATCAGCCGTTGGGCTAACATTCTTTGTTTTTGTTAAGCAGTTTGAGCCAATTACTCAAATGCTTTTTATTTTGTGAATACTTAAATGCTCGAACCTTCTGCGTTAAGTCTTGTGCCGCCAGTTGTAGTGGTGGTTTTGGCGATCGTGCTACGTCGTCCTATTTTATCTTTGCTGATCGGTGCCCTTGTTGGCCTTGCTATGCTAAATCCTGTTGAAATGCTTAGCAACTTTGCTGCGGCATCATTAAAAGTAATGGTAGATGAAACAATCGGCTGGCTTATTTTAGTGTGTGGTGGCTTTGGTGCGTTAATCGCATTACTAGTGCGAACCGGTGGTGCAGCAGCATTTGGTAGTTTTGCGCTGCGTTTTTGTAAAGGCCCACGCTCATCTTTACTCATGACCTTTTTACTTGGTATCGTTATTTTTATTGATGACTACCTCAATGCGCTTACCGTGGGTGAAACCATGAAACGCATTACCGATAAATTCAAAATTAGCCGTGAGATGCTTGCTTACGTAGTTGACTCTACCGCAGCGCCAATTTGCGTATTAGTACCACTGTCTACATGGGCAGTATTTTTTGGTGGCTTATTGGTTGATAACAACATCGCCGTCGAAGGCCAAGGTATTGCCGTGTATATTCAAGCAATCCCCTATATGCTGTATGCATGGTTTGCCGTGTTACTTGTGCCATTAGTGGTACTTGGTGTTATCCCTTTATTTGGGCCGATGAAAAAAGCCCAATTACAGGCAATGCAAGAACAACCGCAAGTAGATCCTGCACAGTACAACGAAGTGCAAACTGCCGATGAATACGCAGTAAAAGCCGTTGAAGAAAGCTTTGAAAGCGCAGACAGCCACGGCAAACTGTACAACTTTTTACTGCCTATTTTATTGCTCGTTGCGTTCACTGTGTATTTTGACATTGATGTATACAAAGGGTTATTAGCGACATTCGCCGTGACGCTTCCATTTTATATGCTGCAAAAGCTAATGCCATTTGCCGAAATGATTGAAAAAATGCTCGATGGTTTTAAAAGCATGTTGCCAGCAATAGGAACTGTGATCGCCGCATTTATTTTTAAAGATGTGTGCGACCAACTACTATTACCACAGTTTGTAATTGATTCCTTAAGCCCATTCATGACCGCAGGCTATTTACCTGCAGTGGTGTTTTTAGCAATGGCAATTTTGGCGTTTGCTACAGGCTCAAGCTGGGGTATTTTTGCGGTAACAATTCCTATTGTGATGCCTCTGGCAGTCGCGGTTGATGCAAATATACCGCTGGTGATTGGTGCGCTGTTATCTGCCTCATCATTTGGTAGCCAAGCATGTTTTTACTCAGATTCAACTGTCCTTGCAGCCCAAGGTTCAGGCTGTAACTTAATGAGTCACGCAATTACTCAATTGCCCTATACACTCATCGCAGCTGCCTGTGCATTTGTCGGGTTTTTAGTGATTGCTTAAGGTGCATAAATCTAAAAAAAATCGATTACAGTTTCCTGTAATCGATTTTAACGTTTTGCGTTTTTATCTAAATTATTACTAAAACTTCCCAACCGATTTCACTGAATCGGTTAGCGATGCAGCATTAATGTAACCAATCATACTTGGATTTTTACCTACTAAATCAATTACCTCTGCATCATTAGTCACTTCTTTAGGAGGCGAGCCTTTACCTGTAAAAATAAGCTTTGACCAGTATGCTTTTAACTGGCTACCTGATTTTGATAAAACATTCGCATCAAACTCTTGGCGTGCTGTAGAGGCTTCCTCTTGATTCAATGGAACAGCTTGATTGCCATCAGAAAATGATTTGGCCTTGCCTAAAAAGAGCTTTGAAATCTCAGATTGATCAAAACTACTATTATTTGTAGGATGAACAACAACAACTACCTCCGCGTTTACTGAATAACAACTAAGCAATAAAAGTGGTAAAAGTATCTTTTTTAACAACATCATAGCGTATTCCTTAAAATACCAAGTCAATGCCAAGTGTGATCGACTCACTATCACCTGCAACAGCTAAATCAAATGATTTATCATTCACTTTATCAAACTGGACTTTAAAAGCCGCTGAAGAATGAAAATCCCAGCGTATTCCGACTGACGTTGTATTGTGCTGTTCACCATCATCGGCATCTTCTTTAAATTGAGAGTAAGAAACATAAGGAGTAATTGTGTCTAAACGGTAACCTAGCGTAATCATTGAAGTGTCAAGGTTGCCATTCAAATCCAACCGGTTTAACTCTGTTAATATAAATAAACTTTCAAAGTCTAAGTTAACTGCAACACCATAAAACTTACCTGTACGGCTAGTTTCACCGTCAAATAATACTCGCTCACCACTACGGTAGCGCTCATTTTTGTAAGTCATATGGGTTAATCTAACTTCGAACCACTCTTTATTTAATTGCAATACCCCACCTAACATATCACGCCAAATTTCACGTGTTGGCTCTTTGAAAAAAAACTCACTAAGGAGCTTATTTTCTGTATCATCCTCTTCTCCATAATAAAGATTGCCCATTACAGACCAATCACCAATTTCACCGCTGTATAGTGCATTTACGCCGTTGTAGTTAAATATTTGCCACGTATAATTATCCGCAGGCGGACGCATCCATACATAGGCGTAACCTACATCATAAAAATCCGAATAATAAAACAGGGGCAATCGTTTTTTACCTGCTTGAACAGTCCAATTTTCATTAATCTCATATGAGAGATAAGCCCATTCAATTTTTGCATCAAAATCATTAGCGCCTCGAGCAACTAGTTGGCCTGTCACCGATAGTCCATCAGCTAAATCAGCGCTAATTTGTAGCCCAAATAAGCTCTCTGGTTTAAACGAAACATCTTCGTCGTAAGACGATACTATTGGATAATCGGCCAAAAAAGTAGGTGGTATATCGTACTGCGGGACCCCACTTCCAGATAAAACTTTACCAGCATTAATACTAGTAAACCCTGATAAGTTGATCTCGCCATAAGAAGCACCTGTAAACAGGATGCAATTTACAGTTAATAACCAATACAGCTTTTTCATCATCTGCGTTACCTTATGATATTAGTCTTTTGCAATATGCATTATTAAAGTTAGACCACAGATGAAAATTTTGCCTACTATACCTAAGCTTCCGCCCCAAATTAATTACAAAATAAAAACAAAATTAAAACATCAGTGATAATCGATTTAATTAATTAGTACTAAATTATTTGGAGTTCACGACCTTTTCTACCTCTTATTGTAAAAACTTTAGGCTTACTCTGAGTATAAAGTTTACAGCCTCATAAATAGTTCAAAACCAGCGAACCACGTGACTTTTACCAATTTATGCGCTGCAAATAGCATTTATTTTAATTAACCTCGACTATTACTTGTATGTGCTCCCTTAAAAAGCGGATAATTGCAGCTAAATGAAAATACACTGACAAAGTCTGGCGCAAACACCTATTGGCCTTACTTATTAGTGCGCACGAAGGTGGAACAACTCAATGGAAATTAAAGTTAATTTTCTCGATAATCTTAGATTAGAAGCTAAGTTTGACGATTTCTCAGTCATTGCGGATCAACCAATCCGTTATAAAGGCGATGGCTCTGCGCCAAGTCCGTTTGACTACTTTTTAGCATCTTCGGCTTTATGTGCTGCGTACTTTATTAAAGTGTATTGTAATGCCCGTGATATCTCGACTGACGGTATTCGTGTTGCGCAAAACAACATTGTTGATCCTGAAGATCGTTATAACCAAATCTTCCAAATCCAGGTTGAACTCCCTGAAAGTATTTCAGAAAAAGACCGCACCGGCATTTTACGCTCTATTGATCGTTGTACCGTAAAGCGTGTTATTCAAACCATACCTGAATTTAAAATTGATGCCGTAGAAAGCTTAGATAACGACGCGCAAGCCATGTTAATGGCAAAATCAGAAGGCAGCGAAAACACCTTTATTTTAGGTAAAGATTTACCGCTTGAGCAAACCATTGCTGATATGACAGCGATTTTGGCTGACTTAGGCATGAAGATTGAAATTTCATCATGGCGTAATATTGTACCAAACGTCTGGTCATTGCATATTCGTGATGCTGCATCACCGATGTGTTTTACCAATGGTAAAGGCGCCAGCAAAGAAAGCGCATTATGTTCAGCCCTTGGCGAGTTTATTGAACGTTTAAACTGTAACTTTTTTTACAATGACCAGTTCCTTGGTGAAGAAATTGCCAACAGCGAATTTGTTCATTACCCGAACGAAAAATGGTTTCAGCTCACTGATGATGACTCACTACCAGAAGGTATTTTAGACGACTATACCCTGAGCATTTACAACCCTGAAGATGAGCTGTGTGGCTCGCACCTTATCGACACTAACTCTGGTAATGTTGAGCGAGGTATTTGCTCGATTCCATATGTGCGTCACTCTGACGGCGAAACTGTGTACTTTCCATCAAACTTGATTGAAAACTTGTTTTTAAGTAACGGCATGAGTGCGGGTAATAACTTTGCCGAAGCCAAAGTACAATGTTTATCTGAGATTTTTGAACGTGCTGTTAAACGCCAAATCATCGAGCAAGAACTGGTATTGCCAGACGTACCAGAAGCGATACTTGCTAAATATCCTAGTATTGTTGCCGGTATTAAAGGCTTAGAAGAGCAAGGCTTTCCGGTTGTTGTAAAAGACGCATCTCTAGGCGGGCAATTCCCTGTCATGTGCGTAACGTTAATGAACCCGAAAACCGGTGGCGTATTTGCTTCATTTGGTGCACACCCAAGTTTTGAAGTCGCCCTTGAACGTAGCTTAACAGAGCTATTACAAGGTCGCAGCTTTGAAGGTTTAAACGACGTACCTAAACCAACATTCAACAGCATGGCAGTATCTGAACCTGAAAACTTTGTTGAACACTTTATTGATTCAACCGGTAAGATCTCATGGCGCTTTTTCAGTGCTAAACACGATTATGACTTTGTGGAATGGGATTTTTCAGGTACTAATGAAGAAGAAACAGCTAGCTTATTTGGTATTTTAAAAGCCTTAGGTAAAGAAGCTTATATTGCTGAATTTTCAGATCTTGGCATCGCATGCCGTATTTTAGTGCCTGATTATTCAGAAGTTTACCCTGTCGAAGACTTAATTTGGGATAACACCAATAAAGCCCTTAAATACCGTGAAGATATTTTAAATCTGCACAGTTTAGATGAAGACCAACTTGCCGACTTAGTTGAGCGCTTAGAAGACAGCCAGCTTGATAATTACATCGATATCATCACCTTAATTGGCGTTGAGTTTGACGAAAACACCGTGTGGGGTCAGTTAACTATTCTTGAGCTTAAGCTGCTAATTTACTTAGCATTAGGCGATTTAGAAGCGACCATGGAACTGGTTGAAACCTTCTTACAGTTTAACGATAACACTGTTGAACGCGGGTTATTCTACCAAGCAATGCACGCGACTTTAGAAGTTGCGCTAAATGATGACTTAGAAATTGAAGACTACATTCACAGCTTCACCCGCATGTTTGGCCAAAAAGTAATGGATGCAGTCGTCGGCTCTATCAATGGTGATGTGATGTTCTACGGTTTAACTCCAACCAATATGCAACTTGAAGGGTTAGATCGTCATCAGCGTTTGATCGACAGCTATAAAAAACTGCATGGGGCTCGCGCTGCAAGAGCCAAATAACTATTGTCAGCGCGAGATTTGCGTAGGCGGGAGTTTATATCGCACTGTTGCTCTTTCTGCCGGACAATAACTTCTTAAATTTAAGCACCTAGCAATGGCAGGTGCTTTATTTTTTTATAGCGCAAAGCCAACGATATGCAATGGACTAGCTCTTTAACTGGCACGGTTTGATTAAGCTTAAACACCAAAGCACGGTTACCTTCATAGCTAAACGTATCACCATAAAGCTCTTTGAAGGTTTCAATAAGTTTAGTTTTACAGTTAAAGTAAATACAAAATTGCTCAGCTGATTTTGGTTTGTGATCAAAACGAATGGTAGTGCCTATTTTTGAAATATAACTCGGCTCTCCCCACTTGAGTGTTTCTTCAAGTTCAGTGATGCCATCCTGCTTTGCAACACGGAATATAATCTCTCGAACTTCATTTAAGACAACTACAACCTGTGAAGGGTAAGTCGTAAACTTTTGTTGTACTTGCTCATCCATTTGATCATCCTTGCTTAAAAAGCATTTACTCTGATAGCTGATACCGATAATGCCCTGTAATTTTATAGCGAAACAGCACGTCTTCACGCTGCGGCCCTGCGCCTATGTTATGCACTATCAATGGGGTTTTGTTATCTGCAGTGTATGTATCTACCACGATACCGATATGCGGCAAATTGCCCGGCAGCATCCACGTGACAATATCGCCTGCTTTATAGGTCTGAGCATTATTAGTTATGGGCAGTACTGTACCGTGGCGTTTAAAAAAAGCCTGTAAATTAGGCACGCGACGATGATCAATATTACTATCGGGTTTAGTAAGCCCCCATATTCTTGTTGATGGATAGACTGAAAAATTATCGCGCATATCTTCATGAACTAACTTTTGTAAATCGATACCCAGTGCTCGGTAGCTGCGAATAATCACATCTGTGCATACGCCAATATTGGCAGGTACATCGCCATTTGGATAGGCAATGCGTTGATAAGCGCCGTCATAGCGCACGCTTTGTGTTGTTCTATCATTTGCAGCGTTTACAAAATCATCAGCAAATGAGTTGCTGCTGTAGCTACATACTGAATACAATAACAACAAAGACCAAGTTATGTATTTCATGAAACTTCCTTTTAACGTTCAGATTAAAAC
This sequence comes from Pseudoalteromonas sp. SG44-17, assembly GCF_014164235.1. Lineage (NCBI taxonomy): Bacteria > Pseudomonadati > Pseudomonadota > Gammaproteobacteria > Alteromonadales > Pseudoalteromonadaceae > Pseudoalteromonas > Pseudoalteromonas sp. SG44-17. The sequence continues at coordinate 157,865 of NZ_JACJEV010000002.1, read as the reverse complement.
TTAGTTTTTAATCTTTGAAATTGAGTGTTCACTGAGCATCAGCCTTATTTCAAATTCACTTCGCTTAATTTCTTTAATAATAGATTGCCTATTCATCTCCATAAACAGCCAGAGTTTAACGGCAATTTGCATCATTAGACTACTTACAAAACACACAGCCCAAAACAGTTGCTGTGCTATCTGCTCAGCATTAAAATATTGATAGACTGATAGTATAAAAATTGCCGTGAGTATAAAAGCCAACATCGTACCTAAAACTGTCCAACTGCGCATTTTTCCGCGATATATACGTGTAAACTGTTTGAATAAACCAGAATCAGTCTCTAAAACAGACTCCAAATTGTGTTGTTCAGCCTGTAAGCTCTCTTTTATTTTCTCATCTAAATTCATCACTCTCTCCAATTATTCACTCAACCATTTTACCAGCTGTGCTCTCGCTCGGTGTAAACGTGACTTAACTGTGCCAACAGCAACATTTGTTATTAAAGCAATGTCGCTAATTGACATTTGCTCTAAATAAAACAAATAAACACTGAGCCGCTCACTATCTGGCAGGTTATTTATTAATTTTGCTAAATCAATAGATTGCTCATTACAATGTGTAGTATCTATTGATTGTTCATGCTTATCCGGCTGAAAACTTTCTATGTACTTATCTTTACGGGTGACATCAACAAACTTGTGGTATACCACTCTAAATAGCCACGCTTTAAACACGCTTGGTTCTTTTAATTTACGAATGTCTTTTGCTACCACAGTCCACGCTTCTTGCGTTATATCCTTTGCTAAGTCTTTCTGTTTACAAAGTTTCATCGCAAATAGAAAACTAGGGTTATACAAATAAGTACATAATGAGTTAAAAGCTGGCTCATCCCCTTGCTGTGCGCTAATTACAGCAAGCGTTATTTGCGTCGAATTCATGCCTCTCCTTAATATCTTTTCTACAAGACGGTTTAGCAATGTAAAAGGTTCGCTGTATTTTTATTTTTTCATAAAAAAGCCCAAGCAAATCGCTTGGGCTTTAATCTTTTTCAACGCTTCAATTAGCTAAATTACTTTTGCAATTTAATGCCATTAAAGTGCGCTTGTAAGTCTGTTACCAATGTTTGTTTTGGTAAATCTGCAAACGGTTTGTCGGCAAATTTGCTACCACGAAGCTGTACGTTTAAACGCGCAGCTTGTGGGTTTAACATAGTTTGCTGGTAGTAGTCTTTAATATCTGCAAGCGTGACTTTTTCAACTTCAGCGATTAACTTATCCTTTGAATCAAAATCAAAGTTTTCACGATACCAATCGCCAATCAGTGGGCCCATTTCATCGCTAAGATTTTTAGGCTGCTGTTTAAGCGACACTAATACGGCATTTTTAAGCTGCTCGAAGGTTTCTTCACTCATGTTATCAAGCTCTACTGCATATTGCATTTTGAACTCTTCAAAACGCGCTTGCATGGTTTTTACATCTTTTACTGGGGTTTGAATAAACAAGCCAATCGCTGAGTAATCTTCAATTGGCCGTGCTAAGCCACCAACCGCATATGCTAATTGCTCTTCAGTACGTAACTTGTCAAACGCGACGGTACTAAAGTGACCTTGTAAGACTTGCGCTTGCGCTTTTCGCTTATAGCCTGCAATCGGGTGTACGGTCATATCAATGATAGCTACATCAGCCACATCAATATCTTTTTGCAATACAATCGTTTCGCCTGGTTGCGGTAACCACGCTTTACTGCGCGCAAATTCAGTGCTTATATGCGCCGCTGGTAAAACTGCCGTTAACTCTTTAGCTATCGCTTCAACATCTGTTTGGTTATAGTTACCATAAGTAAACACCCGCATTTCGTTATTAGCGAAGGTATGCTGTTTAAGCTGCTCAAAATCTGCAATGGTTAATGCTTTTGCCGTATTGATCAGTGCATCGGTGTCAAAGCTGCCAGTTCGTATTAATTTAGAATACTCACCAAACGCTTGATAATAAGGGAATTGTTTTTGGGCGTTTAATAAATCACGTTGGTAACGATCAAGCGCTTGAGCAAAACCTTGCTCAGTTACTTGCACATCAATATTTGTCAGTGCTTGCGCGAGTAAAACATTTTGTTTATCGGTAAAACCACTCATTGAAAGGATAAGTCCGTTACTTGCTTCAAGGCCAACACTCATACCTGCCACGGCAGCTTCGGTACTTAGCTTGCTTTGTTGTAAGTTAAATAAGTCAGACCATACTGAATAAAGTACTTTAGCTTTGATATCCGTCAAAGCATCTGGGGTATTTAAGTAAACTTCGACCAAACCTTTCGGTTGCTCGGCAAAGTTTTGACTCGCTTGACGCCATACTTTTACGCCATTTTTATCATATACCAGCTTAGGGTGTTTTTGCTCTGCAAATTGTGCTGTTTTAATCGCAAAACTCTCTGGTAATAAACGGTTTACCGTGGGTAATGCTAAGGCAAACTGACTAGGCTTACTCCAGCTGGCAATTTCAGCATCACTGATATCTTCAATGCGGTATTTACCATCGTAAAAATGCAATTGTGAATCGGTTTCTTCTTGCTGTGAGGTATACCAAATACGTAGAGTATCAGCATTGAGTTGCGCAAGTACGTTGTTGATCGCAGCTGCATCAAACTTAGCATAATAAAAAGGCGCATTAATAACGTGGTTTAGTGGATAATCTTGCATGCTACCAGTTAAATTACTGACATAGCCAAATTCATCGCCTTTTTCTAAAAATTGAAATTCATTATTAAGTGAAGTGCGAATTTCATTAAAGTATTTACTATCTACACCTTCTTTTTTGATCAAATCAATATATTGCATTATTGTTGCAACGATCGTTTCACGGTTTTTCATGCCTTCGTCTGTTAATTGCACATTAACCGTCAGCGCACCGTAATTACCATATTGGGTTGGTGCTGCCCCGGCTGAAAGTTGTGAAACCCAGCCTTTATCACGCAAAATTTGCGCCGGGCTACCTTGCATTTCATTGCTTAATAAGTATGCTACAAAACGGTTAGGTTTAACGGCAAACTCATTGCTGTTATCGGTAATAGTAAAATCAAGTTGTAACTCTTTTACGTCTTCATTCGGCGCGTAGTGAACGCGTTTTCCACCTACGTTATCAAAATCTAGCTTTGTGGTAACAGTTGGTTTGTCGATCTTTTTATCTTCAATATCAGCGAAGTATTTTTGTGCTTTCGCTTCCATTTCCGCAAGTGGTAGATTTGAAATCATTGCTACTTTCATAATGTTAGAAGAGTAGTATTTATTATAAAAATCAACGGTTTCTTTATGTAGAGAGCTACCGTCTTTATCACCTAATGTTTCAAGATTACCGATTAAAAAACGATTAGCTGGATGATCGCCCATCATTTGTCGGGCAAGCTTAAACTGACCAAAAAAATCCATCTCGCGACGCATTGACCATTCGGCGTTTACTGCGTTTTTTTCTTTATCGGTGTATTCTGGGTAAAGCTTAGGGGATTTAAAAAAGTCAGCAAAACGATCCAATGCTTCATCGTAAGCATCGTTATTTACTTCAAACATGTAATTAGTAATATCTAACCATGTATAAGCATTGTGGGCGCCGCCGTTTTTAGTCATAAAATCAGAGTAACCCTTGGTATCTGGGTAACGATCTGTGCCTAAAAATAGCATGTGCTCTAAATAATGCGCCATTCCCTGCTGGCTGATTGGATCATGTAATAAACCAACACCCACACTCAATGAAGCGGCTGATTTTTCAGCAGTTGGATCCGACACTAAAATTACTTCAATCTCATTCGCAAGTTTAAGGGTTTTATATTGACGAGTATCGTTGGGACTTATTACCAGCGTATCTGAAAGTAATGACGTTTGCTGCTGTACCGCTGTGGTGGTAGTGCCGCAGCCACTTAATACTGCTAAAGCAATAGCGCTTAAAGTAATTATTTTTTTCATATTGAGAATGTGATCCATACTTATTTGTTGTTTGAATGATCGGTAAAATTCAAAACCCTTGCAATCATTTTTCTAAATACTTTGTAACACATTGTGAATTATAAAGACAAACTGCTAGGCTTAAAGCTAGATTATTTATCAAATGAGACTCTTAATGGAAAAATATGTATTACTCGCGATGTTTTCTCAGGTACTACTCACTTTTACGGTAATGGTAGTCATGGGCCGCCGCCGTTTTAGTGCGGCGCGTAACAAAACGATTACTATGCAAGATTTTGCCACTATGCAATTAAATAATGCGGGTGATGATGTACATATTGCCGGTAGAAACTTTATTAATCAGTTTGAAATACCAGTGCTATTTTTTGTAGCCTGTTTAGCTGCTTTACAGCTCAATGCAGCGGGTTATGTATTTATTACTTTAGCCTGGGGTTTTGTGATTTCGCGCGTCATTCACAGTATTATTCATTTAGGCAGCAATAGCGTAAAACCTCGCTATTATAGCTTTTTGCTTGGCTGTTTACTGGTTTTAACTATGTGGGTGTTATTAGTAATGCGGGTATTTGCACTCTAAAGCGTTACGTTTGCTATCGGGACACATAACCCGATAGCAAGTATATACCTTTAAGCTGCGCGGCGGCGTTTAAAGCCAAGCAATAATAATGGTAGTAACCAGCTCATACTACCACTTGAGCTATCCCCATCATCAGGCTGAGTTGGAGTTGGATCGTCAATTAGCGTATTTTCTTTTGGAGATAAATTTACTGACGAATTTGGATCATTATCCAGTACCACAACACTATTGATCGACACTAAATTAGCAATAGTCAGCGTAGTATCTGCACTTGCACATTGGTCTTTAGTTAGATTAACTACCGGTATTTCACCGCAATGCACTAAAGCAGAGATCTTATCAAGCACTGCATAACTATCTGCTGTAATCTGACCAAATACGGTAAAACCGCCATTTTGCTTATCTAAATTTGCACTATTATCTTTGAGATTAAAAAACCATTGACTGGTGGCGCTATTTTTATCACCGCCGACTTTTGCCATGGCAATCGTGCCTTTTACATTCGATAGTTCTGGCTCATTCACAACAGCTGGTGACGTTGTGATCGCTTTAAAATCATCGGTAAAAGTAAAGCCTCCGCCTTGAATAATAAAGTCCTTGATTGAACGGTGGATCACGGTTTGGTTGTACGCATCACTTTGTATATAACTTAAAAAGTTCTCGACCGTTTTCGGAGTCTGTTGATCAAACAAATCGACCTTAATAGCGCCTTGTGAAGTTTGCATTTCAACTACAGTGGCATGGCTTGCAAATGAGGTTGCGGTTAACAAACCGCACAGTAATAGTTTTTTCATTATTATATCTATCCTGAAGAATGTTGTGGTTATGTGAATTTAATGCAAATAATAAAGAACTCTTGTGGAGATTACGATAGCAAAACGTACCTTTAAACAAATCAAACCGAATTGATTACATTTAAATTACATGTAATTACATTATCTTGTTATTCACTCACGTTATAAATAAATTTTGTTTAAAACGAAATCGTCTTAATAGCCGAGTTTATTTTGTTAGTATTATTTATAACAATAAAACACACACAACAGGATTAACAACTATGTCGTATGAAGAGCAACACATATGTGATTTTGGCTTACACCAAGGAGAGGCGTACACTAAGTTACCCGCAAGCTTTTTAAACTGGATGGTGGGTAATAACCATGAAAAATCAGCATTAGCAGAACAAGAGTTACAGCGACGTCAATTAGCGGCAACTGGAAAGTTAAATTTCCAAGATGACATTAAAATAGAATAATTACGTTATTTTGCAATAAAACTAGTTTAAACTATGCGCTTAATAAATAGCACAACACTGACAACACGGGTCATATTATGCGCATATTACTTTCATTTTTCCTATTACTAAGCATTACTGCATGTAGTAATCATCAAACCTCCGTTCAACAAGCTGACACAGCAGATATTCACTATCTCACCATTTTACATACCAATGATAATCATGGCCGCTTTTGGCATAACGAAAAAGGTGAATACGGTATGGCTGCACGTAAAACCTTAATCGACCAGTTACGTGCTGATGCGCAGCAACAAGGTCACGCAGTGCTACTTCTATCTGGTGGTGATATAAATACAGGCATTCCAGAATCAGACCTGCAATTTGCAGAGCCTGATTTTAAAGGAATGTCATTAATTGGTTACGATGCGATGGCGATTGGTAATCATGAATTTGATAATCCACTGAGTGTTTTAAAACAACAGCAGCAGTGGGCAAATTTCCCGCTTCTTTCGGCTAATATAATTGATAAAAAAACCGGTAAAAATGCCTTCGAATCCTATAAGATTTTTAACAAACAGGGGCTGAAAATCGCCGTTATTGGTTTGACAACCACAGATACCGCTAAAATAGGCAACCCGCAGTATATCGGCGGCCTTGAATTTCAAGAGCCCGTTGCAGTAACCCAAGCTTTAGCTGAGAAAATCAAAGCACAATATCAACCGGATATCACGATTGCAGTAACTCATATGGGTCATTATGTTGATGCGAATTATGGCATAAATGCACCTGGCGATGTTACCCTTGCCCGCTCTTTACCGGCTCATACCCTTGATATGATCATCGGCGGTCACTCACAAGAACCTGTGTGCATGGCAAGCGAAAATAAAAATGACGATAACTTTAAACCCGGTATGACATGTAAACCAGACCAACAAAATGGTACGTGGATAATGCAAGCTCATGAATGGGGTAAATATGTCGGCAAAGCCGAGTTTAAACAAGAAAACGGCGTATTAACCTTATTAGATTATAAATTATTGCCAGTTAACTTATACGTTGATAAAACGCAAGCTGATGGTTCAATTAAGCCTGAGCTTGCCAACGAATACATCAAACCAGACGCTGCCTTAAAAACATTTTTAGCTGATTACCAAGCCAAAGGTGCAAAACAAATTGAAGGTGAAATTGGTTATGTTGATGCAAAGCTTGAGGGCGATCGCAATAAAGTTCGTTATCAACAAACCAACTTATCGCGCGTTATTGTGCAAGCACAAATGAATGTTGTTGGCGCCGATTTTGGTATCATCAGTGGCGGTGGCGTACGTGATAGTATTGCTGCAGGTGCAGTTAGTTATAAAGATATTTTAAAAGTACACCCTTTTAAAAATCGCATCGCGTATATTGATTGGCAAGGCCAAGAGCTTTGGGATTACCTTGAGACTGTAACTAGTTTCCCACCGGATTCTGGTGCTTATTTGCAATACCACAAATTAAGCTTCGAGCGTAACGATAATGCGCTGACTAAAGTGATGATCAACGGCAAAGCTTTGGATAAAAACAAAACCTATCGCATGAGCATTAATAGCTACAATGCATCTGGCGGTGACGGCTACCCGATACTGATAAATCATAAAGGATTTGTCAGCACTGACGAAACAGATGCACAGGCATTAAAACGCTTCTTTATTGAAAATAGTCCAGTCAAAGCCATTGAATTTGCTCCTAAATAATCAGAGCTTACCTCACACAGTTTAAGTATTAGCAGTGTGAGGTTTTTATTCTGAACTAACTCACTAACCAGGTTAAGGTTATTTGCCTATCACCTCTATATCATCTGCTTTGATATTCGATAAACCATAACTATGTAACCGTGACCGAGAGCCTTCACCATGTGCCTTAGGAGGGTAATATATTTCCTTCAGCTGTGAGTGTTCAATAAGTACCTCATCCAATGCAGCCCTAATTTCACTCAAGGTTTTTTCTAGACTGTTAGTAAAATTAGGCCGTTTACGAATAGTATGGCCAAGTTGTGTTAATCGGTAAAAATACTTATTAGCAAGTTCAATTAACTCATCCGGCACATCTTTGTTTTGATTAAGTGTCACGTCCGGATTCTCAACGCAAAACTCGATTAAAGCCAAGTAAAAACACAGTGGTTTGTTAGCTAAGCCAGCTTTTATCTCAGCGTTATCATTAATAGCCAAAACTTTGGCTTGCAAATCAATCACTAGTTTCACTTGCACATTAATCAGTGGAAGTTGCTCTACTTGTTCTTTTAATGCTAAGTGTTTCAGCGATGTTCGGTTAATAAGTTCAGCCCACTTAGAAAATAAAAAAGCCAATAATAACAATACAATAAAGGTATAAATATCGCTTGTATGCCACCAACGCGTCTCAATTAAAAATGTAATCGCAACTTTTTGATCACTTGTTTCAAGATACTCTATCCGACTTTCGCGGCCATTATTTGTTAATGCCAGTGAGACATCATTGATGGTATTAACTTGAATTGGCTGTTGTATCAATTGCATATTCAAACGTTTTAGATAACCAACAATAGCATCATGATTACCCGAGTGTTTCAAAAAACGATTTGATAAGTCTAACCGAGGTAAATCTAGTGCAATTCGGTTTTCAATATCAGCCATTATTAAATCGTTATGTTGCGCCTGCTGCAGATAACTAGAGAGTTTAAACGTCAATAGCGCCGCACTAAAAATAAGCAGTGTCACGCCAAACAAGCGCTTATTATTCATCACGTTGCTCTCCTAAGAATTCAGCTTTACCCGCTGAACAATGCCAGTATGGTTCAACATGATTAAAATAAGTCGACACTTGCTGCTTAGATAATTGGATTAATTGAGATTGGATAGCGCACAGCAAATCAGTGTTCTCATGCTGCATTTTAAAGTACCAACGTGTGCCTATTACATTATCGCTGATTGGAGTTATATAATTTTTAGAAAAATGCGCCTGATCTGCTTCCTTCCAAAAAGAGGCTATTAAATCAACCTGTCCATTGGCTAATAACTCCCTAAGCTCATTATGTGAACTGGCGTAAGTAATTTTTAAATTTTCAAGGTTGATCCCTAAATCTTTAAACTTTTGTTTAGGTAGTATATGCCCCGATCGGCTTGTAGGATAATCAAGTAAGCCAATCCGTTTCCCCAAAAAGTATTGCTTGTTAATTTTTGGCTTTTCTTTAGCTGAAATAAAAAACGCAGTATAACTTGGAAAGCCAACCACAGGCTGGTAGTTATAGGTCGATTCAGCTTTGAAGGCTGACATAATGTTGTTTTTTGCTAAAATTAAATCAGCAATACCTTTACCAATGAACTCAATGCTATCGGCAGTACGGTAACCCCATAAAGCGATCACTTCGCCATATTGTTTTGCTACAACGGGATCTTCACACAGGTTTTGTGTTAAAGAACGAGCGACCTTTTGCGACGAGGCATAGACAATTAATTGCGCTTGGTTTTCTGTTGCCCTCGTCTGACAACGACTAGATGTTTCAATTAAAGGCTTCAAGGTCCCCGTTGATGTAACCACACTCAGCTGGCCACTGAGCCAAACCAACAAAAAAAACAGTAACAAAACAGTAACAAAGAAGCTGTGTTGCAAAAGCAGCTGTTTAATTTTCAAAAGTTCAACAATCCAAAACGATTCATCCTTCTATTTGACCAATTTAAATTACTTATTACAACAAGTAATTTTACCCAAAACAGTTAAGCTTATGAATTAAAAGAACTATCAATGGGAAATTATGAATTTCTTTGAGTCCTTCCTATTTATCTCAAAATCAGGACAATTCGCGCCATAGAAGAGGCCGCTCTTGCCAAATAAGATCATTGAGGAAAACACAAATGTTACGCAAAATTACACATGGGTTTAGTTATCTTTTAGTCGGCGCAGTACTTTTATCATCACAAAATGTATTGGCTTGGGGACAAAATGGCCACAGAATAGTCGGTAAAATTGCCGAAAATCACATAACAGACGCAACTAAAGCAGAGCTTAAAGCACTTTTAGAAGGGCAAAGCCTAGCGCAAATTGCTACTTGGGCTGATGAAATGCGCTCTGATCCGAGTCCTTTTTGGCAAAAAAAATCTTCTCGTTGGCATTACATTAACGCGCCAAGCAACTCATCTACATTTACTCACAACCACGATGAAAACTTAAATAAAGATAATGTAAGCAACATTCTTGAAGGGATGTATTTTGCCATCGATACACTACAAAACAAAAACAGCTCAATAGATGCCAAACGTTTTAGCTTACGCTTTCTTGTTCATTTAGTTGGCGATAGCCATCAGCCGTTTCATGCCGGACGTGCAGAAGACAGAGGTGGTAACCGTGTTAACGTTACCTTTTTTGGCCAGCCAACCAACCTGCACTCATTGTGGGACACTAAATTAATCGAAAATGAGAACCTATCATTCACTGAATTCGCGCAGTTTATTGATACTGATAATGCAGAAATAATTACCGAGTACCTAGCCAGTTCACCAGAGCAATGGGTAACAGAGTCACACAATTTAGCTGACAAACTATACAAGCTAAATAATGACGAGATTGGCTTTAGCTACATTTACGAAAATACACCGATTATTAAAACTCGCTTACAACAAGCCGGTATTCGATTAGCAGGATTATTAAATACGTTATTTGATAGTTCAGCAAAACCGTTAGCAAAGGCACTTAAGATGTCAGCTAACACAAACAAGTAATAAACCTTAACTTTCCACGGGAATCAACAAAATGAATAAGCTTCGCCTTTCGAAATTAACTGGGGCTGTGATCCTAGCCTTAGGTGTTTCTACAAGCGTAATGGCAGCAGATACCTCATCCGCTATGCGTGGTAAAATTACTACACCTTCTGGCACTGCAGCTGCAAATGTGAAAATTAAAGTTATTCACCAACCAACTGGCACTGTAAGCGAATTAACAACCAATGAAAGCGGTACCTTTATTGCCAATGGTTTACGTGTTGGCGGCCCTTACACTGTGTTTATTGATTCAGACCAATTTACCGATACCATGCTTGAAAATATATATTTAGAGCTGGGCGATACATATCGTCTTAATTCTCAGCTTCAAGCAGCTAACATCGAAAAAATTGAAGTATCAGGCTATAAAATTATTCAACAATCTGGTGGTTCAAGCAGTACCTTTGGCGAAGATACAATCAGAAATATGCCAAGCTTTAACCGTGACATTAAAGATATTGCCCGTCTAAATCCTTTAGCAAGTATCAATGGTAATGGCGAGTTAACGTTTGCTGGTAGCAACCCTCGTACTAATGGCCTGACTGTTGATGGTATTGGTCAAAACGATGACTTTGGTTTGAATCCTAAGGGCTACCCAACGTCTCAACCTCCTGTTTCACTTGATGCAATAGAGCAAGTTTCAGTAGACGTATCACCTTTTTCAGCTTCTAAAGGTAACTTTGGCGGCGGTACAATAAATGCCGTAACGAAGTCTGGTACTAACGAATTCAAATTTTCAGGTTTCTATGAAACATCTACACCAGATATGGCCGGCGATGTTCAAACAATTAACGAAAGAGGTACTGATGAAGCCGGTTATAAAACTTATTCAACAAATAAAGTAAAACCGATTCAAACTGAACAACGTTTTGGTTTTAATGTCGGTGGCGCAGTTGTTAAAAATGAACTGTTTTACTTTGTAAACTACGCACAGTGGTCAAGTGAGCAGGATTTAGAGTATGGCTTTAAAGATTCTGGTGCTGCAAATGAATTTAATATAACCGAAGACAGTTACAATCGTTTTATTGCTATTTTAAATGACGAATATGGTTTAACAGACTCATTAGCCGGGGCTCCTGAAGACACCAATAAAAATTTATTGGTTAAACTTAGTTGGAATGCCAGTGATGAGCATCGCATAGATTTCACATACCAGTGGCAAGACGATCAAGCTGAGAAAAATGAGAGTAAAGGTGGAAATAGAGTAGTCTTAAAATCAAATACATATGCATATGTTACTAAGTTTAATAATTTTGCCACTAAACTTTACTCTGATTGGACTGAAGACTTTTCAACAGAGATTGGTATTGCCTATAAAGATGTAACCTCTGACAGTATTACTCGCTCTAACTTAGGCAGCATTACCGTAGAAGAAGATGGCAGAAATGGCCCTAATTTTAATTTTGGTACTGATAGATATCGCCATGCGAACAAATCTGAAACTGAAAACTTAACACTGATGTTTGATGCAACTTATCTAATGGACGAGCACGAAATAAACTTTGGGGCTCAATATGAGTCACTTCGTTTATATAACCTCTTTGCTGAAAACTCATTAGGTACATGGAAATTCACTAGTCTAGAAAATTTTGCTAACCGCGAAGTGAGTGCATACAACTTCTCATATCAAAATGCGTACACTAATAATTCAGCAGATACCGCCTATGATGCTACACGTAGTCAATTTGCTTTATACGTTGAAGATACTTTTTACTTAAGTGATGACTTAGAAGTGACAGCTGGGCTTCGCTATGAGCGCTTATCATCTGATGATAAACCGACTCTTAATGAAAGCTTTCTAAGCACCTATGGTTTTAGTAATCAAGAGAACCTTGATGGTTTAGATATTATTCTACCTCGCGTTGGCTTTAAATATTATGCAACTGAAGCATTAACTATCAACGGTGGAATTGGTCGTTTCCAAGGTGGCATTCCAAATGTCTGGTATAACAACTCATTTCAAAAAGATGGTATTACCCTCGTTTCTGCACCAAATAGTGTAATAAACGACTACTACCAAAATAACCCAGCAGATATCACTCAGGTCCCTGATGTTATTAAAAATTCGTTAGTGCAAGGCGCTGGAAGCACCGCTTACATTGATCCTGATTTCAAGCTACCTTCAAGTATTCGTGCCCAAGTTGGCTTTGAATATGAATTTGATTCTGAACTATTAGGTAATGGCTTTAAATGGCAGGCCGAAATTGCTTACCACAAAAAAGAAAATGAAGCTGTATGGCATAATACCTCTATCCGTCCTATTGGTTTAGCTGCTGACGGCGAGCGTGTAATTAATGAAACCATCTACAGTGGTGCATTGAAAGATAATGTTGATATTGCAATGACTAATTCAACCGACGATGGTCGCTCTATCATTATCTCTACTGGTATTGCTAAAGAATGGGATAACGGTTTATTTGTTTCTGCAAGTTATGCTCATCAAGATGTTACTGAGTCTTCTGTTGGATCAGCGTCGCAAGCCGAAGGTAACTATAAGCACAATATTACGGCTAATCGTAACCAAGATGTGGCAGCACGTGGCTTTTATGAAGTTGAGCATAGTTTCAAAATTAACTTAGGCTACAATGCTGAATTTATTGCCGGTTATGCGACTAAATTTAATATGTATTTTGAACGCCGTTCTGGTCGTCCATTTAGTTATACAATGAATATGTATAAAGATGCTCACTTAGGCGACACAAGTTCTTTATTTACCAACAGTGCTTATTTGGCCTATATTCCAACGGGTGCTGATGACGCGAATGTCAATTGGGCTGATTCTGAAATGAATTGGGCACAATTAGCAGAGCGTTTAGACCGCGCAGGTATCTCTCAACGTGGCGGCATTATCGGTAAAAATACTGGAACGCAGCCTTGGGTTACCACCATGGACATCAGCATTAAACAAGAAATCCCTGGCTTTGCTAACGGCCATAGTGGCGAGCTATACCTTATGATTGATAATTTCGCTAACCTACTTAATAGCGATTGGGGTATAGAAAAAAGCTTGGGCTATTCAGACCAATCTATTTATGATTTTGGTGGTCTTGATGACCAAGGACGCTATATTATTGATAATAGCTTTGGTGGAGCTGATGTAAGAAACTATAGCCAAATAACGAGCTCATCAACATGGCAAGCTAAGATTGGTATCAGCTACAAGTTCTAATTTTTAAAACTCTATGTAAAACCCGCTTTTAGCGGGTTTTTTTATGCATAAAGCACTGGGTTTCATACTTTTGTCATATTTAATGAGTAAATTGACCCATGGGTACTAAATTGCTCGAAAAACCGCAATTTTGTTCTAAACTACTTTTATTACAAATTTATGTGCGATGTAACTTATTTGTAATGAAATAATAGGGTACAATTTAGCTGCTTGGAAAATCCGAGCAAATTAATACCAAAACTAAAAAATATTACACCTTACACGGGAAATTAATAATGAAAATTCAACTACGCAAAACAGCACTTTCACTTGCTATCGCAGCTTGTGTTGGCGTAAGTGGCGCAGCGTTTGCAAATGAAACTGCATCATCTGTAAAAGGCCAAATCACAGGTCCAAATGGCAACCCAGCCACTGGTACTCAAATTACTATTATCCACTTACCTTCTGGTTCAACAAAAACAACAACAGTAAATGAACAAGGTAACTTCTCTACAAAAGGTTTACGCGTAGGCGGCCCATATAAAATCATTGTTGATTCTGATAAATATGAAGATACTCAACTTGATGATGTTTATTTAACACTTGGTCAAACTTACCCAGTAACTGTTGCACTTCGCTCGCAACAAATGGAACAAATCGTTGTTAGTGGCGCGCCAATTAGCGCTCAATCAGGCAGCACAGGTCCAGCTGCTTATTTCACTTTAGATGATTTAGAAAACAAACCAGCTATTAACCGTGACTTAAAAGATATTATTCGCGCTGATCCACGTATCTATATCGATGAAACAAACGCTGGTGCTATCAATTGTGGCGGCGGTAACCCACGTTTTAACAGCTTAACTGTTGACGGCGTTCGTATGAACGATAACTTTGGCTTAAACTCAAGTGGTTACCCTACTGAAAGAATGCCTTTCTCGTTTGATTCAATTGCACAAGTTGCAGTAGAACTTGCACCATTTGATGTTCAATATGGTGGTTTTACTTCATGTAACATTAACGCCGTAACAAAGTCAGGTACCAACGAAATCACTGGTGGTTTCTTCTATGATTATACCAATGACTCAATGTCAGGTGACTCAATTGAAGGCGAGAAACAAGAGCTTGGTGATTACTCAGAAAAACGTTACGGCTTTAACGTAGGCCTTCCTCTTATTGAAGATAAGCTATTCTTATTCACTTCTTATGAGAAGCTTGAAGGCGCACAAATTTTTAATTATACGCCATTTGCTAACGGTCGAATTGATCAGGCAACTATTGATCGCGTTACCCAAATTGCTATCGATAAATATAATTATGACCCAGGTACTATGGTACCTAGCATGCCAGTTGAAGATGAAAAAATCTTAGTTAAGCTAGATTGGAATATTAACGAAGCTCACCGTGCAAGCTTTGTTTATAACTATAACGACGGCTTCAGCCTAGCCCAGTCAGACGCAGATTCTAGCGAAATCGCTTTATCTAATCATTTTTATGAGCGTGGTGCTGAGCTACAATCTTACGTAGCATCAGTATATTCAGATTGGACTGATAACTTTTCAACTGAAGTTCGCGTAGGTTACTCAAAACTTGATAATCGTCAAAATTCACTTGATGCAGCATCTGGTTTTGGTGAGTTTAGAATCGATACTGGTGATATTGATATTTACATGGGTCCTGATGACTCTCGCCAAGCGAACAAACTTAAGTATGATAATTTATCACTTAAATTAGGTGGTACATATTACCTTGAAGACCATGAGCTATCATTTGGCTATGAGCGTGAAGAGCTTGATGTTTTCAACTTATTTGTACAGCATAATGAAGGTGAATACCGTTTTGGTTCTATTGAAGAGTTTGAAAGCGGCTTTGTAGACAGAATTTACTATGGTAACGCTTCAAGCCAAAATCCTGATGATGCCGCGGGTGAATTCAAATATGCACTGAATACAGTGTATTTCCAAGATAAGTTTGCACTTATTGATTATGATGTAACATTTACTGCAGGTCTTCGTTATGACTGGTATACCAGTGATGATACACCAACTTATAATGCTAACTTTGAAGAACGTTATGGCTATTCAAATAGCCAAAATCTTGATGGGGTTGACTTACTTCAACCACGCTTAGGTGTTAACTGGATATATAATGATCAGTTAGAATTGCGCGGCGGTATTGGCTTATATTCAGGTGGTAACCCTAACGTATGGATTTCTAACAGCTATTCAAACGATGGTGTTCGTAATGTTCAAGTTAATCAAAGAAATATCCAAATCCTTGGTCCTGATGCAATAGCATTCAATGGCGCAGGTCAACCTGGTTACGATATTCCACAAGGCTTATATGATAAAGTAGGCCAAGGTGGTGCTGATGCTGATGTAAATGTGACGGATCCTAACTTTGAAATTCCATCAGAATGGAAATTCTCACTAGGTGGTACTTATATCACTGAAAGCGATTATGTGTTTAATGTTGACTACCTTTATACCGATAAGCAAGATTCAGCCATTGTTAAAAACTTAGCATATGAAAAAACTGGTGTAGCGCCAGATGGTCGCCCAATTTACAATGGTGGTTCAGACTTCTTGTTAACCAATGTTAAAGGCGATGATGCTTACTCGCATATTCTGTCTCTTGCAATGAACAAGTCATTTGATAATGGCATCGATTTTGCTCTTTCTTATGCATATACAGTGTCTAAAGATGTTAACCCGATGACTAGCTCTGTAGCATTTTCTAACTATCATTACGTTGCGGTGTCTGATTCTGAAAACCCAGGTGTGGCAACATCTAACTATGAAATTCCGCACCGCTTTACGATGAGTTTAGCGTATAGCCATGAGTTATTTGATGGTTACGAGACTAAGTTCAACCTATTTGGTCAAGCACAACAAACAACACCTTACTCATATGGATTTGACTCAAGATCAGGTGGTATGGGATACAACGATGCTGCTCGTCAATTATTGTATGTACCAACACTTGACGACAGCCAAGTTGTTTATGGTGCAGATTTTGATCAAGCAGCCTTTAATGAGTGGGTTGAAAGCGAAGGCCTAACTCGCGGTAAAATCAATAACCGTAACAGCATTGATGGTGATTGGTGGGTTACGTTCGATTTCAAAGTTGAGCAAGAATTTATGGGCTTTACTGATGATCAAAAAGGCTCAGCATACTTTGTTATCAAAAACATCGGTAACATGCTAAATGACGATTGGGGCGTGCTGAAAAGCGGCAGCGCATTACAAAACGCTGTAACGACTGAAATTGTTAATGGTCAATACGTTTACACCAGCTTTAATGATCCAGCAGGTGCAAGTGTAGAAACTAAGCCGTCACTTTGGGAAATGCGTGTAGGTGTTAAATACACATTCTAATTTGCTAAAGTAACTTACAAATTAAATTAATTTTAAAGCCCATCTTTTGATGGGCTTTTTGTTTTATTCATCTAATTTACTAGTTAACTTATCTAAACAACTAAGCAAGGTTTGATACTCGGCTTGAGTTAAAACATCCAACAGATTCTTCTCCCACGCTAAAGCAGCTGGGGCTAATTGCTGATACAAGCCCAACCCTTGCTCACTCAACGCTAACAAGCTGGCGCGTTTATCTGCTGGATCGATTAAACTCACTACATAGTGTTTATCTATCAATGCCTTAATAGCACGCGATACCGTGGATTTATCCATTGCTGCTTGCTCGCACAATGCTTTCGCGTTGCTTTGTCCAAACTGGGCTAAATTAAACAAAATACGCCACTGAGGAATGCTTAAATCACTTTGTTGTTGATACACGGGTGCAAACTGTTCACTCATTTTACTGGCTAAGTTAGCCAGACGATAAGGTAAAAATGTCTCTAAATCGAGAGCCATAACGGCTATGTCCTCTTAATTTACAATCATGTTTAAGTGTCCATAAATATGTACAGTGACAAAAAGCACGATGTTTGAATTTAGTCTCACTTGAGAGTATCTTACAGTAAAACATAAAGGAGTCGAGTGATGACCAGCGAATTAAAATATATGACAGGATTTGGCAATGAGTTTGAAACCGAAGCTCTGCCTGGCGCATTGCCTATTGGGCAGTTTAGCCCGCAAAAAGTAAAATACGATTTATACGCTGAACAATTTAGTACCACCGCATTTACCGCGCCGCGTGCTGATAACCGCCGCACTTGGATGTACCGTATTCGCCCATCGGTTGTCCAAGGTGATTACAGCGCAATTGATAACGGTTTAATTCGCACCGCCCCAATTACCGAAGTCCCAACTCCACCTACTATGCTTCGTTGGGATCCAATTGATATTCCAACCACACCAACCGATTTCATTGATGGTTTGATCACTATGGCTGCAAACGGCAGCGCCAATGGCCAAACAGGAATTGGCATCCATGTTTATGTAGCGAATAAATCAATGACTGATCGTTATTTTTATAATGCCGACGGCGAAATGTTATTTGTGCCGCAGCAAGGTCAGTTACTGCTGAAAACAGAATGTGGTAATTTAACGATTAAAGCGGGTGAAATCGCAGTGATCCCGCGTGGCATTAAATTCCAAGTCGTTTTGCTCTCTGATACTGCTCGTGGTTATATCTGTGAAAATTATGGTCATGCTTATGTGTTAGCTGAGCGCGGCCCAGTGGGAGCCAACGGCTACGCTAACGACCGTGATTTTCAATACCCTGTTGCTGCCTTTGAAGATAAAGAAGGTGAGTTTGAGTTGGTTGCTAAGTTCAACGGTAATATGTTCCGCTGTGATATAGGCCACTCCCCTTTAGATGTTGTAGCCTGGACGGGCAACAGTGCACCCTATAAATATGATTTAGCACGTTTTAATGTAATGAATACAGTGAGCTTTGATCATCCGGATCCGTCTATTTTCACAGTACTGACATCCCCATCAGGCACAGAAGGCGTTGCTAATATTGATTTTGCAATTTTTCCTCCACGCTGGATGGTGGCAGAAAACACTTTTCGCCCACCCTATTATCACCGCAATATTATGAGTGAATTTATGGGCTTAATTGAAGGCGTGTACGACGCCAAAGAGCACGGTTTTGTACCAGGAGGCATGAGTTTACATAATTGTATGTCACCGCATGGCCCAGAAGCTGATGTATTTGAAAAGGCCTCTAACGCAGAGCTTGAACCGCAACGCTACGAAAATACCCTCGCGTTTATGTTTGAATCACGTTACGTTATTTCACCAACAAAATACGCATTAGAAGGCAAAGAGCGCCAACCTAACTACACTGACTGCTGGCGTACTATTAAAAAACACTACAGTGGCCCACAAGGATAATTGAACCATGAAACTTTATACATATTTTCGTTCATCTGCCGCATATCGCGTGCGTATTGCGCTTAATTTAAAAAATATTCAGCATGAGTTAGTAACTGTTAACTTACTAAAATCTGAGCAACAAGCACCTGAATACCTAGATAAAAACCCGCAAGGGTTATTACCTGCGCTGGAAACCAATGACGGTGTACTCGCACAATCGATGGCAATTTTAGAATACCTTGAAGAAACACACCCCGACACACCACTATTATTTGGTGATGCCTGGCAAAAAGCCCAGATCCGTAATTTATGTTATGCCATTGCCTGCGATATTCATCCTATTGATAACCTACGGGTACTGAAATATTTAAGCGGTGAACTTGGTGCTGACGATGCAATCAAAAATACCTGGTATCGTCATTGGGTAGAGGTTGGTTTTGAAAAAATTGAACAGCTACTTGATCATACAAATGAATATTGTGTGGGTGATAAACCTAGCCTTGCTGATGTGTGTTTAGTGCCGCAAGTATTTAATGCTTATCGTTTTAACGTTGATATGACTGCGTATCCGAAAATAGCAGCCATTTATGAACGTTGTAACAAGCTTGATGCATTTATTGATGCTGCACCACAAAACCAACCGGATGCAGCCTGATATTTTTTAATTACCCAACGCACTGTGTAGCACGGTTACGTGCTCTATCAGATCTAAGCCCAGATCGGTTAAGTAACCGCCATCTGGGCTATCTATAATACCTTTATCAAACAATCGTTGTGCTGCGCTTAATAAGCTTTCATCAGCATCGCTATGTAACTTAATACCTTGCATTTTACTGGTTAATGGAAATTTTGCTAACAGTGTAAATTCGTCAATCATCGTTTGTTTAAATTGCATGTGCTCACCTTGTCTTTAGAAAATTATTTTTGTGGATTTTACCCTAACACATTTTATGGCCAAGTCACCCTAAAACCCTAAGTGGGCTGGTTTAAACGCATTTAATTGCAACTGAAACTAGTATTTTGGGATAACTTAGGTATAAGCTTAGTGTAGTTATTTTTTAATGCAAAGGCTAAATATGCGAATTATAACGATTATAGGCATCTGTTTTATCAGTGTAATTTACTCGGCTAATAGTTTCAGTAATAATCAAAAACCAGCCTTGTTTCTTGACGCAAAAAATATAGTTAGCGAGCAACAACTCTGTTGGTTTGAAGATCAACGCTACAGCGAAGGTGCGATTATTATAATGGCTAATGTGCGGGTGATTTGTGCAGCAAAAAACCCTCATCACAATAATAGCGCGTTAAATTGGTTAATGCTCAACGAGCAAAATGAAATTATTTACCCAACCGCTCCTAAAACAATTCGCGTTAATTAATAGAATTGGTATCAACGCACAGTTACGTTACAATAGCAGCGACTTTTATCAAGCAATAGTGAATTATGAATCAGCAAGCAAACAACCCGTTACATGGCATTACACTCGAACAAATAGTAGTAAAACTCGAGCAAACACTTGGCTGGAAAGCGATGGGTGAGCATGTTGATATTCGCTGTTTTAAATCAGACCCAAGTGTAAAATCGAGCCTAAAATTTTTACGTAAAACACCTTGGGCTCGTACCAAGGTCGAGCAGTTATACCTCGATAACTGTGTCGATGCACAACCGCAAAACAGTGGCTTTGTGTGGCCTAGTATTAAAAAGAAGTAACAGCAATTGCGCGTTATAGCTTATAACGCGCAACAAGTTCAGTTACTCGACCTGCTCTGCACAGATCACCGCCAGTGATTGCGGAGTAATTTCAATGATCAATTTATCAGCACTTTTAACTTCACCATCAAGTACATATTTTATTTCCTGAGTCGCCGATATTGCAACGCGGCGCGCATTGGTATGATGTGAATTAATCGCAAAATGTGCTTGGGTAATACTGCTAAATACCAGCTCAGCAATACTTAATACATTGGCTGATGCGTCTTGGTTTGGAGTGAGCCAATTAACATCGAGCAAGCCATCATAGTGATCAGGCTGTCCCCCACCTTGCGCTAGTAAAGTAGTAAAAGGTGCAGCATTAGCGACAATTAAACTATTGGTATGTATTTGCTGCGGCTCGTTATCATCTAGCTGTACTGTGAAATCTTGGGCTTTTTGTTCGCCTAAAGCTTGCCAGAAGCCCTGTAAATATGCGAACTGACCAAGCTCGTTTTTAGTATCCCGATCGGCTTTTTCAATCATGTGTTGTTCAAAGCCAATCCCTGCTAACAGCAGCATTAACTCACCATTGCAATATGCTGTATCCATTTGCTTGGTTTGCCCTTCAATAATCAAATCACATGCTACTTCCACAGGGATCAACTTTGACTTAATTCCCATTAAAACATGTGCTAGAGCATTGGCCGTGCCAAATGGGATAATACCTAATTTACAGTCTGTGTTTACCAAAACACTTGCCACTTCTGCCACTGTGCCATCGCCTCCGCAGGCGATGATCATATCTGGCTTATCAGCTATCGCTTGTTTGGCCAACACAATCCCATTTTTCTCAACTGATGTGATCATCACTTTTAAGTTATAATAAGCAGATAAACGCGCAACAATTAAATGCTCTTTTTGCTGCCATAACTTAGTGCCGGAAACTGGATTAGCAATTAATACCGCTTTATTTTTGATTAATAACTCACCCTTTCTATGGCGTTTAACTAGTTGACGTAGTTGGTGTTTATTTAAATTAGCGGTTTCGCGTGTTTCTTTTATTTGCGCAAGCACTTGATGTACATCAGCCTCCTTATTTTGACTGAGTAAATAAGCCGCCATCACAAACACCGATCGACCACGACCCAACGCACAATGCACCACCACTCGACGATTATCTTTAATATGATGGGCAATCCAGTTAATCGCTTGATTAAGCTGCGAACGTGTTGGGACTCGATGATCAAGCACAGGGATATTTAAATAGTTTATGTTTTCTTGTGTTGATGACCATTCAAGTCCATCAAATTCACAGGTTACATCTAAAATCGCGGTAATACCGTTATCTTTTAAAGTATCTATATCTGAAGGGAATAAGCGACAGGCTAAAAATAAGTGTTCGTTAATTTGTTGTAATGGCGGTACTTTATCGTGCTTTCGGCTCCACGCGTTATAAACTTGTGCCCCCAATAAAAAAGGTATGAAAGCCCAACGAATGTAAAACGGGATAACACCGTTTTCTCGTTTACGAAAAATTTTTGCAATATTAAAAAAATAGGCACCGCTTACCAGTAATAAAGATAAAGCCGTCCAATAGAATAACAGCGAAAAATAGCTAGGACTAACCTGCCACCCCATAATGATAAATACAATTGCCAATAATAAGTAACTTATTGCGGCCCACATAAACGCTCCTTTTGTCGTTAGTTATACCCAAATAGAAATGCAATCTATGCGCCACTAATAAAATTTCACAGAAATAAATATTCATATATATTTCATAGCATTAAGATATCAACTGATTAGTTTAGTGATACTTCCTGTGTTTACATACGTTATTTTTACACACCTTTGCAGCTAACTTACACAGTTGAAAGTATAGATTATTAAATAACTTAGACCATAAAAAAGCCTAGGTTATAAATAACCTAGGCTTTTTATAAAAACATATCGTTTAACTTTACACGTCGATTTTGGTTAACCAGCCATGGGTGTCTGGTGCTTTACCCCATTGAATATCGTTAAGGGCTTGGCGCAAACGCATTGTCGTTGGCCCTGCTTCACCACTGCCCACTTTGTATTCTTTATCATTATGAATAAAAGTACCCACTGGGGTTAATACCGCAGCAGTGCCAGATAAAGCAGCTTCAGTACCCGGTTTTGCAGCACGCTCAAGTAATTCAGTGACTGTAAAATTGCGCTCGGATACTGTCATACCTAAATCTTTAGCGATGGTTAAAATACTGCTGCGCGTCACGCCATGTAAAAAGGTGCTGTCTAGCGCTTTAGTAATAATTTCATTACCATCAATTAAAATAAAGTTTGCGGCACCAGTTTCTTGTACATCACCGCCTGGACAGAATAGAATTTGGTCGGCTTGATGTTGCAAGCGTGCTGCCGTAATGGGTGCTAATGCGCTAGCGTAGTTACCACCGCTTTTGATCATACCCATGTGTGGGGCACAGCGCATACCATCTTCTTCTAACAATACTCGCAGCGCAGTCGCGCCACCAGCAAAGTAATCACCAACAGGTGATAATAGCACATACAATAATGAACTTAATGACGGCACAGCCGCTTTACCAATTGCAGCTTCAGTACCGATATGAGTTGGACGAATATACATAGAGCCCGGTGGTAACGGCGTTTCATCAGCATATTGGCGAACAATATCAATGATCATTTTTTCAAGCATGGCTCCATCAACTTCAGGTAAACTTAATAAATGCGAGCTTTGTTTCATGCGGGCAATGTTAGCGTCCATACGGAAAATATAAACTGAGCCGTCTTCATGGCGAAATGCTTTTAACCCCTCAAAACATGTACTTGAATAGTGAAGAACATGTGCACCAGCATGAAGTTCAATTTTATCTGACGGAACAACAGAGCTTTCGCTCCAAGCGTTATCAGTAAAACGTGCTTGAATCATCTGCGGCATAAATACGGTACCGAATGCGGCCATTTTAATCTCTCTTATGTGGTCTACTTTTACCCCATTGTATGACATTCATGCACCGTTTAACCATAACTAAAACAAGGCATTTATTGTAAGCAACGGGATTTTTTTGCAATTTGGTAAAATTTCAATTTTGTCAGCCATATTGTTTTACTTAAAAGAGTCATTAATCACTTCAAAACTTCGATTGTAAAACCTTGCTACCAAATAGCCGACGGAGCTTCTCAACTTGATAAGCCGTATTTTGCTGCTAGGCTAACTGGTGGAAAAGCATGAAAATAATAGTAAGCACCCATCATTTAGTTGGTTTTTTGCATCCAATTTACATCCTGAAACGTTTACCAACTGACAATAAAAATAGGAACTTTATGGAAACCGACGAATTATTACCTCTACTAAGTGCAACCGCACAGGGCAATAAACAGGCATTTGCTAAATTGTATAATGCCACAAGTGCAAAGCTGTTTGCGATCAGCTTAAAAATGTTAAGCAATCGTGCACATGCTGAAGAAGCGCTACAAGATGCATTTGTGAAAATTTGGCACAATGCATCTGATTATCAAGTAACTAAAGGCACTGTCATCAGCTGGATGATCAGCATTGTTCGTTATCGTAGCTTAGACTCTTTGCGCTATCATAAAGTCCGTAAAGAGCAAGCCCTAGATGACGACTCAGCAATCTCAGATGATTTAACTGACTCACCTTTAGCTATTGATTACGAAGATAAAAGTAAACTCGTTGATTGTATAGAGCAACTAGATGAACAGCAAAAACAGGCGATCCACTTAGCCTACTACAAAGGCTTGACTCACCGTGAGTTAGTTGATCATATTGATACTCCGCTTGGCACAGTAAAAAGCTGGATCAGACGCGGCCTGCAACAGTTGCAAAGGTGCTTAACGTTATGAATTATGACAATCAAAAACTCATCGATATGTTGGCGGCTGAATACGTGTTAGGAACATTAAAAGGCTCTGCTCGCAAACGCTTTCAACGTTTGATGCTCTCATCAAATCGTGTTCGAGAGGCGACCTGGATGTGGGAGCAACATTTAAATAATTTAGCCAGCTCAATTAAATCTGTGCCGCCAGATAGCCATGTTTGGGAAGCAATTTCACAACGTATTGACCCACAGCAAGTAGTATCGAACAATGTTATTCAACCTAAAACTGGTATTTGGCAAGCGTGGTCGTTAATTGCTACCGCAGCCTGTGTAGTATTAGCTTTGATTATTTGGCAGCCACAAACGCCTGTAGGGCAAAACACTCAGCAAATTGCACTGTTTAAAGATGCCAGCGAAAAACCATTATGGTTTATTGATATCAACGAGCAAGGCTTATCAATAAAAGCCAGCGAGCAGCTTACGGCAAGGACGGATAAAGATTATGAGCTGTGGATGATTTTAAAAGGGCAAGATATACCAATATCATTAGGGCTACTTCCTAAAGATGGCGTTAAATCAATATTGAAAGACGCACGTTTTAACGCGCAAGATATTGCCCTGTTAGCAATTAGTATAGAGCCAATAGGTGGCTCACCAAACGGCTTACCTAGCGAAGTACTTTACACTACTGAATTAATTTTATTGTAGTAAAACAATAAAAGATAGTTGAAAACCAGCGCAAGCTGGTTTTTTATTGTTTTAAAATCAAAACAATACAAATAAAAAGACATTTTATTAACTTTATTTACGTTTCTTTGCATCTAATTACGACCACCATGCGTTATTAACTATGACCACTATTTATTAAAACTAAAGGACAAAGTCATGAAAGCTTTAACTCCGTCAATATTAGCAGTTGTAGTATGCAGTACCTTAGTAAGCGCCCCATCAGAGGCGTCAAGTCACCGTGAAGCTCCAAATATCAGTCGTTTCCCGACTTTAGATTCAACAGATTTTTATGCATTTAACAGTTATGAACAAGGCCGTGGTGATTATGTCACCCTGATTGCAAACTATATTCCACTGCAAGATGGCTATGGTGGACCTAACTATTTTGCCATGGATCCTGATGCAACCTACAGCATCCATATTGATAACGATGGCGATGCGATTGAAGATATTAGTTTCGCCTTTAACTTCAAAAGTATGCTGCCTAATGACAATCAAGGCGTTGCATTAACCGTTGGCCCTGAAGGCAACCAACGTACTGTTGCTGTACCACTTAAAAATGTTGGTGGTGTTGCAGCTGGCAATAATGCCGCAGTTAACTTTAGCGAATCATACACTATGACGATGATCGCAGGTGATCAGCGTACAGGTAGCAAAACCATGCTAACTAATACCATGACCAGCAGTAATGAATTCCACAAGCCACTTGATTATATTGGCGATAAAACGTTTTCATCAATGGATGGCTATAAAAGCTACGCAGCGCAATTTGTATATCAAGTAGCGATCCCGGGCTGTGACGGTATGGCAAAAGTATTTGTTGGCCAACGTAAAGATCCATTCGTGGTGAACCTAGGCAAAACCTTTGACTTAGTGAACTATGTGCCGGTAGAAGGCGACAGTGCGCCGGGCGCAGGTGATGGCGAGGGCTTCCCTGGAGGAATTACACAATCGGCAGATAATGATGACTTAGCAGATAAAAATGTGACCGCAATTGCTATTGAAGTACCTAAAAGCTGTGTAGTTGGTAATGGCAATGGCACTATTGGCACATGGACTACAGCTAGCTTACCACAGGCGCGTATTTTAAACCCAAATGCTAAATTTGCTAACAATGCGGTAAACGGTGGTGCGCTTACTCAAGTATCTCGTTTAGGTAATCCACTTGTTAATGAGCTGGTAATTGGTTTAAAAGACAAAGATACCTTCTCAAGTTCACAGCCTAAAGACGATGGTCAATTTATTGATTATGTTACCCACCCATCTTTACCAGAGCTATTAAATATTCTGTTCAAAGATGCGGTTAACACCACCTTAGGGGCAAATCTAGCGACCCTTGCACCAACGAATTTTCCACGTAATGACTTAGTAACTGCATTTTTAACTGGTTTCCCAGGCGTTAATCAATTGGCCACTGTTACAGGCGCTGAAATGCTGCGTCTAAATACCAATATCGCTGCAAAAGCACAAGCAGATCAATCAGCATTCGGTGTTGCTGGCGATGATTTAGCGGGTTTCCCAAATGGCCGTCGTCCTGGTGATGATGTAGTTGATATTGCGCTACGTGTGGTAATGGGTCGCTTATGCTATCCAATTCCAGTAAATGGTACAAATACTGATTTAGGCCTGTGCACATCTGATGATGCCAGTGTAGGTAACGTACCATTTACTGATGGTGCACCAGTGAACGCTACGATGATGGATGCAAGCTTCCCATATCTAGCAACTCCACTTGCAGGGTCTAAATAAGGAGAACACTCATGCAACATTTTAAATTATCACATCTTGGGTTATTGCTTGCTGCGCTTACACTCAGCGGCTGTAGCAATGATGACGACCATAACACCGTCGAGATACCACCGATGGTAAATAAAGCACCCATAGCAACAGCTGATATGGTAACCACACAAACAGAAGTTGTAATTGAAGACATGCTACAAGGTTCTGATCCTGAAGGAGATACTCTTACCTTCAGTCTGGTTACTGAGCCAATGCTAGGCATGGTAGTGGTTAATAGTGATGGTAGTTACACCTATACGCCGAACCTTGAAACGACTGGCTCTGATAGCTTTACCTTTGCAGTCAGTGATGGGGTAAACAGCCAAGTTACCGCAATGGTTGATATCACTATTGAAGCACTTGAAGTCGATTTTGCACAACTAGGCCGTGCAGCATTTAACCAAGCGGCTACCGATAAGCCACTGAGTGTGAACGGCCGTACATTCACAAATGCGGATGAAAATGCCACATTTGACGATTTGTTAGGTAACAACTAAATCACACAATAAAACTTGCAGGCCATGGATGGCCTTTTTAAGGAGAATGCTATGATCACCCGTGCTTTTACTTACCTTTGTTTATTGATCTCTGTTAATGCAGGGGCTGAACCTTATACGCCAGCAGATGACGAGATCATCGCAAAAGCCCGCACAATAAATACCGCACACCTTAATCAAGACGAATTAATGACGTTACTGATAAATAGCCAACAAGTAGGTCAAACTGAGCTTCGCCAAGGCTTATTAAAAAACCAGTTACAGCAGCGCTATGCGCAATCTCCCACACCACAAATTGGCTACATGTATGCACGCGTTTTACAACGTGAACATCAATTTTCAGCAGCCTTAGCAATCACCGATGCAGTACTAAAACGCGATCCTAACCATGTTAACACCCATCTATTACGCGCCAATATGCTAATGGTTCAAGGTGACTTTAAAGCCGCCAAACAACAATGCTTAAAACTCTTGGCTCTAACAGCAATGGATGTAATTAATACCTGTACATTTGATGTACTAAGCCAAGACGGTCAATTAGCACAAAGTTATCAAAGTTTAGCAAACAGTATTACAAGTAATAAACAAAGCGATAATACCCGCCATGTATTGGCTGAAATGGCACTGAGACTCAATAAACCCGATGAAGCGCTCGCTCATATCCAGTCATTGCCATTAAAAACAGCCCCCGTCAGCCTTGTAGTGTTATGGGCAGATATTTATTTAGCGCAAGGGAATTATCAAAAAGTGCTTAACACTTTGCCCGCACTGGTAAATGAAAAACAAAATTTAGAGGATGCCTTGTTGCTGCGCTTAGCAATTGCAGAGCAACACTACAACGATATCTCGCTGACGCAATGGCAAAATTTAATGGCGCAAAGAGTCGCGCTGCGTGAATTACGCCAAGACAGTTTCCATGCCAGTGATTTAGCTCACTATTATTTAGACATCAATAAACAGCCAGAAAAAGCCCTATACTGGGCAAAAATAAATTGGCAACAAGCCAAGCTTGATGCCGATCAGCAACTACTTACACGTGCACAAGGAGCCTCTTTATGAACGCATTTGTAACTGCGTTTTTTTGTAACCTGTGTTTATTTTTCATGTTGCAAGGAACAGCTCAAGCACACCAATTAAGTACCAGCTATATTAATTTAAACGCAATTGATGACAGCCATTTTACAGGTAGTTGGCAAATCAACGTTGCCGATTTAGAGCAACAGGTGGCGTTTGATTTAAACCAAGATGGGGCTATCGCATGGCATGAGATCAGTGCAAAACATAGCGCCATAAGTGATTTTGTCCTGACCTCACTGACGGTAACATCAGCGGACGAGCAAGTATGTACGCTTACCAGCGACGCTCCGTTGCAGCTTGATAGTCATTTTAATCAACCCTATGTGGTTGTTAAATTGCAATTATCCTGCCCAGCTCTGGACACGAACCACAGCGCCATAGCATTTCATTATCAGGCATTTTTCGATACTGATGCCAATCATAAAGCAATTGTCACTATCAATGAACAAACTCGCGTGATGAGTAAAAATAATGCCCTTCAAACTTTTGATTTTACTAAAAGCAATTACCTCACCACTTTTAATCAATATGTTTACCAAGGAGTGCTGCATATTTGGCTCGGACTTGACCATATCTTATTTTTAATTGCATTGTTGCTTACCTGTGTATTAGTAAAAAAATCAGCAAAATGGCAAGGTGTAGAATCAAAAGTCACGATCTTCAAACACACCGCATGGATAGTTACCGCATTTACTTTGGCGCATTCAATCACTCTGACCGCCACTGCAATGCAATTAGTTACACCTAACAGTCGCTGGGTAGAATTGGGAATCGCTATATCGGTGTTGTTTGCAGCTCTTAACAATATTTGGCCATTAGTTGTGCGTTTAGGTTGGGTCACATTCGCCTTTGGTTTATTGCATGGCATGGGCTTTGCGAGTGTATTAGGTGAATTAGGGCTATCCAGTGACTATCAATTACTCAGCGTGCTAGCATTTAATTTAGGTGTAGAGATAGGCCAACTGGCTATATTAGCAGTTACATTACCAGTCCTTATTTGGGCAAGAAACTATCACTGGTATCAAAAATGGGTGATGCCTGCAGGCTCACTCGCCATCGCAATAATCGCGGTACAGTGGTCAATGGAGCGGATTTGAGGTTATTGATTTATAGCTGAAATCAACAGATTAATTGTAAAATTCAATGTGTAAGTTGCTATCATTGAATCCTTATAGGATCATCTCTATGTACAAAACGTTGAGATATTAAACAATGGCCCTAGGAGTAAGGGAAATATATGCAGTGGTTAAAACCAATGCCATTGGTTGGGCACTTTATAACGCTTGAGGTGTTAAGCTTACATCATATTGATGAATTAAAACATGCGGTGCTTGATGGAGAGTCTTGGAAATTATGGTATGCCAATGTTCCTTCGCCAGAACAAATGCACAGTTATGTTGAACGGGCAATTATTGAAGCCAAAAACGGCAATAGCGCCTTCGCCGTAAGGTGTAATAGTAGCCATAAAATAGTTGGCACAACTCGATTCTATAACGTAGACGCACAGCATAAGCGCGCATTACTAGGCTACACATGGTATGCCAAGGCTGTACGAAGAAGTCCTGTAAATACTGAATGTAAACTTTTGATGTTGAAGTATTTATTTGATACTCACAATGCCATTGCAGTTGAGTTTAGAACACACTTTTTTAATCAACAATCGCGAAAGGCAATTGCAAGGCTAGGCGCTAAACAAGATGGTATTTTACGCAGCCATCAAATAACAAGAGATGGATCGATTCGCGATACTGTTGTTTATTCAATTATTGCATCAGAGTGGCCAGCCGTGAAGAATCATTTACTGAACAAACTAAAATATACCTAACTTATAATTTAAGGTATTACGCTTTAAGCCCCAAAATAACGCAGCAAAGAGGATTAAACGACACCTCTTTGCGCTTAAGGCCCCGGCTCTAATTAGAACGGTATGAGCAACACCCGCATTGCCGGGCGAAGCGCTAATAATAGCGTGGCTTTATCAACATGTGGATTCAGGGTTTTACGTATGGTAATCCCATTTATCATTGCAAACATCACTTCGATACGACTTTCAAGTTCAGTTGCACTAAGGTCTTTTATCAAACTGCGTTCACTCAATAAAAGATTTCGCATTTTCTCTCTGGCGTAACAATCAGACTTTCGCAACTGCTCTGCCACTTTATCGTTGCGCGCAGCTTCAGCGAACATCTCTAAATCCAGTGCACCTTGGTTTACATCAGTATGATGATCCACTGCGTGGTCTAAACCATCGAGTAAAATCGTTACTAAGTCACCAGGTTGATCTTCATACTCCTGAAAAATAGAGAACAGTTTTTCCATATCCTGTTCTATAATCGATTCAATGATCGCTTCTTTACTGGCAAAGTAATTGTAAATATGTCCTGCGCTCATCCCTGCGGTCTTTGAGATCTCGGCCATTCCTGCGCCATGATAGCCTTTTCGTCTAAAACAATCGGCCGCAGCACTAAGCACTTGCTCACGGCGTGCTTGCACAAGTGCAGGGTCGGTTTGTCTCTTAGATTTTTCTTTCATAGTAACTCCGAAAAGCACTGCTTTTCTTTAACCTAATAATTATCACTAGCTTATATGCCCTTTGACATCAACTTTGTCGGTTACCACAAAGAACTTAATAAACTAGTGATAAACTATACAATGGCGCAGCCTAATGGCTATTCACTCTGTTGAGCCGATCGTTGCCAACCGCCTCCAACCGCTTTATACAAACTAATTTGGCTCGTAATATAGGCTTTTTTACCGCTAATGAGTTGTTGCCCAGCACTGTACCAATTACGTTGTGCATCCAGCACTTGTAAATAGCTATCGGCGCCTTTTTCGAAGCGAGCTTCAGAGAGTGTAAACGACACTTGATTACTATTATACAGATCTTCAAGCGCACTTAGCTGCTGCATATAGCCTTCCCTATCGGCAAGCGCATCAGAGACTTCTTTAAATGCCTGTTGAATCGTTTGTTCATAGGTGGTTAGCGCAATCTGTTGCTGAGTTTGCGCAACATCTAAGTTTGCTTGATTACGACCCATATTAAATATCGGTATCGTGATCGATGGCATAAAGCTCCAAGTGCCAGTGCCACTTGAAAACAAATTATCTAGATCACTCGACGCACTCCCGGCATTAGCCGTTAAGCTAATACTTGGAAAAAATGCCGCCTTTGCAACACCGATATTAGCGTTAGCAGCTAATAACTGAAACTCTGCTGCTTTAATATCAGGACGTTGTTCAAGTAACTCGGATGGTAAGCCTACAGGCACGGTCGGGAAATTTAGTACTTCATCTAAACTCTCAACAGGTAACAACTGCGCTAAAACCGGCTGACCTACTAATAAATCAAGGGCATTTTTATCACGCTTTAACAAGCGCTGATAGTTAGCAATATCAACTTTTGCGGTGGCTACAGTGCTCTCAATTTGTGCCAACGTTAACTTTGATGCCGCGCCAAGTGCATAGCTTTTTTCGGTTAACGCCAGTGATGCCTGCTGACTTTTTAGGGTTTGCGTAGCAAGCGCTAACTGCTCTTTATCAGCAGCGTAATTTAGCCACGCACTTACCAACTCAGAAATTAAGCTAATTTTTACACTCGTTTGAGTTTGCTCTGACGCGTACAAAGTTTGCAGAGCTTGATCAGATTGATTACGAATTTTGCCCCATATATCGAGCTCATACGCGGTCATTCCCACGGTAGCTTTGTAGCTCTCGCTAATTTGTGCATTACCGGTTGACGTTAAGTCTCCCGGTAAGCGCTGACGCGTGCCCGACGCAGCAAAATCGATTGACGGATATAAGGCAGAGTCTTCTATTTGATAAAGCGCACGAACTTGCTGCACATTAAGTGCGGCAAGTTTAAGGTCTTTATTATGAACTAATGTTTGCTCAATCAAGTGTTGCAGTTTTTCATTCGCAAAAAACTGCTGCCATCTTAAATCAGCTGTATTACCTTGCTCACTCTGTATTGCGTAGCTATCAGGCACCGGCAACACGATATCTTCACGCGGAGGTGCCATTTGGCAAGCACTGAGCACAAATACGCTTAAACTCGCTAAGCTTAACGTTTTGAATGTCATTATGATTGCTCCTGTGACGTTGTTTTAGTTTTGCCTGAGAATGCTCTGCGAACTAAAACAAAAAATAAAGGTACAAAAATAACAACCAGTGACGAGGCGGCAAGTGTTCCACCAATAATTGAAATACCTAATGCATTTTGTGCACCTGAGCCTGCACTTGAGGCGATAGCTAACGGAAGCACACCACACACAAATGCCATTGAAGTCATTAAAATAGGACGTAAGCGAAGTCGCACAGCCGCAATGGCCGAGTCTACTACACTCAAGCCTTCATCCATTTTATGAATCGCAAACTCAACGATTAAAATGGCATTTTTTGACGCTAATCCTATGGTGGTTAATAAACCCACTTGTAAGTAAATATCGTTTGATAAATTACCCATAAAGGCGGCCATAATCGCACCAAAAATACCCAGTGGCACAATCATCATTACTGCAAATGGTACTGACCAACTTTCATAAAGCGCAGCTAAACATAAAAATACAAATAACAGTGATAATCCATATAACAACGGCGCTTGACCGCCACTTGATCGCTCTTGATATGAAATACCGGTCCATTCAGAAGCAATACCTTGTGGTAACTGCTTAACTAAACGCTCCATTTCATCCATGGCTTGACCTGTACTGTAGCCTGGTGCTGCACTGCCTTGAATTTCCATTGCTGAAAAGCCGTTATACCGCTCCAAACGAGGCGAACCATAAGACCAGTAAGAACTAGCAAATGCTGAAAATGGCACCATATCGCCGTTTGTATTACGCACATACCATTTATTTAAGTCCTCAGGCACCATTCGCGCATCGGCTTGACCTTGCAGGTATACTTTTTTAACGCGACCACGGTCGATAAAGTCATTCACATAACTACTACCCCACGCCGTCGAAAGTGTACTATTAATATTACCTTGCGACACACCCAGCGCTTCTGCTTTTGCAAGGTCAATATCCAGCTGTAACTCAGGCATATCTTCTTGCCCATTAGGGCGAACGCCTGCAAGTATTGGACTTTGACTCGCCATACCTAATAACTGATTACGCGCTTTTAATAGCTCATCATGGCCTAAACCAACACGGTCTTGTAAAAACATATTAAAACCATTTGCGGTACCGAGTTCAACAATCGCTGGAGGTGGAAAAGCAAATACAAATGCCTCTTTAATCGTTGAAAAATACCCCATGCCTTTTCCTGCAACGGCTCCCACTGATAGGTCGTCACGTTGGCGCTCATCCCAGTGCTTTAAGCTAACAAAACCAATTGCTGAGTTTTGCCCAGAGCCTGCAAAACTAAAACCCGTTACCGTAAAAATTGAACTAACAGCTTCAGATTGATCTTCTAAATAGTGGTTTTCAACTTTTTTAACCACTTCAAGCGTTTGCTCTGTAGTAGAGCCTGCAGGAAGCATTACTTGGTTAAACAAAATACCTTGGTCTTCATCAGGTAAAAATGCAGTTGGTAAGCTTGAAAAAATAGCCACCATGCCAGCTACAATTAATGCATAGCTTAGTAAGTAACGCTTGGAATGTTTAATCATACGACCAACAAAACCTTGCGCACCTTTATTGGTTTTATCAAAACCACGATTAAAGCCTGAGAAAAAACGACCAATAATGCTACCATCAGTATGTACATGACTAGGCTTTAATAACGTAGCACACAGTGCGGGAGTTAAAATAAGCGCAACCAGTACCGACAGCCCCATCGCCGACACTAAGGTAATAGAGAACTGACGATAAATAACCCCAGTAGAGCCACTAAAGAATGCCATCGGAATAAATACAGCCGACAGAACCATAGCAATACCTACCAGTGCCCCTTTAATTTCATCCATCGATTTTCGCGTTGCTTCAACCGCAGAAAGCTTTTCTTCGGTCATTAAACGTTCAACGTTTTCTACAACAACAATCGCATCATCTACGAGTAAACCAATAGCCAATACCATCGCAAACATCGTGAGGGTATTAATTGAATACCCGAAAGTAAATAGAATACCAAACGTACCTAACAATACGACAGGTACCGCAATGGTTGGGATAATAGTTGCTCTGAAGTTTTGTAAAAATAAGTACATTACAACAAATACCAAAACAACCGCTTCTATTAGGGTGTGCACTACTTTTTCGATTGATAATGCAACAAAAGGAGTGGTGTCATAAGGAACAACCGCCTCTAAGCCCTGTGGAAAAAATGGTTTAAGTTCTTCAAGTGCATCTTTTACACCTTGCGCTGTATCCAAGGCGTTCGCTCCACTGGCTAGCTTCACGCCTAAACCAGATGCTGGTTTGCCGTTGAAGCGCGCAACCACGCCGTAGTTTTCACCACCAAGCTCTACTTTTGCGACATCGACTAAGCGAACTACAGAGCCATCACTGTTGGTTTTAACTAAAATATCTTCAAACTGCTTAGGTGTTTGTAATCGACTTTGCGCGGTAACGGTCGCATTAAGCTGTTGACCTGCTATCGCCGGCATTCCACCAAGTTGACCTGCAGATACCTGTGCATTTTGCGCTTTTATCGCCGCAGATATATCCGCTGGTGTTAGTTTATAGCTTTGTAACTTAGCCGGATCGAGCCAAATACGCATTGCATATTGAGAGCCAAACAATTGTACTTCGCCCACCCCATCAACACGCGCTACAATATCTTGCACGTTTGATGACACATAATCACCAATGTCAATATTGGTCATGCTACCATCTTGCGACACAAAACCCACTACCAGTAAAAAGCTAGATGATGACTTAGCAACAACAACACCTTGGCGTTGTACTTCTTCAGGTAACAACGGCGTAGCTGTTGCTAGCTTATTTTGTACTTGTACTTGTGCAATATCAGGGTCAGTTTCTGCATCAAACGTCAGTGTCAGTGTTGCTGTACCACTGGATTCAGAAGTTGATGACATATACAACAAGCCATCTAAACCTTTCATTTTTTGTTCAATAACTTGGGTTACTGAATCTTCAAGTGTGCGTGCTGACGCACCAGGATAACTTGCGCTAATAGTAATGGCTGGCGGCGCAATTGAAGGATACTGCGCTACAGGCAAGCTCCTTATTGCAAGTATTCCAGCCAACATAACAACAATGGCCAGAACCCATGCAAAAATTGGCCTATCGATAAAAAATCTCGACATTAAAATACTCCGTTATTGAGTTTTAGTAGCTGACTCGGCAGGCACTGCATTAACAGGTGCGCCCGGTGCTATTTTTTGTAAACCTTCAACAATTAGTTGATCGCCGTCGTTCAAGCCACTTGTCACTAACCAGTTAGCACCTACTGTACGGTCAGTTTTTAATACTCGCGCTTCAACAGTATTGTCTTTACTCACCACCATCGCTGTAGGCTCACCTTTGCTATTACGACTAACACCGCGTTGCGGCACTAAAATAGCATTAGACTTAACACCTTCAACAACCACAGCTCTGACGTACATACCTGGTAATAGTAGCTTTTCAGGGTTTGGAAATTTGGCGCGTAACGTTACTGAGCCAGTACCTGGATCTACAGTTACTTCAGAAAACTGCAAAGTGCCAGTGTGCGGATACACAGAGCCATCCTCCATAGTGAGTTCAACCTTTGATTGCGCAGTAAGATCTTTATCAAGCTCACCATTAGCAATCGCTTTTTTCAAACGAGTCAACTCACTACTTGACTGGGTAAGGTCAATATAAATTGGGTCAAGCTGAGTGACGGTTGCTAATACGGTTGCTTGATTAGCACTTACCAAAGCACCTACGGTCACGTTCGATTTGCCAATTTGACCACTAATAGGTGATGAAACCTTACTATAGTTAAGATTGATCTGTGCGGTTTTAAGCTGCGCTTGAGCTGTTAATAAATCAGCCTGCGCGCCTTTATAACTTGCGTCTGCTTCATCAAAATCTTGTTGACTGACTGCTTTTATTGCTAGTAACTCAGCATAACGATCTGATTTAGCTTTTGCATTAGCAATGCTTGCTTGTGCCTTACTAATAGCAGCTTTACTACTTGCTACTTGCGCATCGAATGTAGCTGGGTCGATTTGATATAAAGCCTGACCTTTTTTGACTTCAGCACCTTGAGTGAATAAACGTGATTGAATGATACCGCTTACCTGAGGACGAATTTGCGCCACTTGAGACGCAGTTACTCGCCCTGGAAGCTCCTTAGTAAGTGTTAATGGTTGGCTTTTTAATGTAATTACGCCAACAGGAGCTGGCTGCGCAGCAGGCGCATTCGCCTGCTGAGTTTGATCGCAACCGGATAAAGCAACTGCACTTGCCAAAGCGGTGACAGTAAAAAGAACGACGCGAGAACGCTGCATGTTAACTACCCTTAATTTAGAATGAACGATCATTCTAAATTAAATTATTACATTTTCCAATGTTAATTGAGAATTATTTTTAAAAGATCTAAGAGCATGTAAAGTGATGTAAAAAGACTTGACGGTGAGCTAAAAAACAGAACAACTCGATTGCTAATTGCAGGTACAAAAAGAGTTAATTTTATCTTTAATGAGCATAACAATGCAGCTGCAGTAAAGATTAAAAGTAGTCATTTTGTTCGTCTGGAACGAAAAGCGACACAGCAAGCAGATGTTCAATCATCGGTTGTGAGATTTGAGGGGAAATGGGTAGCTAATATATCCAAATTGGTGTTGTTGACAATTTAACACATTACTTTGTCATTTAAAGAAGAGCTACTGTGAGTAACAGTAGCTCTACATCAAAGCATCATTGAATCGTCGTAATATTAACGCTAAGTCGTTCAATTGCACAGCCATAACTGCTTGGACTTATTCTCTGATACTGGGTATTTTTGCTGGCATTTAAAGTCACTATAAACTCATCTTGCTGACCTACCGCTGACTGCTCATTAGTTAAACACATTGCCTGAGTAAGCGAGCGCAATTTAGCATCGGTGAGTATGTTATTGAAACGCTGCATTGGCAAAGGTGGTATTTTGATTGCAGGCAAAGCACTGTCTATAGTACGATGGCTTAATTGGTACCCTTGGGGTGTTACATCTATAATCGCACCAGCTGGCCAAAATGAATAATCAAAACTGTATTTATCTTTGCCCTTATTTAAATGCACAACCCCATGCTTACCTAACACTGTCACAATCGTACTCAGTTGTGATTTTATGATCACCAAGGCTGTCGTTTCATCAACACCAAAGCCATACTGTTGCCCTGTTTTTGCAAGCAATGTCGCTAAACGCACAGTGCGATTTCGCTCACTAAAATGGGTGTCAACTATACCTGCACTAAAGCTGCCCAGCCCACCATTGGTTTGATAGGTTAATGTATCTGCGCTTAGCCCTTGATTACAATCATCTTCACAACGTTCACTCGGTGCAGAAACTGCGTGCGCACCATCGCGCAATGCAGCTAAACTAGTGCCATTAGTGATCATCGCAACACTACCAAACTGGTTACTGCCACCACTTTGAATCGCTGTGCCTGCACTTGTACCTACCAATAGCGGACGTGAACGTATAGCATCGGTCCATGGATAAGGCTTGCCCGTACCATCAAATAACACTTTTCGAGTTAAACTTTGATCGCCACCGTTGAGCATAATACCTGTTGCAGATTCGATTTTTGCAACTAAATTATCAACACCCGCGTCGCATAGTTGTTGCTCAGCTTGAATACGGTCAGGATAGATTTTGTGGCGATTAAACACCTGCATGTTTTGCTGGCGAAATTGCGCTAGCTTTTCACATTGCCCAGTTGTGATTGCTTGCGCTAATGCCGGAGTTAATGCCAGCCATGAACTTTTAATACGATCAAAATCCAGTAAGCCTTCGTAAAAGTCAGCCGATTCATAAGGGTCGCGACTCGATGCTGTGATAGCTAATAAGCTCGGCTGTTTACTATTTACTTTAGCTGTTGCAGAAATAAAATTAACTATATCATTAGCAGCCGGCTCATTATTTTGTTTACTTTGCACCGTTTCTTTTATGCGCTGGCCTTTAGCATCAACAACCGCCACTTCCAGCATATCAGTGACAAAGTTATATTCTCGATCAGTTAAATTATTGAGCGAGCGGCTATCTAAATCCCGCCAAGCCCATAGCAAAGACCCTTTATCGATAAGATTAGGCTGTTGCTTGGCAATTTTTGATAAAACCCGCAAGGTTTCATTGCGGTTATTAGTACTATCATCAGGCCATTGGCTTTTTATTTCTTTTAGTGCTTTGCCCGTCAATTGAAATTGATTCGCTTTTTTTCCTATTAATGATGTTTTTTCAATGCAATTTTTAGGACTTAAACTTGAACAAGTCGTTAATGCGCCACCAATTAGCAGCAAGGTTTGCTCAGTTTGATTTGCAGATATATTCGCCGAAAAAGCGGCCATTACCAGTGTAAAAGCAGCAAAAAAACCACATTTAGGGCTCTTTGCAAGATGTTCCCGAAAGTTTTCCATAATGTTATACTCATGTAAAAAATGATAAAAAATAGCTTGCAGTAAAACTTTATGCTTGCTATAAAAATAAGGAACTTTTAAATCGCGAGTAAGCTAGCACCCAAATACTAGCTTTGTCAAAAACCTTTTGGATTGGAATTATGTTTAAAAACGCAACATCGCTGTGTACATATTTCTACTCTCCTCACTACCTTTCGGAGTGGTTTGACGAGTAGCCACTGCCTCACATTCTCTGTGAGGGGCTAACTGTGTCTATCGATCACGGCCCTGTCTAAATAATCAAAAAATAAGCACTGTACAGTACACCTGTGCTTAAAATAAAGACAAAGGTAAACCAATATGTTTCGTCAATTAACAATTGCAACGGCAATAAGCGCAGTGCTTTGCCCAACTTTTTTGTATGCGCAAGAAAACACTAAAGCTGAAAACATTGAACGAGTAGAAGTCACCGGATCACGTTTAAAAGGCGTCGATCTTGAAGGAACGATTCCACTAACGGTATTAGACCAAGATGCCATCAAACGCTCTGGCGCCAACACGATTCACGAATTACTAAAGGATTTATCCGTGTTCAAAGGTGGTAGCGGCACTTTTTCCACTTCAGAAAGCGGTGGCACATCCACCTCAACACCTGCGGGACAATCTGCAGCAAGCCTACGTGGCATGGGCCCATCAGCCACATTAACACTGATTAATGGTCGTCGTGTTGCGCCCAGTTCATTTGCCGCTGGCACGGAAAACTTTGTCGATGTGAACTCAATTCCACTTGCAGCTATCGAGCGCATTGATATTCTTGCAACCGGTGCATCAGCGGTTTACGGTGCAGATGCCGTAGCAGGTGTAATTAACTATATTTTAAAAGATGACTTTGAAGGCGCTGAAGTAAACGCATCCTACGCAAACAGCTTTAACAGTCATGATGAAGGTAAAAAACAACTTAACCTAGTATACGGTACAAAAATTGGTGAGAGTAACTTAACGGTTTTTGCCGATATTTTTGACCGTAACGCATTTAAAGCAACCGATCGAGATTTCACTGCATCATCACCACTGGTGAATAGTTATTCGTACTTACCAAAACTTGAAAACGCGCCAAATATTTATTATTACAGCTCGCGTGATGGGAATGAATTGCCAGCGCCAAATTGCCAGACTGAATTAGTTACAACTGAATTTGGTGAAGACATTTGTGCCTATTACCCAAATCAAGACGATTATCTGGATACGCCATTTGAGAGTCTATCGACTGGCTTTATGTTCAATAGCAGCTTAGGCGGTGTTGATTGGCATACTGACTTTTTCTATAGCCAAACAAAGGCAAAAGCGTACTCGTCACCCTCACCGATTAATCAAATAAATGATGAAGATGGCCCTTTCATTTTAGAAGATGCGCTGTTCATTTATGATAATGCAGATGGCAGTAATGATTTGATGGATCAGTTGTATATTGACCCATTTGATACGCAAGCTGGCCGCGAAGTTTATGGCTTTGGCTTTGATGCGCGTTTTAATGCCCCACGTACTGTCGAAGTAGAAACTAAAAACTTCCGCTTAGTTAGTAGCCTTGCAGGTGATGTTGGTGACTGGAGCTGGGAGTCTGGCGTGACCTTTTCTCGCTCAAGCTCTGAGCAAGAAGCCATTGATGGTGTTTACAATCGCTATCAATTTCATGCTGCTATTACTGGTGAGCTATGCTCAGACGGTACATTAGCAAGCTACGACGGCACGAACCTTAACTGTGTATCTGGCGATTTACTGCCATTTTATAATCCATTTGTGCAAGGCGATGCCGCCAACGATGCGGTTTTAGCAACGGCACAGGCACGTCCAACACGCAGTGGCGAAAGCACCGTATACGGCTGGGATGCAAACTTTAACGGTGAGCTATTCACCTTTAATGATTTACCCGCTTATGCATCATTTGGAGTTGAAGCTCGCCGTGAAGAATTAACTGATATTCCATCACTTGACTCGCAAGCACGCCCTGAAAACGGCTACTTAGTGGATGTATTTGGTTTTGGCTCGAGCTTATCAGAGGCTGATCGCACTCAATACGCGGCGTTCGCAGAAATAAGTGTATCATTGACCGATCAAGTTGAGCTACAGGCAGCAGGACGTTACGATCATTATGACGATTTTGGCGGCACCTTTAATCCAAAAATAGGCTTAAGCTATCGTCCTACCGACTCGTTAGTGTTACGTGGCTCATGGTCTACGTCATTCCGTGCCCCTTCACTTACGCAAGCTGGTGTTAAATTAAGAACCACCCAATCAACCTTCGATTGCGGTGCTAACCAAGCAGTATCTGATCTTTATTGTATGGGCCAAGGAACAGAGGTAAGTGTTAACTCACTCGAGCTTGGTAATAAAAACCTTAAAGCAGAAGAATCTGAAGCTATTAGTGTTGGTTTTGCTTGGAGCCCCAGCGCTGATACTAACCTAACCGTTGATTACTGGCAGTTTGATCACGAAGAAGTGATTGATACTAATATGACTGCGGTGCTAGATCGTGCTATTACTGATGCATCACTACGCCATTGCGGTATTGTCCCAGAAGGTCAACAAGGTATTTCTTACGATAATAGGTTATGTGGTGTCTATGACAATAGTGGTTTAAGTATCGAGCAAGATGGTGCCAATCTAAATGAAATTTTAGATAACTATATTACCGAGTTTAACCCACGTGATGATGAGCTATTTTTACCATTATTTCGTGACCATGTTATCCCACTTGAAAATACCGGCACACAAACATTAGCAGGGATTGATATTAAGTTTGATCACCGTTTTAGGCTTTCAGGTGGCGATTTAACTTTTGCATTTGATGGCACGCACTATCTTGAATTTGAGCGCAGTAAACCAGGGTCTGATGCAATTGAAAAGTTAGTTGGCACGTATCGCTACCCTGAAAACATCGGTCGCATGTCAATCGATTGGGAAGCTCAAAGCTACTACCTGAACCTTGGCGCAAATTACACCAGCAGCTATGATGATGACATTGAAGGACTTCGAGGCCGTGAAATTGATGAACTGGAAAGTTTAGGTAAACTTGACTCACAAGGTAATCATCAAGTTGACGATTGGCTCGTATGGGATTTATCTGCAGGTTACTACGTAAATAAAGCCCTTACCTTAAGAGCGCGCATTGATAATATTTTTGACAAAGAGCCGCCACAGCTATACGGCTCAAGTCGTGGTTTTGATTCTATAAACCATAATGCTTATGGCGCGCGTTATACATTTAGTGTCAGCTATCGTTTCTAAAAATTATACGCGCAGCACTAGTCGCTGTGCGTAACACCATCCAAATTGTACTAAGTGGCTTTGCTTTGTAGAGTAAGGTCACTTATTCAAATAAACTTCGTGTTAAAATAAGCAGGTGTGCGGCTTAGTCTAAGCAACCTATTTCTTTGCGAAAAGTGAAATTATGAAAAACAAACAATTTACTATGCCTGATGCAAGTATCATCTTGTTATCAGTTGCATTAATTGCCTACTTGGCAACCTTGTTTATTACTCCTGGGATGTTTAACGCCCAAAAAGATAGCCACAGTGTTGAACTTTCTCAATACCAAACAGTGGCTGTAAGCGAGCAAACGCCGCTGTTTGCTGAAGGCGGTGAAATTGGCCTGGCAAATGTGTTGTTTGAAGGTTTAGTATCGGGTGACAAGTACGGCGCAACCATCGGTGTCATGGCATTTATATTAATTACCGGCGGCGCGTTCGGTATCATTATGAAAACAGGCGCAATTAATAACGGTATTATGGCGCTTATCAATAAAACTCAGCGAGTTGAATGGCTGTTTCTACCATTATTATTTGTGTTATTTTCGTTAGGTGGCGCAGTATTTGGTATGGGCGAAGAAGCCATTGCTTTTTGTAT
The DNA here is from genome assembly GCF_014164235.1 of Pseudoalteromonas sp. SG44-17. Classification (NCBI taxonomy): domain Bacteria; kingdom Pseudomonadati; phylum Pseudomonadota; class Gammaproteobacteria; order Alteromonadales; family Pseudoalteromonadaceae; genus Pseudoalteromonas; species Pseudoalteromonas sp. SG44-17. Next base: position 114,937 of record NZ_JACJEV010000002.1, on the reverse strand, counting down.
TGTCTTACTACCGATCATGAAACAGCTCGGCTATGATGCCAAAGTAACGGTTTTAACTACGTATGTTGCCACACAAATTGGCTTTGCAACGTCTTGGATGAATCCTTTTAGTATTGCAATTGCACAATCTATTGCTGAAATACCAGTTTTTTCTGGTGCTGGCTTTAGAATGATCGCATGGGTTGTGTTTACACTATTTGGTTTATTTTTTACTATACGTTATGCCAACTCGATCAGAACCATTAACACCGCGCAAAGCGACTCCCATACTGATATAAAATTAGATACCGCCGATAAACTTATCTTGATTACTTTTATAGCGGGTATTACTTGGGTTGTGTGGGGTGTGATGGCGCGCCAATACTATATTCCAGAGCTCGCAGCACAGTTTTTTTGTATTGGTGTGATCAGTGCTTTTATAGCCAGTATTTTTAATAAACAAACAGCCAACCAAAGTGCAGATGCATTTAAACATGGTGCACAAGAATTGTTGCCCGCAGCTATGTTAGTCGCTCTTGCCAAAGGGGTGGTATTATTACTTGGCGGCAGTGATTTAAATGCACCGTCAACCTTAAATACATTACTTTATCATAGTGCTAGTAGTATCGCTGCGGTACCAGACTTTGTTGCGGCATGGGGAATGTTATTATTTCAAAGTGTGTTTAACTTTTTTGTTTCTTCAGGGTCCGGCCAAGCCGCTATCACTATGCCACTGATGTCTCCATTAGGCGATTTACTCAATGTCTCACGACAAATTGTGGTATTAGCTTTTCAGTTTGGCGATGGCTTAACGAATATATTCATTCCAACCTCAGCCAGCTTGATCGGTTGCTTAGGTATTGTAAAGCTTGATTGGAGCGAATGGGCAGCCTTTATTTGGCGTTTCACTTTAGCATTATTTACTTTAGCAAGCGGCTTCATATTTCTTGCTTATTTTATCAATTATCAATAAAAAGACTTCACTATGTTGACATTAATTCGAGGTGCAAACCTTTATACTCCAAGCCCTCAAGGGCAGATGGATGTACTCATCGCTGGTTCTAAAGTGATTGATTTTCGAACCGAGATCAAACTAGAAAGTAATACCGAAGTAAAGATTATCGATGGCCGAGGAAACATTCTAGTACCAGGCTTTGTTGACTCTCTGGTCCATATTACAGGCGGTGGCGGCGAAGCAGGTTTTACTAGTCGAACGCCAGAAATGAACTTAACTGATGCCACCTTAGCAGGTATTACAACCGTTATTGCAGCGCTGGGCACTGACTCAAGCAGTCGCACACTAACCAACTTAGTTGCTAAAGCGAAAGGCTTAAAAGAGCTTGGTCTTAATGTATTTTGCCATACTGGCTCTTATCACTTACCCGCTAAAACACTGACGGGTAGTATTACAAATGACCTAATGTATATTGACGAGTTTATTGGCGTAGGCGAAGTGGCGATTTCAGATCACCGTAGCAGCCAACCCACCGTTCAACAACTCGCAGAGCTGGCAGCAGAAGCAAAAGTCGCCGGCATGCTAAGCGCAAAAAAAGGCACCGTGAGCATTCATGTCGGCCCCGTTAATAGTCACTTAGCGATTCTGCATGAGGTTGATAAAAATACTGATATTTCATTGAGTCAGTTTTATCCAACACACATGAATAGAAATAAAGCGCTGCTTGACGCTGGGATTTTATTTTGTGAAGCCGGCGGTACAATTGATTTTACCACCAGCACAACTGAGTATGATCTTGCCCATGGCGAATATGCTGCCGCGCAAGCGTTAGCTTACTGTTTAACACACAATGTTAAGCCAACACAATTGACTATGAGTTCAGATGGCCATGCCAGCCTGCCAATATTTGACGAGCAATTTAATTTGCTCGGGCTTGAAATTGGTAAAGAAGCATCTCTGTTAGGTGCTTTTCAACAAGCTATACGTCAATATGAGGTGAGTATAGAGCACGCATTAATGGCCATAACCACTAATCCCGCTAATGTACTGGGGATTAAAAAAGGCACTATTAGCAAAGGCTCAGACGCCGACTTAGTTTTACTTGATAGCAACACTTTAGCGCCACAACATGTATGGAGTAATGGCATTCATATGGTTGAGCACGGCTTTGCAATAATAAAAGGCGCTTTTGAATAAATAATGAGGCGCATAGCGCCTCACGTTTATTGTAAGGTTGGTTCTACCGGTAGTATTTTAGACACCAATAACTGTTCAACTCGGATCCCTTCAACATCCACAACTTCAAATTTAAAACCTGCGTATTGAATATATTCTGCTCGTTTAGGAATTCGCTTCATGGTATAAATTAAAAATCCGGCAACAGTTTCATAATGCATTTGATCTGGAAATTCATCCACACCGAGCACTTTTGCCAACTCAACGGCTGGGGTTAAACCATCAACTAACCATGAATTTGCATCACGTGCGATAATTAATTCATCACCATTATGGGTGATCAAATCTCCCATAAAGCCTTTCATCAGATCTTTAACTGTCACAATTCCCACGACAAGTGCGTATTCATTTACCACCACTGCGAAAGGTTTTGCTGCGCCTTTAAAGGCATTTAATGCCTCTGACAAACTCAGTGTTTCTGGTAGATAAAAAATCTCTTTTTCGAGCATTTCGTCGTTAATATTCGCTGCATCGCCCTTGAGCACTTGGCGAAGAATATCTTTTGATTCAACTGAGCCAATTAATTTATCTAAATTGCCATTGCATACCAAAAAATGATTATGTGGATGATCAATGATTTTACCCGAAATACTATCGCTGGCTTCGTTAATATCAAAGTAGACTATTTGATCTCTAGGTGACATTACACTCGATAAAAAGCGCGCTTCTAAATCAAATACATTACCAATTAAATCATATTCTTGTTGTTGTAAGCTACCATATTCTGCGCCTGCATCCATCATTGCGACTATGTCTTCGGTAGTTACAATGTCTTCACGCTCTGCCGGCACATTGAATAAGCGTAAAACAATATTAGTTACACCATTAAAAAACAATACCAACGGTGTTAATGCATACGTTACCCAACGCATAATCGTGACTACGCGAACCGCAACAGCCTCTGGCAGGATCATAGCTAAGCGTTTTGGTAATAAATCAGCAAATAAAATAAACAATGAAGTAATTGTCAAAAACGACAGTAAAAAGCTAATTTGCGCAAGTAACGGTCCTTGATAAAACAACACAAGTACACTTTCAACATAAGGTGAAAGCGCTTGTTCGCCCACTATACCGCCTAAAATAGCAATTGCATTAAGGGCAATTTGGATCATGGCAAAAAAAGCACCGGGTTGCTCTTGCAGCTTTAATACTGCAGCCGCTTTAGCATTGCCTTCGTCAGCCATGACTCTTAATTTAATTTTACGTGATGCTGCGATGGCGATTTCCGACATAGCAAATAACGCACTGATCAAGATTAATAAACCAATCCCGATTAAGTCACCCATTTATAACTCCAAAAATAAGCGCTTTTATAAGCAAAAGCAGCTGGATTATAACCCCTTTTAAAGGTTGGGCAATTTAAATTTAATTAATATTAAAAGTAATTAAATATCAGTACATTACTAACAATAAAAGCTTACTGATACGCGTTGAATGCGTTGCTGAGTTTGGTTTGAGTTGGCTTATCTAGCGCTTTGTTACAAGCAAAATACAGTGCTGGTTGCGTGATCTTGAGTCTTAAAATTGGTGTTAACTTGTCAGTAACCTGCCTTTTAGACTGTTCAAATTTAACGCGTTGTTCAGGTAATACGACGATATCGATAGTGCTTTGACGGCTTTGAACTATTTTAAAAATATTATCAAAACTATTCATCAGCATTAGATTTACACCTTCTTCAAAGCCCTGTGATAATAAAAAGTGATGGCTGTAATTATCTTTTAATACCGCAATTCGGTATTGCTTTGCTTGCTCTAGGGAATCGATAACGATGCTTTTCGAATTCAAAGCATAAAGATAAGTGTTCAACTGTGCTAATTCTGCAATCCAAATAAATTGCTTTTCACGAGAAGTTGAGCGCGCCATAGAAAAAATGCACGTTTGCGGATCGCGCAGTACCATATTAAATGCAGTACTCCAACTATGCACTGAAATTGTATAATCGAGTGTTGAAGAAGCTAACACCATTTGAACTTTATCAGCGATATAGCCAACAAGCTGTTCATTTTCATCAATATATTGAGCAGGCGGAAAGTTTTCTGTAACTATGTTTAATTTAGCTACAGTTTGACTACTTAAGATTATTAATAAAAAATAACACCACTTAGCCACTCTTACCCCACCGATTATTATTTTAAGCCTCTCTTGATGTAAATTAAATATAACGGCAAATAGCTGATTTGTGAATTAAAAAAGCAGCATGCCTCAGCATGCTGCTTATATTAACTGTTATTGACTATGCGCGGTTCATGGCATTAATTAAAAATGCTGAAATTTTTGCACCTTCTCTAAGCGTTGTATCTGAACTCGATTGACCAATCAGTGAACTGTCAGTAAATGGGGCAATTTCCATCATATCAGCGCCAGTGATCGGAAATTCATCAGCCAAAGCAACCAAGATATCCAAAGCATGCTGCGGCGTTAAACCGTTCCCTTCGGGTGTGCCTGTTGCTGATGCAAACTCTTCATCGAGGGCGTCAATATCAAAGCTGACGTAGAGTTCATCAACATTATCAGCTTTAAGCTGAGCAATGACTTCTGCGGCAATTGCCGGTGCGCCTCGTTCGATGATCTCATGGGCCCAATGTTGTTTAACGCCAAAGGTAGATTCCCAGTGTTCTTTTGGCTTACCGCTTGAACGAATACCAAATTGGATCAGATGATGTGGTGCAGGTAAAAACTCTAAAATATGCGTGCACCACGAGCCAAAACATAAATCGATACCTAAACGCTCAACGAGTAAATCGGTATGCGCATCAAAGTGAATAATCGCAGTGCGTTTACCTTGCGCATGCTTTGCCTTCAAATACGCTTTAGTTAACGGGTAACTAATTGAATGATCACCACCAATACCAAAAATGCCTTTATCAGTAAACGTTGCATAAAAGCTATCGCATACATCTTCAGTGATAGACAACGGGCTGACATAATACTCACTGCTTGGATTATCATATAATGCCTGTTGGCAATTACTGATAGTCGCGTCGTTTAAATATTTATCATGCAATAAATGTGGAATAACCCTTACATCACCTAAATCAAACGACTTTGCCTGAGGCTGCTGATCAATCAATGCTGAACGTAAAAACAACGGCCCCCAGTTGGCGCCGCGTAAAATGCCACCACCACAGTCAGAGCTAATGCCTAAGGTCACCGCTTTATGCTCACTTTGACTAAGTGTATCGAGTGATGCACGCCATAGCGTATCGACATTATCTTCTTGCCCATACAGTTTCATACGCAGCGCCGCTTTTCGTTCTTTTGCAGTATTAACTGTAAAAACGCCATCGCCCGGCGGACATAAACAGTGCTCAACTTTACTTTTAAATGTGTGCCATTGTGTGCTCATTGCAATTCCTTACTGTGTGCTTTTGCGTAGTTATGCAAAAGAGCGTTGTTGAAAATAAAATTAATAAAAGATTCACGCGCCGATTTTCACTCGCAATTTTATTACTCTCGCCGCTTTAGCTACATTTTAAATAACTATATAAATCTCTATAATAACAATTGGTTATACTTATTCGTCCAACAACGTATAAACTAAAATAGAGTGCCTAGTAGGATTGATATAGTGTCTATGAATACAAGTCAACTACCGGCGATGACACAAATTAAAGTCAGTTGCTTGAATATTCAAAGAGAATGAATAAATTTGATAACGGACATCCGTCCTGTACAAGGCAATGCATTGTAGTAATTATGCTAAATTGACAACAACTCTTTATAAATTAGCGTTATTAACTGACGTTAGAACAAAAGTTATAAATAAGGCCCCGCTATGGAAAAGGTATTTCACTTAGGACTCACCCGCGACGATCTACACGGTGCAAAACTTGCAATTGTACCGGGCGATCCAGATCGTGCAGCACGTATTTCAACTTTTCTCGAAAACCCAACTTGCCTCGTCCAAACCCGAGAATTTCATGCTTACTTAGGTCAACTTAACGGTAACTCTGTGGTTATTTGCTCAACCGGTATTGGTGGTCCTTCAACCTCCATTGCAGTAGAAGAGCTGGCGCAATTGGGAGTTGAAACATTCTTACGAATTGGCACAACTGGCGCTATTCAACCTCATATTAATGAAGGTGATATTTTAATCAGCCAAGCATCTGTGCGTTTAGATGGTGCGAGCCAACATTTTGCGCCATTGAACTACCCTGCGGTGTCTGACTTTTTCGCCACTCAAGCGATGGTAAATGCGTGCGGTAATTTAGGCATTGATTTTCATATTGGTATTACTGCATCAAGCGATACTTTTTACCCAGGTCAAGAACGTTACGACACTTACTCGGGTTATGTACCAAAAGCATTTCAAGGTAGCTGTGAAGAATGGCAAAAGCTGGGCGTGATGAACTATGAAATGGAATCAGCAACCTTATTTACAATGTGTGCAGCACTGGGGCTAAAAGCAGCCTGTGTAGCTGGTGTGTTGGTTAATCGTACTCGCCAAGAAATCCCCAATGTAGATCACGGCGAGATTGAGAAAAAATCAGTCGCCGTGGTACTAGAAGCCGCTAAATTGCTGTTGGCTTAATATTTAAACTTATACTTTGTAGTACTGGCAATTCGGTGTAACTTGCCAGTACTGCTTGACTGACACTCAACTGATTTCCCTTGCCCTGCGTTTGTAGTAACTCAATCCCTTTGACAACATCTTTAGTCATTGCCAAACCGGCTAAATGCAATTGACTCACCGCACTTTGCAGTGGTGATAAGCTCGGGCTATACGCGGCATTTTCCGCATAACAACCATAAAAATTGCCATTTTCGAAAGTACTAATTTTCACTGCGCTGTAATTTTCAGAGTAAGGTACATATGCAGCCAACGCATAACTTAGCAACGTTTTATCCAGTTCATCAGTTACAACAAATTCATGCTGTTGTGGAGCAGGGTTAAACAAACTATAAGAATTACCTAAATCTTGCGGGCCAAATGAGTGAGGGAGCAAATCAGCCAGCTTGAATTGCTGCTGCGGTAATAAAATATCAAAGCTCTGCGCATCAGCCAACTCATTCATGAATTGACGACAATAACCACATGGCGCATCACTGATAGCAATTTTAGCTATTTTTTTCGCGCCATTGAGCCAAGCGTTGTTAATTGCCGATTGCTCAGCATGAACCACTAAGCTTAATGCTTGTTGTGCAAATTCAACATTCGCCCCAAAATAAAAATGTTGCTCACCATGTTTATCGTAGCCAACTACAATTGCCCCAACAAAAAAATGTGAAATAGGCACAACTGCAAATTTTGCAGCAATAGGTAAACAGGCACGCAGTATAACCTCGACAGGTTGCTTATATTGCGCGCACAAAGCTGTAATATCAGCGGTATTTAAAATACCCTTGTGCTGTTTTACGTGAAGATATAACTGCTGCTGTTGTTTTTCACTGAAGCTAAAAACGCAGCTAGTTTGAGTACTTACTGTAGGCGTTAATGAAGACATAGACTAGTTTTATGATTTAATGGCTAACTAGTTTAGAAGGTTCAACGCTTAAATGCTAGGTTGATTTACTAACCAATTTTTCGCGCTGTTAAAACAATCAAAGTTTTCTGCCTTTATATCAAAGCGTTGTGCTTTTTGCAAAAACAAATCGTGCATAAAACCATCAAAACTAACGACGCGAGCAATAAAGCAACTAGCTAACCACTGAGATACTGCTGGCATAATAGTCAGTAGATCACTAGCCGGAAATTTATGCGTTAATTCAGACACATCAACGAGTAACTTATTACTGCCGTAAATAGATACGTACTGCTGCGCGATTTGATAAAAGTTCATCACATCCTGTGCACTTGCCGTCCCTCTTAGCGTCATCATTATTAATGACGTAGATGCATCATACGTGATGCAAGTAGACACATTTGACATATTACTACTCAATTATTAATACACTTACCATTATGGCAAAACAGCCGACATTCTAGATAAAAAAAACAGACAGTCAATATCTAGTAGCAAATCAGGTCTGACCAGAGCGTTAATACAGAATAAAGGATGGTTTTTTTTGCTAAAATGATACCAAAAAATACCTTGTTGTAACTAAGTTATAACCTGAAACAGCTTAACGATAGGAAGTAACTGTATTCAATACATCTAAGCTGAACTAAGATTAAATAAGATGTTTAATGCGGATAAATATAACTTACTTGGTAATATATGCGCCGAACCTTACCAGCACAGCGCACTGTTAGTGCTCAATTAACTAATTAATGGACCTCTCGCTGCTAAACACAGCAAAGAAGTCCACACTTAATTATTGGATAATCAACCGGTATTACGCATACCTGCGGCAATCCCAGTCATAGTAATCATTAACGCGTTATCAATGTCACCAGAGCTGCCTTCTGCCGCTTCGCGCGAACGTTTTAACAACTCAACTTGAAGCACATTCAATGGATCCGTATACGGGTTGCGCAAACCAATAGACTCTTTTATCCAAGGTTGATCGGCAAGCAAACTTTGCTGTGGACTTAACGATTGTACCAGTGAAATAGCCTGCTTGAGCTCTTTACGCAGTTTTTCACCTAGTGGTTTGTATTGCTCTTCAACTAAAGCGTCGTCGTAATGCGCACTTAACCAACAGTCCGCTTTACTGAATACCATTTCAAGCATTTCTAGACGGGCTCTGAAAAACGGCCAGCGTTGACTCATCTCATTAAGGGTGTCTATGCCGTGTTTTTCAAGTGCAGCTTGTAAACCAGTTAGTGCCCCAAGCCATGCTGGTAGCATTAAGCGATTTTGACTCCAAGCAAAAATCCACGGAATAGCTCGCAGGCTTTCAACACCACCATTGGGATTACGCTTTGCTGGACGCGAACCAAGCGGTAATTTTGATAGTTCCTGCTCTGGTGTTGCCATTCTAAAGTACGGCACAAAGTCTTCATCAAAACGCACTACATTACGGTAATGCTCACATGACTTTTCACTGATCAACGCCATTACATCACGCCATTCATCTTTTGGCTCTGGTGGTGGTAACAAATTACTTTCAAGCACAGCACCGGCATAGATGTTTAGACTTTCCAGCGCCACATTAGGTAGGCCAAACTTAAAGCGGATCATCTCCCCTTGTTCGGTAACACGCAGGCCACCTTTGAGTGAACCTGGTGGCTGTGAACGCAAGGCTTGCGCAGCAGGTGCGCCACCACGGCCAACAGTACCACCACGGCCATGGAATAATATCAGCTCAATACCACGTTGCTCTGCCAATTGTACAAGCTTATCCATTGCCTCGTATTGCGCCCACCCGGCAGCCATCATCCCAGCATCTTTGGCTGAATCTGAGTAACCTATCATAACATTCTGTATGCCCTCAGCTTGGCCTCGATACCAGTTATTATCTAGCAATTGAGTAATAACATCGCTGCCTGCATTTAAGTCATCTAAGGTTTCAAATAATGGCGCAACAGGCAGTTTAAAACTACAACCACTTTCTTTTAATAGCAGTTGTACTGCTAATACATCAGAGGCTGTGCGTGCCATTGAAATAATATATAAACCAAACGTCGACGCATCTTGCTTGGCGATTACATCAAAGGTGTCGAGGACTTCTTTTACATCAGCGCTTGGTTGCCAATGTTTAGGAATAAGCGGGCGACGAGAGTTAAGCTCGGCTAATAAAAATGCCTGCTTATCTTCTTCTTGCCATTGGTCGTAATCACCTAAACCTAAATAACGAGTGAGCTCTGAAAATACCTGACTGTGGCGTGATGAGTCTTGGCGCACATCTAGTTTAGCTAAACGAATACCAAAGCTATTAATACGACGTAACACATCTAATAATAAGCCATTGGCTACCACCGCAATGTTACTCTTAAGCAACGAACGGTAGCATGCCTCAAGCGGCTGCTTTAACTGCTCAATGTCAGTGACGATGTCTTGTGCATCGGTGCGCTTATTCATAATTTTAGCGCCAAGATGAGCAACGGTTTCACTCACTTGCGCTTTGAGTACTTTTAATACCGCACGATACGGTTCAAAATCTTGTCCAGCGAGCTCGACTAGCTCATCACTGGCTTGTGACATAGAAAGCTCAGTGCTTAAAGTGTCGATATCGCGACTGTATAAATCCAGTGCCATCCAGCGCCCATGATCCAGCACTTGCTGCGTCACTAATGCTGTTACAAATGGATTGCCATCGCGATCGCCCCCCATCCATGAGGTAAATTCAACGGGGCTGTAATCGTTTGGTAACTCTAAATCAAGGTGCTCTTTTACTTCTTTATTAAAGTCTCGTAAAAAACGCGGAACGGCATGCCATAGGCTATTTTCGATAACTGCAAAACCCCATTTTGCTTCATCAATTGGGGTTGGACGTGAACGACGGATGTCGTCTGTATGCCATGCTTGGCTGATCAACTGTGCGATACGGTTTAATATATTTTCACGCTCATAAGGCAGGTTATCGGTACGCTCAAGAGCTGCTAAACAATCACTTAATTCAACGTGTTTGTTAATAATTGTACGACGAGTTACTTCAGTTGGGTGTGCAGTTAAAACTAAATTGATATGCAGTTTAGCTAAACTTTCTGCGATTTCATTGGGATTTATTTTACCCTGCTGTGCGTGGCTAGCTAATGCTTTTAAAGTTTGTGTTAACGGGCTTAGCTGACAAAAACCCACGTCATTAAAACGAGAAATAGTATGAAACTGCTCTGCAACATTGGCTAGATTCAAAAAGTGATTAAAAGCACGTGCCACTGGCAGTAACTCTTCATCGGTTAAAGCATGCAGAACATTAATTAAGGTATGGCGGTCTTGCTCGTTTCCTGTGCGGGATGACTTAGCTAAAGCTCGAATTTCTTCTACTTTATCTAAAATCGCTTGTCCTTGGGCGTCTTTGATTGTTTGGCCTAATAATTGCCCCAATAAATTAACGTTCCCACGCAAGGCGGCATATTGTTCACTCATTCCTGATACTCCATTGTTGATGTTTATACCATAAAGGTACTAATAATAAGCCGTGTTCAATTTTTAAGTGTGGAGTGTAAAATGCGGTAAAAAATCGACACTTTGCTTACCTTTATATTTGTAAGACTCTATTAATATCATCCAAATGGATAATTTAACAGATCCAAGGCTTATTCTATTTCGTAACAAGACATAATGAATCGATGAATTTTGAGTAACTATGATTATTTTTTACGATGGTAATTGCCCGCTTTGTGTTAAAGAAATGGATTCACTTAAGCGTGCTGACACACACAACAAAATAATACTCGAAGATATAAATAAAGATGATTTTGAGCAGCGCTTTATAAACATAAAACGCCACGATGCCATGGCGTTTTTGCATGGCCAGCGTGATAACGGTGAAATGATTTACGGATTAGATGTCACATTTGAAGCATGGCAAACGGTTGGCCGTCATTCATGGCTAAAGCTGCTACAATTACCCATAATACGCTTTATTGCCGATTTAGGTTATCGCCTGTTTGCTAAGTACCGCAGACAGATCACACGCATTTTCTGTCAATCAAGTTGTGGGATAAAATAATGACTAACGCTTATATTATTTTCGGTGCAAGTAGTGAAATTGCAAATGCGTATCTAAAAGAAATTGCCAAACACGATCCACAGGCTATGGTTTTTTGTGTAAGTCGCAGCTCTATCGACACATCCGCTGTCGGTATTGTTGTTGAGCAGTTTGTTTGTGACTATTCCAAAGCACGCTTAAGTGAATTAACAAACTTACTTAAAGAGCGCGCAATATACCCAACTCAGGTAGTTATTTTTAACGGCCAGCTACATTATGCGCAATCTATGCCTGAAAAAAAACTCGACGATATCGATGAGCATTATTTCAATACCTTACTCAACACCAATACATTGACTCCTATTTTGTGCCTGCAAGCAATCGCGCCGCTACTTAGCCACAAAATACCTTGTACCATAACGGCCTTAAGTGCGCGAGTAGGTAGTATTACAGACAATAACTTAGGCGGCTGGTACAGCTACCGCGCCTCAAAAGCAGCACTTAATATGTTATTCAAAACAGCAGCTATTGAACTGCAACGACGCGCAAAACAAACACGTTTAATTCTTTTTCATCCGGGCACAACAGATACTAATTTATCTAAGCCGTTTCAAAAAAATGTACCCGCAGGTAAGCTCTTTACACCTGAGTTTGTAGCATCACAACTTTATACTCTTTTACAACAACCTGAACAGCTCACTGAGGTAGGTCAACCCGCCTACATTGATTGGCAAGGTGAGCACATACACTGGTAAGGATAAACCATGCACTTTACAACAGACGCCATTAGTCAGTTAGATAAACACTACCGTACGCATTTAATAAACTCACTATCTGGTTTTAAAAGTGCCAACTTAATTGGTACTCAAGATAGTGCAGGCAACACCAACTTAGCAATTGTAAGTTCGGTTATTCACCTTGGCGCGCATCCACCGCTTGTAGGTATGATTATGCGCCCACATAGTGTACCTCGTCATACTTTCGAGAATATTTTAGCAACCGGTGTTTACACTATTAACCAAGTGAATAGCGAGATTGTGGAACAAGCTCACCAGACTTCTGCCCGTTACGATAAAAATGAATCTGAATTTGATGCTACAGGCCTTACAACCGAGTATCTGGCTAATTTTTCGGCTCCGTTTGTTGCTCAAAGCCGTTTAAAGTATGCAGTTAAATTTGTTGAGCATCAACACCTTGCCGTAAATGGCACTGAGTTAGTAATCGGTGAGATTATAGACTTACATGTTGAAGACTCAGCAATTTTAGAGGATGGTTTTATCGATTTAGAGTCAATCAACACCGTCACCATTAGCGGCTTAGATAGTTATCACAAAACACACGCTATAACGCGTCTACCCTATGCTAAAAAACCTCGTTAAATAGAGCAGCTGAGCTTTGAAAATGATTGTTAAGAGTGTCATATATACTTTGAATAATTAAATATCATACTTTGATACGGTTGTTAACACTGCGCTATGGAGTAAACCTCAGCAGCAAGTGCAACGTATTATATTGAAAGTCGCAACTACCTTACAATAGACTGTTTTGGTAATTGCGACCCACACTTAAAATATTATTTTAAACATTTCTAATGAGCAAGGATACATTGCATTACAACCTATAACTGTAGGCAGAACATTGGTTCCAAAACCACCATTATTGACCGCTTGTACGTAATAACCATTAATCGATTTAAGCGCGATGTTGTCACCATTTTGAATTAATGCACCAGGGTTATTTGGTAATTCTATAGTGAACGTTTCCCATATTGATGCCGCAGTTCGGTTTGCATTAAGTGCAGCCCCACCACCTTGCTCTGCCACAAAATAGTATCCTGATGTTGTTTGGATATGTATTTCATCACCACTTAGCAAATCACCGCCATTAATATCTATTAAATTAAATTGCTCCCATGGACCAATTGCAAGACGATTTGCATTCACTGTATCCCCCCCATTATTCTCAGCCACAACGTAATATTGGCCACCTGTTTCTAGGGAGATATTGTTTAATATAGTGGGGTTACATGGTAGCGTGGTAAAAGTGAGATCTTCACCTTGCAGTGTTGATCTGGGCGGTTTTGGATCACCATGAAACCGAAAATGATACTGCGTTCCACAATCTAAATTAGCTACTTGCGCACTCACAGGGCCATTAACTCCTGCGGGTGTGACTAAAACACTAAAGCCATAGTTTGTGGTTTCACCATAATCAATTATTTCACCACTTAAGCCAATAGTAGATGCCGAATAACCATTTAACTGCGCCGATGTTGTCGTAATATTGCTTGCAGGTTGTGTTGTGTACTGCGTACCAGCATGCGCAATCGATGCCGTACCAAGTAAAACCACAAATAAAAGTTTTGAAGTAATCATTGTCGAGTTCCTGTGACGTTTACGCTGCTAGGATTAACAGCCCTATAAGCGTAAACGTCGACATGAAATAAAACATTACACCTTATTACAAGTCGCATAATGATAAAAAACTTACATGACACCCATTTAAATCTAAATTCAACAAAAACTTACATGACACCCACTTAAATCTAAATTCAATACATAAACTTACATGACACCCACTTAAATCTAAATTCAGCAACTTATTCCAATTCAAACCCATCATAAAGTTACAATCCTATATAAACTTACATGACACCCATTTAAATCTAAATTCAACAACTGATTCCAATTCAAACCCATCATAAAGTTGCAGTCCTATATAAAGTGACTAGTATTTTTATAGAAACACAACATTGGAGGTTTTATGGCAATCGCTCGAAAAAGACAAATTAGCCTAAGTGATACTCGCTACTATCACTGTATATCTCGTTGCGTAAGAAAAGCTTATTTATGTGGCATAGACAAGCATACGGGCCAATCGTATGAGCACCGCAGAGAATGGGTTGAAGATAAAATTATAATGCTCGCTTCAATATTTTGTATTGATGTATGCGCCTATGCTGTGATGAGTAATCATACACATATCATCCTTCATGTAGATAATAATAAAGCTAACCGCCTAAATGATAAAGCCATTGCTTTACGCTGGCACAAAGCATTTAAAGGTACTTTATTAACTCAACGCTTTGTGAAAAATGAGGTGCTCTCTACTGTCGAACTGCAATTAGTAAAGTCTAGCATTGGAGAATATCGTTCAAGGCTAATGGACATTAGCTGGTTTATGCGATCACTTAATGAGTACATTGCTCGCAAAGCTAATAAAGAAGATAATTGTAAAGGTAGATTTTGGGAGGGACGCTTTAAATCTCAAGCTTTACTTGATGAGTCAGCACTAGTGGCTTGTATGGCCTATGTCGATCTAAACCCAATCCGTGCTGGAACCGCTTCATCACCTGAAAACTCAAATTATACAAGTATTAAAAAACGTATTGCAGCAGCACAAAATGCCAAACAACCTAGGTCCTTATTTCGCTTTGCAGGTTTAACGACAAAACACACTGTAAATGGTTTGCCTTTTGAACTGAACTCTTACCTAAACCTTGTTGATAAAACAGGGCGCTGCATAAGAACAGATAAAACAGGTTATATAGATCATTCTTTGCCACCGCTACTAGAGCAACTAAACATATGCCCTGAAAACTGGCTAAAAATCACCAGTAAGTTTACTAAAGTCTTTCATGGTGCTGTTGGTAAACCAGATGCAATTGACCGGTATTGTAAACACCAACACTTTAAACGACGAAGTAACCTCAAAAATTGCGAAAAACTATTAGCGTAATACCATATAAAACAACTCTTTACTTTTTATCAGCTCAAGGCTGAAGCTTGTGCTGCCAGTTATTTGCTATACTCGCCCCAAAATGAACATTTACTATTCTGAGAAGAGTTTTTTAATATCATTAGACACATAAAAACTCATGTAACTGTATTGAACTTGGGTGTCATTTTAATTTTTAAAAGTAGTGGATGTCTTTTAACTTATCTTTTAAATTAAAACTAACCTACGTTGTATCTACAATTTACAATATCACAGCTCCAATTCGAATGGTTTGGGAGCATGAGTTAATATTTCATAGCCTGTTGGTGTAATTAAAATATCTTCTTCAAGGCGCACACCACCAAAATCAGGAATATAAATACCAGGCTCGATGGTGATCACATTGCCAACTTCTAATTGATGTTTACAGTTTATATTTATAAAAGGCTGTTCATGTAAAAATAATCCGAGCCCATGACCAAGCCCTTGTCCTGCATATTTACCAAAGCCTGAGGCGTCTAACATTTGTTGCGATACGTTTTGTAAATCAACACAATTAACACCGGGACTAAGTAAATCAATTGCCGCTTGTTGCGCAGTTACAACAGTATTGTATATTTGGGTTTGTTTTGTAGATGCTTTCCCTAACACATAACTGCGAGTCATGTCTGAGCGGTAACCGTTAACAACCGCACCAAAATCCAAAGTAATAAAATCCCCCTCTTTGAGCTGGCGGTCACTTGGGCTGCCATGTGGTAAAGAGGTACGTTCAGCAAACATTAAAATGGTCGCAAATGACATCCCCTCAGAGCCTAATTTTTGCATTCTAAACTCAAGCTCTAGCGCTAAATCTCGCTCACTTACACCAGCTTTAAAAAACGGTAATGTTTGTGCCAATGCATCATCAGCAATGGCGGCGGCAGCTTTGATTTGCGTTACTTCCCATTCAGTTTTGACCATGCGCTGACGTTCAACTAGTCCTTGAATTGGTAATAATGTATGACCACTCAAATCATTCGCTACTTGCTGCCAAAGCGCCACATTAATAAATGCAGCATCAAAACCTAAACGGCTGTTAGCTGGTAAAAACCGATTAATACAATCGCCTAAACTTTCGTTATCACGGTCACGGCTGATCACTTCAAAACCATGGCACTCTGCTTGTGCTCGCTCAAAGTAGCGATAATCGGTAATTAGTACACAGCTTGTTTGCGTCACTATTGCATACGCGGCATTACCACTAAAACCACTTAAATAGCGAATATTCTCATGACCTAATAGTAAAATGGCGGTTAAATTTTCGCTTGTTAATTGTTGTTTTAAAGTCTGTTGGCGCTGAAAAAGCTGACTGTTCATCGAAATATAAATCCTAGTTTTAAGGGATCGCTTGGCTCAATTAGACAATATATGTTTAGCAATTACAAATACACTTACGCAAACTACTTCGGTGAAAAGCTAATGCAGCGCAAGCACTTACAGATGTACCCGTTGAGCGCTCCTATCCTCAACAAAAATATAAATATCTAACACCTTTACTTAGTTGTCGGAATCAATAAATAACATTTGAGTCATGATTATTTTTTTGTATACAGTATATCCTTGCGTTTTTTGGCGCAATAGCGTTGATAAAAATACCGATCCGCTCCTACTCAGTTTCAAGGCTGGTTCACTTTTTAACAAGAATATGACTTATTATTGCAAAGCAGCTTACTAAATATTTTATGCTCATGATTGACGCCAATTAGTAAAGCATCAGCCATTAAACTTTATGCATCACTACCATCGGTTTCACCTTAATCCAACAGATATCGGCTGAAAATAGCACCCATAAGTTACAAATAGCTTTGATTTCTTGAAACTAATAAATAGTAACAAATGTGTAACGAGAAATAGACTAAAAAAGAGTTAATTATTTAGGACTTTATTGATACAAAATAGTTGTTCTATTTATAATCATCATTTTAACTTTATAGCTGCTACATTAAAAAACCAAGTCGATAGAATAACTAATAGGGGTTAACATGCAAGATCAAGCCTTCACTATCAAAGTAATGACAGAAAAAGAAGTGGGCATTGCCATTGACTGGGCAGCGAAAGAAGGCTGGAATCCAGGCCTGCACGACGCTCATAATTATTATAAAGCTGACCCCAATGGTTTTTTAATCGGCTACCTTGGTGATGAAGCGATCGCTACAATTTCGGTTGTAAAATACGATAGCAGTTTTGCATTTTTAGGCTTTTATATTGTTAAACCTGAATATCGTGGCAAAGGTTACGGCATGCAGATTTGGCAAGCCGGTCTTGCCTACCTTAAACACTGCAATATTGGTCTTGATGGAGTGATTGAACAGCAGGATAACTATAAAAAATCAGGATTTAAACTGGCTTACCGTAATATTAGATTCGAAGGTTCTGGTGGTGGTTATGCTCCTGAGAATTTAGAAACTATAGAACTGGCAACCTTGCCCTTTGCAGATATAAAAGAATATGACAAAACATTATTTCCCGCGGATAGATCTGGCTTTACTCAAAACTGGATAAATCAACCTAACAGTAAAGCATTAGGTATTTTAGAAAATGGTCGGTTAGCTGGGTATGGCGTGATCAGAGCTTGTCGCGAAGGCTTTAAAATAGCTCCACTATACGCAAATACAGCTAAATTAGCAGAGTCTCTTTTTATAGCATTAAAAACATCAACACGTTATGACGAAACGATATACCTTGATATACCCAAAGTTAATCAAGCCGCACTAGCTTTAGCAGAACACCATAACATGAAGCCATCATTTGAAACTGCAAGAATGTACACCAAAGAAAAGCCACATTTACCTCTAAACAAAGTATTCGGTGTAACATCTTTTGAAATAGGCTAAATACTATTTAGCTTTGAGTTTATCGCGCAGTGCATTGGTTTAGCCGCCAGCTAATAAAATATACATACGAACATAACATTCTAAATTTTTACTATATATTAAACAACTAACGGGTTTTTGGGCCCTTGCGCGGCTGTAGAGTTTGCCATAAAAGCGGCTATTTAAACCGTCAGTCGCGAGGTGGGTGTCATCTAAACCTGCCTCATCTAAACCGGTCTTATCTGAACCCATGGCAAATTCTAGCCCTATTAAATAAGTTCAGCATAAATTAAACCTTAGTCGGTTAGACTTTTAATTGAGTGGCTTAGCAGTTCGGCTTTTAGTGATGCGCGCAGGTCGAACATTTCATCAATCTGCGAAACAGACAGTTACATGGCAGTTACGCCTTTATGAGCTTCAAAAATAACCAATCCTTGAGCTTCACGCACTCGAATGCGAGTACAAAATTGCCTATTATCAAACGGCTTAGTTTTAGGTCATATTCATCGTTATTTGCCGCGAAACCAAACATAAAATCTGTATTTTTATTTTAATACAATAATTTAGAGTAAACAAAAAACTCCGTGAGAGTAGAGCTAATAGCCCAAAGAGTTAAAACCATCCACCACAGATTAATTTACAATCCAATTGTATGAGCCGCTTTTCAACGCAACTCGCTTGCAGTACAGCAGTGGCGCAAGCACAATAGCCAAATACAAATAAAGGAGAGCACCATGACAATATTTGGTATTGGTACCCAAACTAAAGAGCAGGCATTAGCCAGCCTAAGTGATATGACAGGCGATTTGACGGCTATTCAAGCTGATGAACACTTAGCACGTATCGCTAATGCACAAACCTATATGCAAGCGAATGGCATTGATGCGATTTATCTAAACGCAGGCACTAACCTTGCCTATTTTACAGGCATGCGTTGGTATGCAAGCGAGCGACTGGTAGGTGCTATCTTACCTGCCAAGGGCGACTTACAATACATTGCCCCGTATTTTGAAATTGGCTCACTTAATGGTTTTAAAGTAATTGATGGACCAATTCGTGGCTGGCAAGAGCACGAAAATCCCTATGCATTATTTGTAAATATAATCACCGAAATGGGCATTGCAGCCAATGGTACTGTGGGAATTGACGAAAGCGCACAATTCTTTATTTTTGACGGTATAAATAAAGCGCAAACTGGCTTAAACCTAGTCAATGCACAACCTGTGACCGCTCATTGTCGAATGCATAAATCAGCCAACGAGCTGGCACTGATGCAAAGCGCTATGGATATGACGTTAGCGGTTCACCAAGCAACTGCAAGTATGTTACACGAAGGAATCAGCACCACTGAAGTTGAAGCGTTTATCAAGCAAGCACACCAAAAAGTAGGTGCTCCAGGTAACTATTTTTGCATCGTATTATTTGGCGTTGCAACCTCGTTCCCACATGGCGTGAAAGACCCGCAAATTCTTAAAAAAGGCGATATGGTACTGATTGATACTGGCTGTAAAGTACATGATTATTTATCAGATATTACCCGCACCTATGTGTTTGGTGAGGCCACAGAGCGCCAACGCCAGTTTTGGGATTACGAAAAAGCCGCGCAAATCGCCGCCTTCAACGCCGCTAAAATCGGTGCACCTTGTGAGGCCGTTGATGCTGCAGCACGCAGTTATTTGGCCGCACAAGATTTAGGTCCTGAATATCAAACCCCTGGTTGTCCGCATCGCACCGGTCACGGTATTGGTTTAGACATTCATGAATGGCCTTATTTAGTTGGTGGTAACAAAACCCCGCTCGCAGCAGGCATGTGTTTTAGTAACGAACCTATGCTAGTTGTACCCGATGAATTTGGCGTTCGCTTAGAGGATCATTTTTACATGACCGACAACGGCCCTAAGTGGTTTACCGAGCCAGCTCACAGTATTGACGACCCATTTGGTTTAGCAGGTTAATTTAACTAAAGCTGCACGGTAAGCCCCCTGCCATGTAGCTTTATAAAAACTAAGAATAGCCCCCCTTGAATTTACTCCCCCTCGCCTGCATATCCCTGTTACATTTTGTAAAAAATAGGCTCACTGATGAAAAAGCTTAAAATCGACATAGTTTCAGACGTTATGTGCCCATGGTGCATTATTGGTTATAAAAACCTTGAAACAGCCCTTGCGCAATTAAGTGACGAATTTACAGCTGAGATCAGCTGGAAGCCATTCGAACTAAATCCTGATATGCCCGTTGCAGGCCAAGATTTAAATGAGCATTTAGCGCAAAAATACGGTCTCACTGAACAGCAAGGTGACGAAAACCGTAAACGTATTTTAGAGATGGGCGAGCAAGCAGGCTTTGACTTTAATTTTGACGGCAAACGGATCATGATCAATAGTTTTGATTTACATCGTTTACTTACATGGGCTGCCACTGAAGGCAAGCAAACTGAATTAAAACTGGCATTTTTTAAAGCACACTTTACTGATTTAGTTTATTTAAATGAGCAAGATACGCTGCTTGATGTAGTGCAAGGCGTTGGCCTTGATAGAGCCCGCGCAAAAGAAATTTTAGACTCTGGTGAGTATTTCCAAGAGGTTCGTAGCGAGCAAAGTGCGCTTCAACAGATGGGCATTACCTCAGTGCCAACTTTTATCATTAACGAGCAATACGCCCTCACTGGCGGCCAGCCAAGCGACGCATTTGTGCAAGCCTTTAAACAAATCGCCGAGCAAGAAGCATAGCAGTAAAATAAAAAGCCATGTAACAACTATTGGGGGTCACTTCAACTAAGTTACGTGGCTTTTTACCTTATGTGCCAATCTTAGGGTGCTGTTGAATCAGTGAGTTCTAAATCAAATACGGCACTGACTGATGCCGAAAAAACAATATTTTCCTGCAAGTACTTACCAGGGCTTGTAAATTGCTGAGTCCGATTACCAGTCACTTCTATCCGTTCAATAGCTTGATTTTCGCCATACCGATTAAAACTATTATTGGCAGCCGAGTTGATACTATAAATACTCCCAAGCTTAGTACCAAATGCCTTGGCTAATGAGCTGGCTTTCTCTTTTGCATCATTCACAGCCATCGCATTGACTTGTGCTTTTAAAGCCTTCGCTGCTGATGATTTTAGCTCTATACTTTTAATTGCATCAATTTTTACGCTCAGTGCAAAATCCAGGAGTGCATTCAAGCGCTTAATATCCGTTAATGTTACTTTAATACTGCGGTTAGCTGTATAGCCTTCCAATTGCTGTTTATCGCTCTCGGTATACGAATAGCTCGGCTGCGTGTTAATGCTTGAAGCAGAAACATTTTTCTCATCAATATTAAACTTAGAGAGGCCAGCTAAAAAACTATTGATCCGATTATCAACATCCTTTTTCGCATCTAAACTAGAGACTTGTAAACTTTCCACCTCGAGGTTAATCACAGCAATATCAGGCTTTACTTTTAACTGCGCCTCCCCGGTGACTACAATATGTTGGTTATCTGGCAAAGCCGTATTTGCATTGACAAATGAGGCAAAAGCTAAGAACGCAAAAAGACTAACGTAATTCATAATTTCCCTTTCAAAAAAACCAGTAAATACGTAAGAGCATGGCAACCTTACAGCGTTTCTTTATTAATTACTTTAATATTGTAAAACTCACTATCGCTTGGCTCTTCGAAATATTGAGTAACGTGATTAAACACAGCTTCAGTGTCAAATGCAGCTCTATTTGGTTGTTCAATGCATCGCCGGGCAATTTGCTGAAGGCATGACTCATTCGATACTTTTAAGTAAGTAAACTCAATATTAGCTTGTATTTCAGTAGCTAAAATTTTTAACCATGCTCGCTGTTTTTTTGTATTAGCAGAGAAGTCCATAACCACAGTCGCGCCAGCTTGCAGAATATTTTGAACATGAATTTTGAGTAAAGACCTCAATAAACCAGAGTAGTTAATATAATCTTCAAACGACTTGATTTGGTCAGGGTAAAGTGTAGCCAACCAGTCATCTTCACTGATAAGCACGGCATTTCGTTCAAGAGCTATTTTTTTAGCTTCGGTTGATTTACCTGCCCCCATTTTGCCACAGAATAACAGTAAAGATCCCGCTACCACCATGAACCGTTCTCCTTGTTGTATTTTGATTTCTAAGCAAATAACTTAAAACAAGCTGTAAAGATATAGCACTGTATTAAGTATCACATGAGTCTTAAAAGTTAAGCTAATTTTAAGATGGGTGTCTGCGAAAATAAGCTAATTTTAAGTTGGGTGTCTGCGTAAATATTGTGTTATTACACAACCCAATTTAAAGACACCCACTTTAAACTAATGACTGTTTTTTCTTGAACCAGCTAACTATAAGCATGGCTCTTCCCTGTTACATTCCTTTACAGACTTGCGTGCCTATTTTTATTGTGATTTTACAAGTCGTGGTATTCTTCACAAAAAGTAGCGTCTATATTTTCGCTGCACTAATTATAAAAATGGAGAACGTATGAGTAATTCTTTTAAAGTGCCGCATACTTTAATTTTACTGCTGGGTATGATGGTCACTGCGTTAGTTGCTACGTGGCTAGTACCGCAGGGATTTTTTGATACTACATTATCTGATTCTGGCCGAGAAATGGTGATCGCCGGCACCTATCAAACTGTTGCAGAACGTCATTATTTGACCCCATGGGATTTATTAACCGCTATTCCGCGTGCTTTTGCCGCTGCGCAAGATGTGATCTTTTTTGTATTGATTGTTGGCGGCGTACTTGCCATTGCCCGTGCTACCGGCACGGTTGATGCGTTGATTGGTCGTTTACTTGAACGCCATGGTAGACAACCACAACGACTTATTTTTATGGTGGTATTTTGCTTTGCCTTAGCATCGAGCAGCATTGGTACTGCGGGAGAATACATTCCGTTTGTGCTGATTTTAGTCGCTTTATGTAAAGCCATGCGCCTTGATGCAATGACTGCTGTCGGTATGATTGTGGCAGGTTACGGGATTGGTTATGGGGTATCGGCGTTTAACCCGTTTACGGTGTTAATTGCTCAGCAAATTGCTGAAATTCCAGTGTATTCTGGCTTATGGTTACGTTTGGCGATATTCGTGCCGTTTGTATTAATTGGCTTTCACCATGTGTGGCAATACACTAAAAAAGTCGCAAACGATCCAAGTAAATCCATGATGCTTGATGTACCTTGCCCTTTAGGCGATAAAGCAACACCGCAGTATCCTGTACTTGCGCTGCGCCATAAACTAATTTTAGGCAGTTTTATCATCACTCTTGCTGTCGCTGTGTGGGGTATTGCCACTAAAGGTTGGTACTTATACGAGCTAGGCGGTGTATTTATTGCCTGGGGTGCGATTGTTGCTGTACTGGGGCGCTTATCAGCAGATGAAACTGCCAACCGTTTTATTGAAGGGGTCTCAGACCTCGTGACTACCGCTATTTTAATTGGTGTGGCCCGTGGTATTGCCTTGATACTGGAAGATGGGCAAATTTTGCATAGTTTAGTGCATGGTATGTCGCTACCACTTTCGTATGTGAACGCCGAGATCTCAGCCATTGGAATGTTAGTCATTCAAACAATACTCAATACCTTTATTCCATCAGGCTCTGGCCAAGCGTATGTGACTATGCCGCTGATGGCCCCGCTGGGTGATTTAGTCGGCGTGCCACGCCAAGTGGCTGTACTTGCATATCAATTTGGCGATGGCTTTTCAAATATGATCATCCCAACTAATGCAGTCTTAATGGGAATTTTAGGGATGGCAGGCGTCCCTTATGGCCATTGGTTCCGCTTTTGTTTACCATTGTTACTTAAGTTAATGTTAGCCGCATCAATTGTATTAGTGCTTGCAGTAATGTTTGGTTACGGCTTAGATGTACAACCAAGTGCCGTTGGCAGCTAAAGTTACTGGATGCTTAAACGTAAAAACCACCTTTGTAGGTGGTTTTTACTTTTAAATCAAAGTCACTCGTTTTTCTAGCTAACTTTATTTACTCTTACGTTCTATACAGCACTTTGATAACATGCCAGCCAAATTTGGTTTTAACTAAATGTGGCTCTAAGATCTCAGCACTAAAAGCGACTTTATCAAACTGTGGAACCATTTGGCCGCGTTTAAACTCGCCTAAATCACCGCCTTTTTTCCCTGATGGGCAGGTTGAATGCTTTTTAGCGAGCACTTGAAACTTAGCGCCTTTTTTTAATTGCTTGATGATATCTTCAGCAAGTTCTTTATGCTTAACCAAAATATGTAATGCGTGTGCAGTGCTGGCCATTATTTGTCTCTACTCAATTTAACTGCGGCGATTTTAACACAACATTTAATGCCTTATAAGTAATGCTGATCATAGTCACTGTTTGGTATACGACAGTAATCGTACTTGCCAAATAAGCGATATCGATTAAACGCAATGCGATCGTACGCCCAGTTACGTAGGCATTTGGGAATTATTCGCAATATTTTAGCTATCTGCCAAGGCCAACCAAGCTGCGTAACAATATTAATAAATGCATCACTTTGCGTAATACATTGATTATTTTCAACATAAATCATAGTTTTATAATTATCTGTTGCATAGTTAAAGTAACTTAGTATCGCTTGGCCTTTTAAAGACTGCACACTGCATAGTTTAAAATGCAACTGCTTGTCGTGTTTAATAATAAAATTGCACCACGCGCTGCATAGCTTACACTGCCCGTCGAATAAAATGATTTTATTGTGTTGTATTAATTGTTGCGCATTCAATGTTGGCATAAACCGCTCTTATCTTGAATAAGTAAAATGATCTAAACAGGCGCAAGTAGATGTGATAAAGATTACGTTATGGCATGAAATTATTTACTTGACGCTGCAAGAGACCAACGCCAAATCCGACGAATACTCCACCACTGACCTTATTAAGTATCGTCCCCCTTTTTTGCGAGGATAGCTTTGATTTTGCATAAGTAGCACAGAATGCATAGATAGCATTTATTACTATTACTAAACAGCTAAAAGTCACAGCAAGCAGAATAGTTAACTCTTCTTTAGATTATAGCTGTGAAACACAAACCATATCCGAGTTGCTATTTTACTACAATTACCTAGTAAATTTTGCCTTTGTATTGTCAACGCATTTAAAAAGTGTGGCAAGTTTAATTAAAGAAAGCATGCGTATTTTATCACTTCATAAATGTACTTGTCTTTTCATCATAATCCTTTTTATCATAATCCTTTTTATCATAATCCTTTTTATCAGCCAAAGACGACTTGCTAGCCTAGGCATGTAATTATTGTTTCCTAGTGCAAAAAATAAATTTGAATTAGTAGCAAGTAACCTGTCGATAGACTCTGTGCTGCTGTAAATTCAATTGAAGCAAAGAAAAATGTATTTTTTTGTTACTTTCGCTCATAAACCAACCGATCCTGCGGTTAAGGTTTATATCGACAAATCATTACAACCGCCCTAATACAAACAAATGCTTTATAAACAGAGATAAAATGGGCATTCAAAGGCTAATTTAGGTATATTGCTTTTAGTCATTTTTATGGATATGATAATGGCTATCATTTACAATTACCTTTCGGATCCTCTATTATGAAAGCAGTATTTAAATCAGCTACCACCTTAGGTGTGAGCCTTCTTTTAGTATCAGCATTTGTTGCGCAACCTGCATTTGCTAATGGCCCTATTGGCGAACATGTAAATCACTTACAAGCAAATATCAAAGATTACTCAGAAGAAGTTGAATGGATGATCGGCAAAGTCGATACCATGGTAAGCGACTATGAAAGCAAAGGCGTAAAAGCAGTAAAAAGCGATGACCTAATCGAGTATTGGGAATCAGTGAAGTTTCACAGCGCGATTGAAACAAATTTTGTGCCGGTATATGCGTCAATCTGGCAAGGTATTTATGGCGTAAAAATGGCCATTGATAATAACAAGCCGGCGACTGAAGCTCGTAAAGAACAACAAGCGATGAATGCTGCCTTGTGGCAAGGTCTTGGCGCAGTTAAACTAGCGGCGCAATTTCAACAAAAAGGTTTGCTTGCAAACGTTAAAGCAACTGCAACCACAAGCATGACTCAAAGTGCTACAATCGATGAAATTAAACATAAACTTGATCGTGTCATTGCCAAATATGCAGAGCGTTTAAGTGATGAAGCAACCAGCATTGTGCACGATACTTACCTTCACCTATTTGAAGGTGTTGAAGGCACACTTATCGAACAAGATGCCAAACTTGTTGAAATATTAGAAAAAGATTTTAACGTGACACTGCCAAAAGCAATTTCAGATAACAAAAGTGTTGATGAAGTACGCGATGTGGTAAGTAGCATGCACACTAAATTAGACCGCGCCAAGGTATTACTCGAAAAAGCCGAAAAAGCACGTAAGGATGTATTTTAAGTGAAGCGTAGGACCTTTATACAAGGCCTAGCTGCGTTTGGGGCAATCGGTGCATTACCATTGCCTCTTTCTCGCGCACTAGCTGCCAACATAGCAAACCCAGTTTCTGTTGATGACTTACCTAAACTTGAAGGTGAGCTGACCTTATACCTAGGTCGTGGTGAAGGTGGTTTGTATGAAAATGTGCTACAAGCAATTCAAGACAGAAACCCCAACTTTAAACTAGGCATTCGTCGTGGTCCTACAGCAGCTTTAGCCAATACAATTGTTGCTGAAGCAAAAGCAGGGGTGCGTAGAGCCGATTTGTTTTGGGCTGTTGATTCTGGCGCTATTGGCTTGGTTTCAGATGCCGGCCTTGCACAACCTATTCCGAGTGATCTATCAGCGCAGTTGCAACCACAGTTTCGCTATAAAGATTGGGCCCCTGTCACCGGTCGTGTGCGCACCATACCCTATAACACTTCGCGTTTGACCAAAGAGCAAATTCCAACCAGTATTATGGACATTGCTGATAGTGACTTAAGCATTGGCTGGGCACCTGCGTATGCATCGTTTCAATCATTTGTAACGGCAATGCGTATTCTCGAAGGTGACGATAAAACAGCGAAATGGCTGAAAAAGATTAAGAAGCGTGCTAAAACCTATGCCGGTGAGTTGGGTGTAGTAATGGCCGTTGAACGTGGTGAAGTGGATATTGGTTTTGCTAATCACTATTACACCTTACGTTTAAAATCAGGCAAACCAGATGCCAAACTTGATTTAGCATTTACCCAACAAGATGCTGGCTGTTTAGTCAATGCATCAGGTATTTTGGCATTGAACGACGACCCTCTTGCCACTCACTTTATGCGCTATTTATTAAGCATCGAAGTGCAAGGTTACTTGGCTCGTGAAGCCTATGAAATTCCGCTGGTAAATGGTGTCCCTCTACCTGAAGGGTTACCATCTTTAGCCAATATTTCACCACCCAAAGTGGACTTAACACAGTTAGCTGATCTTCGGCCAACCATAGCTTTGATGCGAAATAGCGGCGTACTGTAATGCGACTACCAGCTTCTTACCCAATGGCGCTGCTTGCAGCGCTTATTGTTTTATCTCCTATCTTTATTTTAATAACGCTGGCCACTGATGCCAGCTCTTTGTTTGATAATCATAATTTAAGTATTCTCGGCAATACTTTGTCCTTGATGGTATTAACGGTCATTGGTTCTATTTTAATCGGGGTACCGTTAGCATTTATCAGCGCTTATGTGCGTTTACCGTTTAAAAAACTATGGCTGGTGTTTTTTGCCGCGCCTCTAGCCATTCCCAGTTACATAGGTGCATTTACGCTTTATGCGGCTTTTGGCTCCGGCGGAGAGATACATAATCTACTTGGTATTGAACTGCCATCGATGGATGGACTCAGCGGCGCAGCTATTGTCATGACTCTTTACACATTTCCATTTGTAATGATGACTACCCGCTCATCTTTACTTAGTCTTGATGCAAGCATGGTTAATGCGGCCCGCACCTTAGGTATGTCGATGACCGAAAGTGTATTTAAAGTCATTTTACCCCGTGTAGTAAATGGCATTGCCGCAGGTTCGTTATTGGTCGCACTGTATACTTTGTCTGACTTTGGCACACCTGCAATGATGCGCCTTGATACCTTTACCCGGGTTATTTATGTCGAGTACAATGCTTTTGAGTTAAGTCGTGCGGCAATGTTATCGTTACAGTTGTTGGTAATTGTGGGCTTTTTACTGTTGATTGAGTCACAAATTAAAACGGCTAGCGAACGCCATGGCCGGCCATTAATTTTGTTTCCTAGTAAGTGGCAACTAGCGGCTATGTTTACCACTTTTGCGCCTATTTTATTATTAGCCATTGGCTTACCTCTGGCGATATTTTCGCTGTGGTTAGCACGTGATGGCTTTAGCTCATTTGATTTTAGCATCGCGTGGAATTCAGCGTATGCCTCAGCCATTGCTGCAGTGGTTGCGGTGATTGTAGCTATCCCTGTTGCCCATGCTGCACTTAGCGGTAAAGCGGGTCGTATCATGGAGCGTGTTACTTACTTTGGTTTTGGTATTCCAGGTATTGTAATGGGCACCGCGCTAGTTTACGGTGGTTTGCAATTGCCGTTTTTATATCAAACATTAGGGCTGTTGATCATTGCCTATATGCTGCGTTTTTTACCCTTAGCGGTAGGCTCTGTGCGCACTAGCACTGAGCACCTTGATCCAAGTTTAGTTAAATCTGCGCGGGTCTTAGGCGCCAGTCCGCGCGAAGCATTTACCCGCATAACTTTACCACTCACAATGCGTGGGATCATAGCCGGTGCCGCTTTAGTATTTTTAGAATCCATGCGTGAATTAGAAGCAACCTTATTACTTGGCCCAACTGGTTTTGAAACACTATCGACTTATTTATGGCGTGTTTATGAGGCGGGCTATTTTGGTCGTGCTGCTATTCCTGGGTTATTGTTAGTACTGATTTCTGCGTGCGGTTTAGCTATTATGATGTCTGGCGAAAAACGTAACCAACTCGAACATTGAGGATTTAAATACAAATGCTATCTGTAAGCCAGTTGTCTATAGATTATGGCAGTAACCGTGTAGTAAGCGACCTAAATTTGTTGCTTGGTGAAAGTGAAATTCTCATGCTAGTAGGCCCTACGGGCTGTGGTAAAAGCACAATTTTACAAGCGCTCGCCGGACTAATCCCTATTAGCGAAGGTGAAATTAACTTAGGTAAATGGCAGGCTACCCCCAAATTGACTGTGCCGCCTGAAAAACGCAGCGTAGGTATGGTATTTCAAGACTTTGCGTTATTCCCTCATTTAACCGTTGAGCAAAACATTGGCTTTCGTTTAAAAGATACCGCCGTTGCTGATCATTGGATAGCCCTTCTGGGTCTTGATGATTTTCGTCATAAAAAGCCAGCCACCCTTTCAGGCGGTCAAAAACAACGAGTTGCACTAGCACGTACCCTTGCCCACCAACCTGACTTTGTGTTACTTGATGAGCCGCTTTCAAACCTTGATGCGGCACTAAAAGATATGCTGCGCTGGGATATCCGAAATGCCCTGAAAAAAGCTGGCGTGCCTGCAATTTGGGTGACTCATGATCAAGAAGAAGCTTTATCAATAGGCGATCGTGTGGGTGTGCTCAAGGCCGGAAAAATCCAGCAACTTGATACTCCTGAGCGTTGTTTTAGTGTGCCCAACAATCGCTTTGTTGCACGTTTTTTAGGTGAAGCAAGTTTCATTAACGGTTTTTTTGAGAATAATCAAGCAACTACAGCCATCGGCAATGTGCCCGCTCTAGGCGTAGATTGCCAACAAGGTGAGGTGGATGTCCTACTTCGCCCCGACGATGTAATGCTAGTACAAGGTGAGATCGGCAACAACGGTGTGGTCGTATGGGTACGCTTTGAAGGAGGGAGTCGTTTATGTGCAGTAGAGCTTGCCTGTAAAACAGTGGTTACTAGCCGCGTAAGCCACGAAGTCGTGGTATACCCTGGCGATAGCGTGCACGTATCGTTAAGTACTTCGCATCCACTCGCGGTGTATAAACGAGCAATCTAAACTCACTTTAACGCTTAAGTTACAACACTAAAAAAGCCCATCTAGATGGGCTTTGCTGTAGGTGCTTTACTTTTTTAATATGATAATTTTAACGACACCCTTGGCTATTAAAATCAACCACTAGACTTGCACCAGTACTATTGCCCGACACCTTTAAATAACCCCAATATTGGCTTTGATCACTAATATAAATACATTCGCTATTGCCGCTATTACTGGACTGAGCCTGTTCATTACTGCCATTTGGCCAGCTGCTGTTTGAATAACTTAGGCTGATGTCGCCACTGCCATTAGCGGTGGTTATCGCCACACCACTTTGACTTTGAACGTCAGCAATACTAAACCACATAGGATCGCTGTTACCCAAACAAATCACTTCACCGTCATTTAAACGGCCATTGCTACGACTACCTTGGGTAGCACATGCATCAGGTACATTACTGCTTGCTCCTGTGTATGAAGCGGTTAATTGCACATTATCAAACATGTTATAGCCACGAACCATTACTTGATAAACACCTGCTTGCGCAGGATTTATTACACATTGTTCACTATTACCACCGACATAAGGACGACAATCATAACTATCCATTGTTGGTGTAGCAGCATAACTCACATATAAATCAGCATCGCCCGTGCCACCACTTAAGCTAAACACTAAGTCGCTGGCACCTTGCGGTACATCAAAGCTAAAATACAACAGCTCATCTTGCTCGCCAGCAATAGTCATTGGTTGAGCGTTTATCAACTCGCCGTTACCAACGCTGCTATCCTCTTCAATACTAGCCAATGTTGATGCGGTTTGGCTGGCGCCTTGGTTATCAACAACCGTTAACGATACGCTATATTGTCCTGATGTTGTATAAGTATGCACCGGGTTTGCTTGATTAGAACTACTGCCATCACCAAAGCTCCACTGATAACTAACAATTGAGCCGTCACTGTCAATACTGCCATTGCTCGTAAAATTGATCTCATTGTTTTGCACACCGGCATAAGGTCCATTGATGTATGCGATTGGTGGCGTATTAGTGGTTGTACCTGCAACTAAGTCATCACACCATTGTACAAACTCGTTTTCATAATTATTTGCCCACTGCACAGTTTTCGCTTTATAAGCACTCCAATTACCAATGCGTGTATCTGCAAGCATGGCATTAATTTCACTGTAATGGCGTTCGAACATAAAGCGCACAGCTAAGTAACCCCAGCGATAAATACGGTCTTGATCAAAACCGTCATAGTTAGTGGCAAATACTTGCGCTAAGGTATAACGCGAACCATCACTGATGGTATTTTTAGCGGCGTCATTGTTATCAAGATTAGCAACATATTCTGCAACGCCTTCTGACCACCACACGATATCTTCAGTTGGTGAATTAAAGTTTCCATATAAGTCAAAACGACCATCTAAGTAATGCACATATTCGTGCTCTAGATTCCACACGTAATGCTCAGCATTGGCGTAGCTCGCCTCATAGGCAATAAAATTTGCTTGATTACCCACAACTGCGGGGTCACCTTCTAAATACATGCCGCCATTATTGGTGTTAATGCCAAAAATCGCACCTGCGTATTTACTATAATCATCGCTGCTATCAAATATATTTACTTGTAAAAAACTATTGTTATCATCGGCAACTGGGGTGTTATTGGTGGCAAGTTTAGTGTGAAATAAACCTTCTTCTGCGCCCATTGCAGCACATGCAGCTGTATGTTGTGCTGCAGTCATATTTTGTGAGCGAATTTTAATAGTGCTACTACAGCTATAATTTTGCGAAAGCGCTTGCTGAGTAAGTTCATCAACAAATCCACAAATACCATAGTCATTACAATCAGCGTAATAACTGACAGAATCTGCCGCCGCAAGCCATACTGCATCACCATAGCCAAAGCTGTTATAAGTACTAAAAACCGCTTTTAAGCCAGTATCAATAGTAGCTTGAATAGCAGTGTCGGAATACTGCTTAAGGCGCGCAAGCTCACTGGCTGCATTAACAATTAAATATTGTGCGTCAGAGTCAATCATCCACTGCTTTTGGGTAAATGCATTCAGCTTAGTAACTAAATCAGTATCGCTAGCTACAGCTGTAACAAATGCATCATTCCACTGGCCGCGATAAAGCAAAGTAAAAATACCATTCACCGCACTGCGTATATTCCATTTTGCAGCATAGCTTTCGTTAAAACGCGTTAGCCACTGTTTCACCACATACAAGTAACGATGTTGCTGTTCAGCGCTGTCCATCGTAATGATCACTTCAGAAAGCGTTTTACCATGGCCGTCATTATCGTCATAAAAATGGCTGTTGTTTACAAAAGCATCTATCGCATCAATTACGGCAGGCGTAACCCAAGAGCTAAAGCTCACGTTGTCGTTGTAAAATTCCGCATAAAAACCAGCTCGTAAATATAGGAACAATGCCTCGAGTTCAATGTCACCACCGCCAGCATAAGTCTGTGAGAGTGACTTTGCATGATTAGCAACCGCATACATATTATCAGAACTAAATACTAGGCTCTGAGTTGATGCTGATGCACTAAATAGTTCATTAACACAGCCACTACCTTGATTTTTAAGCTCAGTAATAATGCTCGTTGAACTAGCATTAGCCAGTGCATTTAAATCGCAGCTGACTGTTGCAGCTTGGCTACGCATCATTAACATACTAAATTTTTGGGGTTGTGATTGCAGCTGTGCTATTGGTGCTTTTTCATTATGGCCGTGTTCAACGCCATGATGATGCACACGTTCAACAATCGCAGCTTGTGGCTTGAATACGCGCTGATGGGTCGTATTAGCAAGCGCCATAGAGCTTGCTCCTAATAACGGTAACGCCAAAATCAATCTATTCATTTTCATAATTTACCTTTGATAAATTTTATTATTTCAATCCAGAACGGGTTATCGAGGACGCAATTTGCAACATATAATCGCCATTACATACAATATACTTTGCCTAAAACTAAAAAATTTTTAATTCATTAGTTGTAGCAAAATAGAAAACAACAGTACTTTATCATCAAAAAGGGTACATATGTAAAGATATAAATGATAAGGCGACTTTGTGAAAAATCACCCAAACAGTAACGTGTGAGTTAGTAAGCTAGCAGATATAAAAAAGCCAGTACTTTATTATTAATAACAACCACTTTCTAGTTCATTCTTGTTCCTAATACCTAATTACGTAACTTGCTATACACGCTACAATATAATTAACACTTTGATTTAGCGTGAAATATGGTAATTTATTAGTGAATCGCGTTCACTATCATGAGAAGTCGTATGACCCAAAAAAAACATTGGACATTAAAAAGCATCGCCAAAGAATTAGGCGTTTCTAACGCCACCGTTTCAAATGCATTTAATCGTCCAGATCAACTATCAAAAAGTCGTCGCGAGTCTATTTTATTGGCGTGTAAAGAGCTTGGCTATTTTGGACCCAATAAAGCAGCGCAATCATTACGCCGTGGTAAATTTAATATTGTTGCGCTGGTATTACCTGACAGTATTGAGTATATGGTGTCGGATCCTGTGGCCAGTAGTTTTATGCGTGGTGTGGCTTCTATCCTTGAAAAAAACAATATTAACTTATTATTATTTTCGGGAAATAGTCAAAACCTTAACAGCGTATTAGATTTTGTTGATGGCTTTATTTGTTATGGTCGTCCGCGCAATCAATCACTTGTAGATCAATTAAAAATTGTACCCAAACATGTGGTTACCGTTGATTTTGATATTGATCGTAATGCCTCAGTAAACATAGATAACGAACAAGCTAGTTATGAAGTGGCTAAACACGTATTAAAAAGCAGTGCTGATCAGGTCGCTATATTGGGACTGCGGTTATTAGATGAAAATGTATTGTGTCGTGTATATGAGCACCATGAATGCGAAGCCGGTCAATCAATTGCACATCAAAGATTACGAGGTTATCAAAAAGCATTAAGCGAAGTTAACATTACCTTAGGTGACGATAGAACTTGGAATATTCCAGAAAGTAGCGAACGTTATGCGAGCATCGCAGCAAAAGAGGCGCTCAACTGCATACCTAGACCCAATGTATTACTTTGTATGAGTGATCTTATTGCCCTCGCGGCAATTCGCGAAGCAGTTAAAATAGGTATAAAAATACCCCAAGAATTGCGAATTGTTGGATTTGATGGCATTGATGAAGCGCAGCGCTCTATGCCAACATTAACAACAATTCATCAAAATAGTGAAGAAAAAGGATCGTTAGCAGCTAATTTATTTATTAGCAAAGAAGAGCAAAAAGCACTTATCAACTACCAATTACAGTTAGGTCATAGTGGCTGATAAGTGACTGATTGTAAGGTTTAACTTAGTTTAACAAATCATTTAGTGAGGTGAGTATTTGCTCATTCCCAGTGCGTTCAATTATTAACGCTTCGCGACGTGCAAAATTAACTTTTAGGACAATTTCACTGTCGTTTAATAGCCACTTTAAAGCACAACTATTGTCATCACCTTCAACACTAAACTCACCTGCAAAGGCACTGTGAGTATTACGTATCTCAATTAATTTTAGTAATCCCTGTACAACAGGCTTTGCAAGAGACTGCGCAATGATATCAGCATCTAAATATGGACGATTAATATCACGACCTACATTTGATTTTGCTAGTAACGCCATATCATTTTCAGCTGCGAATAAGCCACCGTAGTAAACTTGTGGTACGCCGGGTGCAAAAAATTGAATCGCGCGCGCAACTAAATAGTCAAAATCATTTGCACCTAACGCATTGTAATAAGTGCAATTTACTTGGTACAAGTCGACATTACTGGCAGCAGCCCCAGTTGCTTGGCGGCTTTGGTTATTGCTATTTGCATGAATAGTTTCAACTAGATTATCAATTTGCGCTGCATTTAATAATCCTGGCTTATCACCCATTGGACCCGCATCAATAATACCAATGCCATCGTGGGTATCGAGTACTGTTAAGCAATTACGTGGTGAAATATTTAACCACTTTACAAGTGCATCACTATTATTGGTAAATAAGCTGTGCAAAATCAATGGTGGTAATGCGAAGTCATAAACCATATTGACCCGCTTTGCGACGTCAACTTGAGTTTGATAATGGCTGTGAATTTCAGCAATTGTTTCCATACCCAATGCATTAGCTTGCGCCGATAACTTATCTAAATAATCAAACGTTTCATCTAGCATAAAGCAGTTTGTGCCAGCTTGCTTAATCGCGTAACCCGCCGCATCTAAACGAATAATATTAACGTTATTAGCAGAGAACTTTGTTAATACATTATTTAAATACGCAACGCCCGCAGCAACTTTAACATTAATGTCGATTTGATTATCGGTAAACGTGGTCCAAAAATCATACGTTTGACCATCGCCACATGGCATTGGAGTAAAACAACTGCCAGGACGCGGGCGATAAATCGCTTTTTGCTCGGCGTCACTCATACCATTTGGAAAGACATCTTCTTTAGTTAAAAATAAATCCCAAAACGGTGATGCTTTACCTTTTGCTAGTACATCCTGAAACTGAAAGGATTGCGCCGATACGTGGTTCACAATCAAATCGGCCATCAGATCATAGTCTGCTCCTAACACTTGAATGTCTTGCCAAGTACCGATCCGTTCATCCACGGCACTATGATCAATAGGGTCAAAGCCTGCATCACTACCATCAATTGGATTGTAGAATGGCAATAGGTGGACACCTCCGAACACGCCGTGTAATGGACCATTTAAAAGTGCGGTCAATGCGTTGATATCTTGGCCAGTGATTCGATCAGCATATGTGATCAATTGAACTTTATTCTTCATCATTGTGTGATTACCATGTTGAAACTTAATCGATTAAGATATATCTTTAACTAGCAAGTAAGAATTTACAAGTAATTTTTAATAATTTTACATACAAAAATCGTGGCTCACGTAATACTACAATAAGTAACTAACTGACTTACTAAGTGTTAACTGAGCATTTAACGAGGAAAAAGTACATGACAAAATCACACACACACGTAAGCAGCGATCCGTTGCAACAAATACGCTGGCTTACATATATGATGTTTTTTATGTTTGCCATGACTTCTGATGCGGTGGGCATGATCATACCTGAACTTATTAAAGAGTTTGGTTTAAGCATGACCCAAGCAAGCGCGTTCCATTATGCACCTATGGCGCTAATTGCTTTTAGTGGATTGTTTTTAGGTTTTTTAGCAGACAGTTTAGGGCGTAAAACAACCATCATGCTAGGCCTTTTAATATTTTCGGCGAGCTGTTTCTTGTTTGCGTTTAGCACCAGCTTTACCTTCTTTTTATTGCTACTTTGCTGCATAGGCTTAGCCATTGGTTTATTTAAAACGGGTGCGCTTGCGTTACTTGGTGATATTTCACATAGTAACGAAGATCACACTAAAACGATGAATAAGGTAGAAGGCTTTTTTGGCATAGGCGCCATTGTAGGGCCAGCTCTAGTAGGCGTCTTACTGGTGCAAAATGTAAGCTGGACTTACCTGTACATTATTGCAGGTGTAATGTGTTTAATTCTCGCTTTACTAGCGTGGCGTGCAGACTACCCAGCCGTTGTAAAAACCACAGCAAAGCCCACTTCGCTTGCCACCACCATGAAAATGATCAAAAATCCGTATGCGCTAGGTTTTTCTCTGGCAATTGCCCTTTATGTGGCCACGGAGGTTGCTATTTATGTATGGATGCCTACGCTGTTAAAAGATTACACTGGCTCTTGGCCACTACTTGCAACCTATGCATTGACAATATTTTTTGTACTGCGTGCCGCAGGGCGATTTATTGCCGTATGGTTACTAAACCGCTATAGCTGGCAAGGTGTTATGGCCTATTTAAGCTTAGGCATTGCGCTGTGTTATGTCGGTACATTATTCGGTGGCGTTGATTGGGCTGTGGGTTTATTGCCGCTTTCGGGGTTATTTATGTCGATGGTTTATCCGACTTTAAACTCTAAAGGTATATCCTGCTTTGCAGTGCAACAGCACGGTGCTGTGGCGGGCGTGATATTATTTTTTACCGCACTTTCGGCGGCTTTAGCACCCTTGTTCATGGGTATGATCAGCGATTACTTTGGCCATGTGCGTTACGGTTTTTATTTAGCTACGGGCTTTGCTGTCATTTTATTTTTAGCTATGCTGTTTAATTATTTTAAAGATCCATCAGCAACGGCTTTACAGCAAGATAACCCTGTAACTGAGTAAACCTATATTCTAAGACAATAAAAAATACTTTATAAATCAATGAATGAATAAAAAAAGAGCAAATTAAGCACAAAATAATTTGCTTCTTGTAAAATATTTGTTATTTTTACTTAATCGATTAAGTAAAAATACAAATCCAATTGGGTTCAACACAACGAGGCGTAACCATGACAACACACAACACACCTTTATATTTAATCAGTGCATTAGCACTTGCCGTAAGCCAAGGCGTACATGCGCAACAACAAGATCAAAATTCTCAAGTACAAGCTAACAAAGGTCTTGAAACAATCGTTGTAACTGGTGTACCACGTCGTACAACGATTATGGCATCAAGCGTATCAGTCAGTAGCTTGTCGCTTGAACAAGTTGAAGTGTCTACACCTCGCTCAACCGCTGAGGCGTTTAGAATCATTCCGGGTATTCGCGCAGAATCGACCGGTGGTGAAGGTAACGCAAACATTGCTGTGCGTGGTTTACCTGTGGCATCTGGCGGTGCGAAATTTTTACAATTACAAGAAGACGGTTTACCTGTACTGCAATACGGTGATATCGCTTTTGGTAACGCTGATATTTTTATGCGCTTAGATAATACCGTACAAACAATCGAATCAATTCGTGGCGGCTCAGCATCGACGGCTGCAAGTAATGCACCTGGTGGCATTATTAACTTTATTTCTAAAAATGGTGAAAACGAATCAGGCAGCGTATCAACTACTCTGGGCCTCGATTACGATAGCGTTCGTACAGACTTTGAATACGGTACTTACCTAAGCGATAGTGTACGTTTTCATGTCGGTGGCTTTGTTCGCCAAGGTGAAGGTCCACGCGAAACAGGTTACACATCAAATAAAGGCGGGCAAATTAAAGCCAACCTAACCAAAGATTTTGAAAACGGCTATGTTCGAATTTATTACAAGCATTTAGATGATAAAAGCGTAGGTTACTTACCGATGCCAATGTATGCAAATGGCGATTCTATCCCTGGGTTTGACGCACAATCGGATACACCACACTCGGCATTATTTACAAAAACAGTGCGTCTAAACGGCGAAAACCAAATTAGCAGTGGCGATATTCGCGACGGTATGAACCCTAACGTTGACTCAATTGGCTTTGAAGCAGTATTTGACTTAGATAATGATTGGCGTATCGAAAACCGTTTTCGTAAATCATCTGTAAGCGGTAACTTTAATTCACTTATTCCTGCTGAAGTAGGCAGCGCTACCGCTATTGCAGAAAGTATTGGCGGCGCAGGTGCAACACTCAGCAATGCAAATACTGGGGCTGCATTTAAAGACAATTTAGCAATGCGTATTCATACGTTTGACGTCACAATGAACGACTTTGACTCTATTGTGAACGACTTTAAATTGACTAAATCGCTCGATGACGACACCAGCATTACGTTTGGTTACTACGCATCAACGCAAAACATTGCCATGTCGTGGTTATGGAACTCTTATCTAATGGAGCTTAAGGGCGATAACGCAGCCTTATTAAATGTCACAGCTGCCGATGGTACTGAGTTTTCTGAAAATGGTTTATACGCATACGGAACACCTTTTTGGGGTAACTGTTGTCAGCGTGATTACGACACAGAATACGACACTCGCGCCCCGTACGTTGCATTTTCTACAAAACTTGGCGATGTAAGTATTGATGCAAGTGCCCGTTACGATAGTGGCGAAGCTCGCGGTAATTACGCAGGTGCAGTAACCTCTACAGTTGATATGAATCGTGATGGTGAAATATCCGTTCCTGAACAAAATGTTGCAGGCATTGATATTACTAATGCCAGCCCAGTTAACTACGACTGGAACTACACATCTTATTCAATTGGTGCTAACTATCAAATTGACCCAAGTCTGGCAACATTTGCTCGTATCAGTAAAGGCGGACGAGCGAATGCTGACCGACTTTTATTTGGTAAAGTACGTGCAGATGGCTCTGTTGCGAAAGAAGATGCTGTAGATGAAGTTAATCAATATGAGTTTGGGGTTAAAAAACGTTTTGATTCCTTCTCTGTATTTGCAACTGCTTTTTATGCAGAAACTGAAGAGCAAAATTTTGAAGCTACATCACAAACCTTTTTCGACCGTGAATACGAAGCCAAAGGGATTGAGATTGAATCAACTTACTTCATCGATGCGTGGGATTTTCGCGGTAACTTAACCTGGACCGATGCTGAAATCGTTAAAGATGCACTAACACCGGAAGTAGAAGGTAATACGCCTCGACGCCAAGCAGATTTAATTTACTCACTAATGGCGCGTTATAGCTACGAGAAAGGTGCAGCTGGTGTAAGCTTTATTGGTACTACCGATGCATACGCTCAAGACAACAACGACCTTAAATTTGATGGTTACACCCAAGTAAATGGCTTTGTAAGCTACGATTTATCTGAAAACCTTAGCATCGCGCTTAATGTAAATAACCTATTTGATACAGTCGGTATTACTGAAGCCGAAGAAGGTTCTATCCCAGATAATAATATTATTCGTGCCCGCACTATTAACGGCCGTACAACGTCACTAACACTTAAATACCTATTTAATTAACCGAACTTTAGTATTTTTAAGCGCTGAATAATGTATTTTCAGCGCTTGATCTCCTAACATCTATTTACCTTGAAAGACTCTCCCACTACTTTTGACCTAGCCCTTGCTAGGTTTTTTAGGATTTACAATATGACCAAATTACTTAGCCTTGGCGAGCTGCTTATTGATATGCTGCCGCAAGATTCTCAAAACAGTGCTTATTTGCCCATTGCTGGCGGCGCTCCTGCCAATGTAGCGGTAGGTTATGCCAAACTGGGCGGCAAAGCGGCTTTTTGTGGCGGTATGGGCGATGACTATTTTGCTAAACAATTAAGTAAATCGCTTGCGCAATATAAGGTAAGTACAGAGTACTTATTTACAATTAAAGACTCTCAAACGGCCGTGGTTATTGTCAGTTTGGATGAAACCGGTGAACGCAGCTTTAATTTTTATCGCCACAATACCGCCGATTTACTGTTAACGAGTGAGCATTTAAACCATATCAAATGGGATGAATTGAGTACCCTACACTTTTGTTCCAACACGTTAACTAATTTAGCCATTGCGCGCACCACGATCAATGCTTTAAAGCTGGCTAAAAAGAACCATAAGCTAGTCAGCTTTGATGTGAATTTACGCTATAGCTTGTGGCAAAATAGCAATGACATTGAGCAAAATGTACACGCGTGTTACGCCTATTGCGATATTGTTAAGCTATCGCGTGATGAGCTGAACTTTTTAGCTGAGCAAACACAGCAAGCACCTGATGATTATTTACAATCTATTTTAGATACAGGTGTTAAATTGGTATTTTTAACCGATGGCCCTGCACCGGCAACGGTTTACCATAACGTATTTACATTTACTGAAGCTGCACCAATTATTACGGCGGTTGATACCACCAGTGCGGGCGATGCGTTTATTGCCGGGGTTTTGTATTATTTAAATCATAATGATGAAAATATATTGCTCACGGATAAACTCAACAATCAGCAAATAGTAAAACGCGCTTTAAATTTCGGCCTTCGCTGTGGCTCTAAAGCCTGCTTAGCCAAGGGGGCTTTTCCAGCATTACCTACACTTCAAGAGGTATAATACCAATCCGCAATAATACTTAATAATTTTACGGGGTTAAACGTGTCGCTATCTGCGTTAAAAAATTCTCATTTAGAACAACTAAATAGCAAATTTTTTGCCTAGCTATCAACACGTTTTTCCAGCCTCAAAATAGATCACTTAATTAAGCGAATTGGTATAAATACTTTAAAAATAAAGGCCGATTATGGCCTTTATTTAAGCATCTACTTCTTCATCATTACTTTTTAACCATTCTAAAGCCGCAGTGGCGTTCTCAAAATATTGAATTTCACCTGATACAAACCAACTGCCTAATTTAGCGATGGTTGATTGCCAGTCTTTGTTGCCGTATATGGCTATTTTTTTAAACTCTTTGTTGTGTTTTAAGCCAAGTTTTAAATCATCCCATGCGGCTCTAAGTTCCCAGCCATCAAGCTCAGTTCCATCTATGAGTACATTAACAATAGGATGTTTAACTTCGCCAAGCGCAGAGTCTATCATCGGCGTAATCACTTCATAATCTTTGTGAGTGAGTGTGCCTATGGCTTTTAAGGTTAAAAAAAACTCGCAACCAGAGCGCTCAATACCAATAGATAAGCCGTGTGTTAAATTTACCATAACCCGAACTCCGCAATAAAATGAGCATTGAGTATAGGTGATAGCTTAGTAACCAATAGTGAAGTAGATCAAAAAACAGGCACATATACTTTTATTGTGCCTATTTTAATTAAATGCTTAATTATGCATTTTTAAGCCGTGCTATTTGGTTTTCAACATCTGTTAAATGACCGATTTTAAGCCAAACTCTGGCTCCTTCACTGCCTGCTATTGCTTTAATTTCGCTGTTAGGCGGCACTCTTAACCAGCTGTGTTTTACTAATGTATCGCCCTGCTCTTCAAGCGAGCCTTCAAGAACTAAAAGCTCGCCCCCACCCAAGGCGTTTAACGATATTTCACTGTTAGGTGCAAATGCTAAAATACTCACCTCTTCAAAGGCGTCTTTATAAAGAGGAGCTACATTTACATCACTAAACTCAGGGTGAGGAACACCGTGCATGGTATTAGTTTGCAAGCGAACATGCTCTCTGTCCTCTGGCTGAAACTGCCATAATTTTACAAATATAACGCACCCGTTTTCAGAGCTTGGTGTATGTTTTGACTCAGGCGGATTACGAATATAAGAACCCTTGGGGAAATCACCATGTTCATCTTGAAAAACACCTTCAAGCACAATAAATTCTTCACCGCCGGTATGTGTATGGGCAGAAAAATGGCTGTTTGGCGCATAACGTACAATGCTGGTTGCGCGTGCAACCTCATCGCCCACTCTATCAAGTGGACGCCTATCAACACCCGCCATCGGTGAGGCTATCCATTCTAACGATTCGCTATGCACAACAACACGTTCGCTAAAATCAGCTGCAATTTTCATAAGTAGCTCCACATTATAAATTGATAACTAAGCGGCAATGCTTGGACGTTGAGAGACCTTTTGTTGCCATGCAATTAAATGTGATAGCTCACTAGGAATAGCAATTTTCGCAAAGCCTGCAAACACCAGACCGGCGTACAAAGTAATATCTGCAACACTAAAATTCTCACCGGCAACATAAGCAGAATTGGCTAACACTGTATTAAAATAAACAAAGCCTTGGCGCGCTTTTTCACCTTGCTTTTCTCCCCAAGCAACATTTTGATAGGTTTCAAGTGCTGGGCCTAAGCCATCCGTTGCATGATGAAAGTAACTGGCTACAGCATCAAGGACCATTGACTCCGCACGCTTTTGCATCATATTAATCACCGCGCGTTCTTTTGCCTCAACACCGGTTAATGAAGGGCCAGCAAAAGAACTATCAATGTATTCAGTAATCGCGGTGCATTCTGCTATATATGTCCCGTCATCTAGCTCTAAAACAGGCACGCCTGCTAAGGGGTTTTTAGCTAAAAAGGCTTCAGTACGATGCTCACCATTTAATAAATCAACAGCAACAAATTCTACTTTGTCAGTCGCATTTTTTTCAGCAAGTGCAATACGTACACGTAATGGATTAGGAAAGTTTTCTACGTCATAAATTTTCATAATTATCTCTTTATATTTTTAACCACAGTTTGAACTAATATTGGCAAGATTAAATTACCTACCTACTGATAGGTAATTTATATTAAGATCTCGATCTTTGCAAACTAAAAATAAAAGAGCTTGAAAATAACTACCTACTGGTTGATAATTTTTTGCAGCGATATGAAGGAAGTTTTAAAATGACAAAAAAAGCAGCCCTGTTAAAAGCAGCAGAAAATAAGGTTAGACTTGGTGGCTATAGCAATTTTAGCTTTAGAGAGTTGGCGAATGAAATTGGTATTAAAAGTGCGAGTGTGCATTATCATTTTCCGACCAAAGCTGATTTAGGTGCTGAACTCGCGCATCAATACACTGATGCCTTTATCGCTGTGCTTGGCGAACCGGAGGCACATAAAGCAAACGGTAAAAATCCAATCGATATTTACACGCAATTATTTAGAAATGCGTTAGTGATGGATAAAAAAATGTGTTTATGTGGCTTACTTGGCGCACAAAGTGACAGCCTTCCTGATAAAGTGCGCGATGAAGTAAAACGCTTTTTCATTAAAAATTTAGCCTGGTTAACTCAAGCACATAAAATAAATGGAGAGCTTAATCCTGAACGTGCTGCGATTAAAACAGTGAGTTTATTAGAGGGCGCAAT
This sequence comes from Pseudoalteromonas sp. SG44-17, assembly GCF_014164235.1. NCBI lineage: Bacteria > Pseudomonadati > Pseudomonadota > Gammaproteobacteria > Alteromonadales > Pseudoalteromonadaceae > Pseudoalteromonas > Pseudoalteromonas sp. SG44-17. Next base: position 71,212 of record NZ_JACJEV010000002.1, on the reverse strand, counting down.
GATGATCAGCAACACCCTTGATGATATTCGCTACTTTGAGCAAGCTACTTTTTAACGGCTAATAGTTTGCCTGAACGGTTAGTGATCAAAAAGTTGATAAAGCTATTAACTAAATTACAACTCGATTAAACATAAAAAAGCGAGCCTTCACAAGGCTCGCTTTTACATTATTAAGATTACGATTTATTAAACTGCACGCACTTTATGCTTTGAATGCACTATCGCTAGTACTATAAAGCCTATTACCGCCACTGCTGCACCAATCGGTTTACCTAAATCACTTGATAAGTTTAACCCTATTGCCGCAGTCATTATGTATGACAAGGTCACTGCTGTAGCGATGACTGCAGGTACACTGGCAATCCAGTGAAATGTTCCACGGTCAAATAAGTACTTAGTCGCAAGCCATAACACACTCGTAGAAAGCAGCATATTTGAGAATGCGAAGTAGCGCCAAATCACAGAGAAATCAAGCTTAGTCATAAAGTAGGCAATCGTTAAAATAGGGATTGCTAGCAATAAACGATTACGCAAACTTTGCGGAATACTAAACGCATCAACCACTGTTAAACGAAGTGAACGAAACGCCGTATCGCCTGAGGTAATTGGGAATACTGCTACTGCAATAATCGCCATAATACCACCAAACACACCTAAATAACTGTTTGCTATATGGTTAACCACCAAACCTGGGCCGCCTAAATCAAGCATTGCTTTCAAACCTGCATAGCCTTCTGGGAAAGCAGCAATACCCGCTAATGCCCATACACAACCAACAATACCTTCACACATCATTGCGCCATAATAAACTGGACGAACGTATTTTTCGTTAGTTAGGCAACGTGCAATAATTGGTGCTTGCGTAGAATGAAAACCACTAATAGCACCACAGGTTATGGTAATAAACAATAACGGCCACGTAGGTAATCCATCTGGATTTGGAGTTAAAAAGTCATGGGCATGATCAGCTTCAAAATACGCTAAAAAATCACCAGCTACCGGTAAATGCGGCGCATTAATTAACAGTGATACAGCAATTGCAACCGTCATCACAATCATTAATAAACCAAAAACAGGGTAAAATTTAGTAATGATTTTATCAATTGGCAGTAAAGTAGCTAAAAAGTAATAAGCCAAAATAGCCAAAACCCAAAAGGTATTATTGGCAAATATAGTATCTTTAAATACGTCTAAGTTGCTTAATAATCCAGCGGGGCTCATTATGAATACCACGCCGACAAAAAACAGTAACATCGCCGTAAATATTAACATAAAGCCTTTAAATACAACGTTGTAATATTTACCTGCAATTTCTGGTAGGCTTTTACCATCCTCTTTGATACTCATAACACCTGAGTAAAAGTCGTGTACAGCTCCACCTAATACATTACCGAGTACGATCCAGACCAAAGCAATTGGTCCATATAGAGCACCGAGAATAGGGCCAAATATTGGGCCTACCCCTGCAATATTTAAAAACTGAATTAAAAACGCACGAACAGGATGAATTGCAACATAGTCAACACCTTCGCTAAAACGTTTTTGTGGTGTATCAATGGTGGCGTCCATACCAGCTTGTTTTTCTACAAAGGGACTGTAGAACTTGTAACCTAATATTAAAATAGTCAGGCAGATAAAAAAGATGATCATAAGCACGTTTCTCTTTTTGTAATATAGAGCGCGTTGTCAGTCGCCCCGAATTTCAAACTATGGGTAATCGTTGAACGTTAGCAGAGCCTGTTAAAATCCACAATACGACTATCTGATAATATTATTAGATGTTTGAAGTGCAGAGTTTAACTATCAGGAACAATATAGTAGGCAATAAAAAAGCCTTGCAGGGGAACAGCAAGGCTTGGAACTTCACGGGGAATTATTTAAATGTTAAGTGCACTTATTCAAATGTCACTGTTACGATATTTGAACATACATCTGCTGTAACACAAACTTGGTAATCATAGGCTGGCAAAGTTGCATTACGTAAGAAGTCACGGTGACGGCCGTTATCAGTCGTTGTTCCTACAAACTCACCATTGCGATATACATTAAGTGATTGAGCACCCACTTGCTCCCAGCTAAGATCAACACGCATAGTGTTTAAGCGGGTTTTATTCGCGCGGGTTAAACTCAACGCAATTGCAACATCACTCACAACCACGGTCTGTACTGACGAATCCGTATTACCTTCACTATCGGTTACAGTTAATGTTACTTGGTAGTTACCTGATTGCGCATAAGCGTGAACTGGATTTGCATCTGTTGAAGTTGCACCATCACCAAAGTCCCAGCTCCATTGTGTAATATCGTTATTTGCATCGCTGCTTGAATCCGTAAACGAGACTGTTAAAGCTTGTGCATCATAGTCAAAATCAGCTTGTGGTGGCTGCGGGGTTACCTCACCAATTGCACTAAATGTAAGTGACCAATTATTCAGTGTGCCAGTATCTGCCGCATAGGTATCTTCAACATGTAATACCCAATCACCCGTTGCCACTTCGCCATTAAAATCAGCTAAAGAGTAGCTTTGTACTATATCCTCTGCGCTACCGCCTGACTGACTATGCAATGTAGAACTTGTTCCTCTAGGCGAGGTTAACGTAACGATTAAATCACCAATGTAAGTATGTGAAATATCAATACTCGCTTGAGTTGCAAAAACAGTCAGTGGATCATTTACGGTGATCACAGAATCAACACCGTCAACATTGTTATCGGGGATTGCTACTGCGGTATCATTCGTATAGGTAAAATCATTTAAGCCAACAGGATCAACTAATAAGCTTACTGACTTCTGCTTAGCCAACTCGCCAGAAGATGCATTTACGCTAAAGTCATAGCGCCCCCATTGTGTTGACTCTTGAGTTGGCACACTAAGTATCACCACATCACCAGGCGTTGCAGTGTTTGCTGATAAACTAGCACCAGCTAAATCGCCAATTAATTCAAGGTCTACAACCCCTTGCCACTGGGCAATTGAGCCAATTTCAAATGTATATGTTGCCGTTTCACCGGCAGTGATCTGCTGAGCTGTTGGTGTAACAGATAGTTTAAAGCTTGGTGTAGGGTCTGCCTGCTCAAGAGCTTGATTAGCGTTTAAGCGTTTGCCCGATACGGTCTTCCCTGCCAGTTGTGCATTATCATCGCCACTATCCATAAGCAGCTGTTTAAGCTCACTTGTTGATAAGTCAGGATTGAGTGATAGTACCAAAGCAGCGACACCCGCAACATGCGGTGTGGCCATTGATGTACCAGAGTAAGTGGCATAACCATTACCCGGTACGGTTGATAAAATAGCGCTCCCTGGTGCGCCTAAATCAACACTGGTTAAACCCCACTGTGAAAAGTCTGACATATTATCGTTACGATCAGTGCTGGCCACTGACAACACGCTTTCATGCTCATAATTGGATGGATAATGTGGATTTTGATCATTATCAACGGCGTCATTACCTGCAGCGGCAACAAATAAAATGTCAGCTTGTTCGCTGGCGGTTATCGCATCAGCAAGCGCTTGGCTAAAGCCACCACCGCCCCAACTATTATTTAGTACGCGAACATTTACACCCGCATTTTTCAGACTCACCATATAGTCAATACACTTAATAGCGTCGGATGTAGAGCCACTGCCTGATGCATCTAAGAACTTACAACCAACAATCGCCGCTTCATGATTAACACCCACAACACCATTATTGTTATTACCTGCAGCGCCGATTGTCCCTGAGACATGCGTACCGTGACCTTGGTCATCCATTGGGTCGCCAACATTTGTAATGGCATTAATACCATGCACGTCATCAATGTAGCCATTACCATCATTATCGATGCCATCGCCTGCGATTTCATTCGGATTTATCCACATATTTGCCGTTAAATCACTATGACTGTGATCTACACCAGTATCGATAACGCCCACAACGACATCTTTACCACCTGTTGTAATTGACCATGCTTCGAGTGCATCTATATCCGCATCGGCCGTTCCACCAGATTGGCCTTCATTGTGTAATCCCCACAACTTTGAAAAATCAGGGTCATTAGGAGCAGTAGCAATGCTCACGCGATAATCTGGCTCAACATATTCAACCGCTGCATGTGTTTGCAGTAATTTAATTGCTTGCTTGGTGCTCATGCCAGTTACTTCAAACTTAGCTAGACGACCAGATAAAATCGACGAATAGTTATCATCAACACCATCTTTATTTAAATCACTTACTTTAGCTTTTACTAAACTGCGGGCTTGACTTCGCATTGCCACAGAAGTGCCTTTTTTATACATAACAAGCAATGAGTCTTGAGAAGCTCGTGCTGAAGGCTCTGCAGCAATGGTTGTTACTTGTGCTGCAGCTAAACATGGCAAAATAGCCAAGCTTAAAATAGATAATTTAGTTTTCATATTTTGTATCCATAGTTAGAAATATTAACTTAGCTTTGTTACTAAGTTTCGCTAACTTCACTACTTTTGAAATATCACTGGCAAGCACCATAAATGACAGAGAAAACCTAAACCAGACAAGAAAAATTCAATAAATTACTAAAAAACCAGTCTTTAACACTGTTTTTAACGGTCAATTTATTAACAACACAATCGTTTTTATGAGTAATTAGCGCTCAGTAGATGCCTTACTCGCCTCATCTTTTATTACCAGATTATTCAACATTCCAAGCTGATTACGGTGGAAAACAAGTAAGCAATTGAAAAGAAAGTAGATTAAAAATCATAAAAAGAGATGATTTCGAATATTACGTTTACACAATAAAGTTAACCGTCAATTGGTAGCAGTGCGTAAGTAAAAAAGCATTAATTGCATAAAACACAACACTGCATATCAATATAATTCTTCACTCACTTTTGTATGAGTGAGCTTTTTGCTCTTGATATCACAAAACTTAAATCGGCAAGGCATGCCGAACAAACTATGCAGAACATTAAGGTATCCACAACCCATTAATGACTGCTCTAATAATTATAAGTTAAGGAAAAATCATGAAGTTAAATAAATCTTTATTGACATGTGCAATCGCAGTTGCATTAAGTTCAAGCTTTGTTGCACACGCAAATATCGACGATAAAAACCAATCAACCTCTGTATTAGCAAGTCAAGTGTCAACTACTGCGGTAGGCAATGTCCTCACTATTGAACAAACATCATTGCAAGGTATGGGTAACGATGTAATGGTCACGCAACAAGGTGATGGCCTTGAAGCAAACATAACAAGTTTAGGCGATAACAACAGCATTAATGTTGATCAAAAACAAATTCAAAACTTGTCTTTAACGTACGTAATAGGCGATAACAACACCCTAAGTCACAGCCAAGATGGTGAAGTTAATGGCGCTCTATCAGACATAACAGGCGATGATAACTCAGTCAATGTTGCGCAGTTTGGCACGGGCTTTTTTGGTATTAATAACGAAGCGATTAACGTAGTTCAAGGTGATGCTAACGACATTGCAGTTACTCAGCAAGATGGCGGCCATTGGTTTTATAATTTGGATTTGCAAGGTAATAGCAACAAAATTAGCGCATCTCAAGCAGGCCTTTTAAATGAAGCAACGCTGGCAACTATTAGTGGTGACGAAAACACCATTGAAGTTACTCAAAACGGCTTGTTTAACGCTTTTACACTTACTGAACTCGTTGGTAATACGAATGAAGTAGTAATAGCACAAGAAGGTAATTTCAACGGCGTTACGGTTACTTCTGTTCGCGGCGATGAAAACAGCTTAGACATCGAACAAGCGGGTGATTCAAATACTGCGACTTTTGCAAGTGTTGAAGGAAACGAAAACACCCTATCAATCGATCAAGAAGGTAATACCAATACCTTCACATCTGAGTTATTTGCCGGTAATGACAATCAAGTTTCGGTTGATCAACAACAAGATAATAATCAAGTTGGGGCTGATGTATTAGGTGATAACAATGAACTCACTGTTATGCAAAATGGCTCAATGAACGAGACCTACTTGGGCACAATTGGCGCTGACAATGAATTCTCAAGCGTTCAAATTGGTAACGAAAACAGCGCTCACATCGCTAATTTTAATGGTCAAGGCAACGACGTTGATTTAGCTCAAGCCGGTGACATGAATACCGCTTTAATTCAATCTTCGTACCCTGACACATCGCTTAATTCAAACGATAATGACATTAATATCAGTCAATTAGGCAGCACAAATGAAGCAACATTAACCTTTGCAAGTGTGCTAAATAGTAATAACAATAGCGTTGATTTTAGCCAAAGTGGCGATCTGAATGCGATTGATTTAGTTATGGAAGGCAGCAACCATTCTATTGATATTTCGCAGCAAGGCGATATGAATATGGTAGCAGGTATCGATACGGGTGCATTTATCGTTGGTGGTGACAACATCAACTTCACAGTCACACAAGTAGGCAATGGCAACTTAGTTGAAGGTGCTATTACCGCTTCTAACACTTCAGTCGTGATCACCCAAGTGGGCGATTACAACACAGCAACTGTGACCCAAGAATAAGGATATTGGGGGGCACGTCCCCCCATATTAAACATGATATTAGTTAGAACGCTTATTACCGCGCTAAGCCTGCTTTTTTTAACTACCTTTAGCCACTTATCTCAAGGCGCTGACGAATTAGAAATAGATGGCCTAGTGCTCGATCGCAGCATTAGTCGCTTTGGTCACCAGTTTTATTTTGAATTTTCAAACCTTTGGCGCGACCTACCCTCAACCGCTGGTTTTAATATAGAAATAAAAGAGACCGTACTTCCTCGGGCTGGCACAAAACTGACCTTAGTAATGAATAATCAAATTGTATATGTAACCTATTTAGGGCGTCGCTTGGAGCCTATTGATGAGCGTGTAGAACACGCTTTATACAGTGTTATGGATGCGATGGCGCGCTCTAATTTACATAAAGCTTCGCCCGATATGGCAAAAAATGGATGGTAAAATGGCCCCCGACTCAAGAAAATATATAACAACAACTATAATGATATTACTCCCCTTATCGGTATCTGCAACAGAGCTTGTGTATACCCCCATTAATCCAAGTTTCGGAGGTAGTCCACTCAATGCCAGTATGCTATTAAATAAAGCGCAAGCGCAAAATAAACATAAAGCACCAATAATTGAACAAAGCTACGCTGAGAAATTTCAAGATTCTCTAGAACGTACCTACTTAAACCGCATGGTAAGAGAGATCACTGATATTGCCTTTGGTGAAGATATAGATGAAAGTATTTTTAACCAAGATTCAATTTTTTTAAGTGGTGATTACGAAATTCAAGTGATCACCAGTACCGTAGATTCAATTACAGTGCGAATAACCAACACCACTGACAACAGTGTCGTGGTCATTGAAGTACCGAGGTTTAGCTAAATGAAAGCGCTATTTATTGCAGTACTTACCCTGGCATTATCCGCATGCAGTAGCATGGGCAATTTGATCCCACCTTCGCAACAGTTGGCCGCAAGTTTAACCCCCACTGAAACCTTTAAAGCACTTCAACAGTTACCAACACCTGCTGGCAGTATCGCCGTATCGGTATATTCTTTTCGTGATCAAACGGGCCAATATAAACCGCAAGGCAATGTTAGTTCATTTTCAACCGCCGTCACTCAAGGGGCTAATTCCATCTTAATACAAGCGCTACACGAATCTGATTGGTTTATTCCGGTTGAACGTGAAGGTTTGCAAAATATTCTGACTGAAAGAAAAATTATTCGTGCCGCCCAAGCCGAACAGCCAAATGCTGTTGAATTACCACCACTGACCACCGCTAAAATCATTTTAGAAGGCGGTATAATTAGCTACGACACCAATGTAAAAACCGGTGGTTTTGGCATGGAATATTTTGGCATCGGCGCGTCAGAACTCTACCGCGAAGATGCTATCTCTATTTACTTACGTGCCGTAGACGTTCGTACTGGGCAAGTATTATTGTCCGTAGCCACCAGCAAAAAAGTGCTCAGCCAAGAAATGCGCGCAGGGTTTTTCCGTTATGTTAGTTATAAACGTTTAGCCGAAGCCGAAGCGGGTTTTAGTGATAACGAACCGATGAGTATTTGCGTAACCCAAGCAATTGAAAAAGCCCTCAGTGATCTAGTCATCAAAGGCATTGATAAAGGCATATGGGCAACAAAGCGTAGTTGATAATTAACGTCTATCAACGCTGGCATAACGATTCTGATTTCTGGTTAGCTTATTCTATAGCTAACCATGAGATACAAAAATAGCAATAACAGGTGTTATATCTGTGTACCAGCACCGATATAGCACCAATCAAAAACCAACGTAATGTATGAAGAGTATTAGGGCTGCAATTACCGATTGAGTATTATATAAACAAAGGTTATGCGTACTCTCTGATCTGTTTGGCAAAAGCAGCGAGCTCACTGTCGTCGGCTCTTTCACAATAGTGAGAATATAAATTTCAAAAACATACCTGTTCTCCCCTCCCTCTAGCGCAGAGTCTAAAATAAGAGCAACTTTTTAGTGGCTACAATCAGCTTTGCAAGTACTTCATCAGATTGCGCAAAAGCATAACGACTAAGGTGCTGCTTAGGAATAACCACAGTTGCTCCTTTTGTATTTGGATAGATAGTCAGAAATACTAAATGCTTTCATCCTCCCAAACAGGGTCACAAGGTGCTTTACCTGAAACAATATCACAAAATATGCAGTTACTGATGCTCCATCCTACTGGTTATAATTGGGTGCATATTATGGTTGATCTGTTAGTCATGCAACGGTAATCGTACCGCCATATATCGCTGTGCCCAATTAGATAGCTCAATACGATTTCGTGAATTTGTTTTTTTAAATGCGCTATAAAGGTGTGTTTTTACGGTGTGATCACTGATATTTAACCGCTCTGCGATACTATGGTTATTCGCACCTTGCGCAAGTAAATAAACCACTGATTTTTCTCGTTTAGTCAGGCTTTTTAACACTTGATGTTCACTACCAGCATCACTGCTAGGTTGATGATCATAATGACTTACCATCGCGAGCACTTCATTAAATGTAGAAGAAATAATCTTGCGACTGAACCAGAGCTCATCATTAATGATCCGCATTAATCCGGTAAATACGTCCTCAGGAAGGTCATTGTTATAAAAGACTCCCTTAAAATTATTAAGTAACAAGTTTTTTTCACAAATAGCGTCAGAATGCGCATTAAACACAATCACAGGTTTCACTTTGGCTAAGGCTAATAAGTCTGCTGGTATTAAGTTTTGCCAATTGCAGCCGCTGCTATCAATTAAGAAAAGATCAAACTCATTGCGGTTGTCATTATGGGGTAGACTGTCGTCCATTTTTACTTTACTAAAAAATGCATCTAACGTTTTAATTAAGTATGGATAACACTGCGAACGGACAGGCATTTTAAAAACGGTTTTGATAAATACTGAGGTTGGTTGAATCATTGCATCTCGTCCTTGAAACATTTTGTTTACAATACCTAAAACAACTCCAATGTTCAACCTATTTCACTCAAATCTATTGATTTATAAAGAGAATAAAAAATTTAGACGTCTAGATGCTTGACTATCAAGCACCTTTCAACTAATCCATTTTAGTTATAAAAATGATTTAAATCAATACTTTATTATTAACTTATAGTTTGATTAAATAATAAAATCGTGAGGTTATAAACCAAAGCCTTGCTGCACTTTGTACTCGCCAGCTCTAGCCTATTTAAAGCCCAATAAAAACTGTACTTTTTTAGAGTAGATAGTGGTCAGTATTAAAAGTACTTTCTAGCACCAGTGAGCATTTGTGGCTATCCCATTGCAGGGAAGTCTCATTGAGGGAAGTAATCTTCCTAGTTTTAAAAAGTCACTCATAAGCTTATTATTACAAAGCCAGCGACGACTAAAATCTCAACCATAATCACACGCGGTTCTAATATTTCTATAGTAACTAGCTCGTTGGTGCTCAGGATGTAATTAGGCATACTTTAAATCTTCACGCAATGATTCTGGCCTCGGTGATCCTTTGCTTAGCTGGAAGCTTCGTTGATACGAATGTAAAAATGCTACGTTACTAATTCTGTTAATTTCGCTCTTGTGAGTAGTTTAACGCGAAAGTAAGAGCCACATGCCAACGGCCCTACAACAAGACGTTTCAGTATCTGTTTATTAAATGTCGGTAGCCAAGGAGTAGATATTTACTTTATTTGCTTCAAACTTGGTGGTAATGTAAATGGAATGTGACTATATGCAGTGCACCATCGTTTTTACGGTGTTGCTAATGATGAAAATGTTCAACAAAAAGATTTAGACTTTAACGCATTGTTTTAAACTATTTCTAAAGGCACTGCAGGTAATTGGAACACCGTATCAAATGATTTTAACAGCGATATAATTTTATCTTTGCTGTTGATTTGATGAGTACAAATTTATGCATTGTTTATAATGAAGCGAAAAAACACCACATTGAATTGCAAAATGACAACCATAACTGACGAGTTTTATAATAAATTTAAATAAAGTGGCAAAAAAATAGGATACATCAAGCCAAATTTCACACTAAAAAAATAACTATTAACTATCGAGGGAATGATGAGAAAAAACCTAATTATTTATTCTGCAATACTTATGCTGTGTGCGTGTGGGGGGTCGACTTCCACATCAGAAGCAGCCATCCCTGCTGGAAATGGCACTAGTGAGCCAATAAAATCAACGGATAATTTACCAATCCCCAATAACAGAGAATTAAGTAATTATAATATTCTAATTATTGGTAATAGCCATGTAGCCGGTATTGAATCTTTACTAACAGAAATATTTTCTCATGGTGACGCCAATAAAACGGTAAATATTGACACTCGCAATGGAGCATTTCTCGACACGATCGTTAATAACGAAAGCATTATTGAAACAATACAAAATAAACAATGGACCCATGTTATTTTACAAGGGCAAAAATACTCTCAAAGCCAGTCGGAATTTTATCCTATCGATGCCACTGTAACTTGGATACAACGAGCAAAAGCGATAGGTGCCACGCCAATTCTTTTTCCTGAACATCCACTGGCAGGAAAGCCACAAGATGCAATTTACGTACACGGTATTCATGTAGATATTGCTAAAGAGCAACATAGTTGTGTGGCCCCTGTAGGGTTAGCATGGAATCAAGCCTTCGAAATATCGCCTGAGTTAACCATTCATCAGGCTGACGGGAATCATGCAACAATGTTAGGTAAGTTGCTTTCCTCATTGGTGTTGTATGAAACCATAACAGGGAAGTCAGCCGATTTATTAACGTTTAGCGATACCTTACCAGGAGATGCAATAACACAAGCATTATTTGGCCAGGTAGCATCACAAGCGATTATTGACAATATCCCCTGTAATTTTTAAAACCTTAGCTATATCATGCTTTTATACTATTTAAAAGTATGAATATAGCTGGCCGTAACCATGTATATACTCATGAAAAGCTTTTATTTCACGCTAAAAAGAGAGCAGCAACATCGCTAAATATCTTTGCTTAATTGGCTGATAACAATCACTCTTAGCTGTTTTGTAGGAGTGTATTAGCAGACGATTACTCTCTCCTTTAAACCGCTATTCCATGTTCAGTATAAGGAACAAACTTATAATGACACCTATCTTCAATGCTAATAACAGAGATGGGGGTTATATTGCATCTATATTGCATCTGATTTATCAAAAGAATGAAAATTTAGATGTCTGATGCATAACGACTAAACAATTTTAAAGCCAATCCTTGGCTATTACGTTATTTTATTAAATGATAAAATCGAGAAGTCACTCCATTGGTCCAACCAAAGCCTTGCTGCACTTTGTACTCGCCACCTCCAGCTCTATTTTCAGGCTCATAAACATTGTATTTTTCGAGTAGACAGTGGTCGGTTTTAAAACTGTTTTCTATCATCTGTAACCAATTGCTCATGATGGTGTTTGCATCTGCAACAAAGCCATACTGGTGAAATCCGTGTACAGCAAACCACTGCAGTGGTGCCCAGCCATTAGGGCTATCCCATTGCTGGGAAGTCTCATTGAGGGTTGTTACTAATCCGCCTGGTTTTAAAAAGTCACTCATAAGCTTATTTTTAACCAACACCGCCTGCTCTTCGCTAGCACAATTGACAAACAATGGGACGGTGGCGGCAAGCGACAGCACTGTAGATTGTTGCTGGCTTTGATAATTAAAATCAACAAAAAACCCCATATCAGTACTGAATAAATACTGATTAATTGCCGCACGTCTTTGAGCTGCTTGTTGCTCAAAATACTGTTGCTTATTTGTATTGTTTAATACCGCAAAGTAATGACCCAGCTGTTTTTCAAGGTAATAAAGTAAACTATTGAGGTCCACAGGAATAATATCCGTGGTTTGAATACTGGTAAGCTTATTATTACCCAGCCAGCGACTACTAAAATCCCAACCAGACTCGCACGCAGCTCTAATATTTCTATAGTAATTAGCTCTTTGCTGTTCAGGAAGTAATGAGGCATCATGCAAATCTTCACGCAGTGATTCTGGCCGTGGTGTTGCTTGATCATCCCAGTAACGGTTAAGTAATGCACCATTTGCCATTTTTACTACACGCTTATGGCTTGATATTTGCTCACTCAGTAGCTCTGCCCCCTGCATCCAAAATGTATATTCTTGCTCAAGGGCAACAACGCAATCAGTTAACCATGCAAAGTCACTATTTTTACAGTATTTTGCTTGCCAAATTAAATCAACTATCAGCGCTAGAATAGGAGGCTGCGAGCGAGAACTATAGTAACTGCGGTTGCCATTGGGAATACAACCATTACGATTTTGCAGATCAATAAAATTAGCAAGCATGGCTTCGATACTGTCTATATCGCCAATATCTTGCAAACCTAACGCAGTAAAATAACTATCCCAATAATATATTTCTTGAAAGCGCCCACCCGGTACTATGTAGCTGTGTTTAAGTGGTAATAAAGAGCTGGCTTTAGCTGTGTCTGCATTGCGATGCAAATACGGCCATAAATTGGCAATATAGCTTTGCACACTATCGCTGTTGCTTTGCTGAGTTGGGAGCTCCGTTGATTCAAACGTAAAATGCTGTGCTACAAATTCTGTTAACTGTGGTGTAGTAAGTGGTTTAACGCGTAAGTAAAGGTCGCATGCTAACTGCCAACTATCATTAGCAATCGCATCAGCAAAAGTTTTACTGTCACTAAATATAGCCGCCAGTTGCACATCTAAAAATAATTGGCTATTTACAAAGTTCATATCGTTCCTTTTTCTGGCACTGCGCCTAAGTTTACTGTCATTTTTTTAAATAAAGTTACACTGATCAACAACAAGCTAATTGGGATCAAGGTAAGATAAAAGGCATGTTGGCCACTAAATTTATCAAAGATGAAGCCGGTAATTACTGAACCAGTGGTGCCGCCTAATGCTGAAAAAACCACGATAAGTCCGGTCATAGCTGCCTGCTGGTGAGCGGCTAACGCACTGAGCATCACAGAGTTAAGTAATGGGTAAAGAGGAGCCATAAAAAAGCCAATGAGCGGCAGCATGTATGCTGCAAAAGGCACATCAAATACACTCGTTACTTGGCTGCCATCAATTTCATGAGTCAGCGGTAAAACTAGTAGCACCAGCACGGCCATAGCAACCAAGCAACTTAACAACAAACTATACCAGCCAATAACGCGTAATATCTGCCCCGCCACTAGTCTACCTAGCGCCAGTGCTGCGGCAAACACACTGGCCAGTTGAATACTAATATCAACTGGCAGCTTAAGTACTTGATTATTAAAAGTAGGTAACCAAGTCCCTACCCCTTGCTCAATCAACACATACAAAAATGCACTGATAATAAATATAACCACTAGAGGTTTATAAGTGAGTGTTAGCATGTCAATAAAAGCAGCTAATTGACTGGTACGTAATGTTGCTTTTTGCGGAACTTTTATTGGCGCTATAAGCACTGTAATAAAAGCCATACCCGCTAACAAAGCCAGCAAATAATACACGTTCAACCATGCTGTATTTTGCGCATTACTACTATCAATAAACCATGAGAACACCCAATAGCCAGATAACACCCCAAGCATAAAAATACCTTCAATGGTGTTAAGCAATGCTGAGTGCTGATTGGCGTTATCAGTGACTTGGCCAATAACCGAGTAAACGGATACTTTCATAATCGCAAAGCTGCAACCAATCACAGCAAACAATACTTTGAACGCATAAAACTGTGCAATTGAGGGCATTAACAAGCACATTAAGGCAACCAACCCCAACGCTACAAGCATGGCCAGTTTATAGCCAAGTCGTGGAATAAATGATGCAACAATAAAAGAAACTATTGCTATGGTAAGGTCTTTATAGCCTTCTAAAACAGAAGCTTGCGTTTTTGTTATGTCAAAACTATTGATGGCTTGTAAAATTACGGTGCCAACACTATTGAGTAAAATAGCGAACACGAAATAGCTACACGCCAACGCTATGGTTATTCTTATTGGGTTCATGCACGTTAACCTGATGTTGATTTCTTTTAGCATAGTGTAGCGCAAAATAAAATGCAAACGTTTGCATTTTAAATTTCAAAATTGAGTTAACTCACCCTACAGATTATCCTTTGCTAGATTGACGATTAATTAATTCTATTTCAACAACTTGTGATTCAGCTGACTGACCTTGTAACTGCGCTAATAATTTTTCAACCAGTAATACTGAGGCTCGCTGAGTGTTTTGTTTAATGCTCGAAAGTGATGGGTGACTCACATCTGCCATGGCAATATCATCAAAACCAACTAACGCAACATCGTTAGGAATACTGATATAGCGCTCTTTTAACGCTTTCATAGCGCCTAGTGCCACCATATCGCTGCACGCCATAATGCCGTCGAAACATAAACCTTTCGCGACTAGTAATTGGTTGATCCCATGGTATGCTGCGCTACTAGTAATATCGATAGACACTACGTGTGCTATAGCGTTAGCCGTATTTAGAGCCGCTAAATAGCCACGGTAACGTTCGCCAATTTCAGCATGTCCTGGATCTCCCAAAAATACAATATTTTTAGCGCCACCTGCTAATAAGTGTTCAGTCGCAAGACGACCCCCAACAAAGTTATCACTGCCTACAATGGGATAATTACTGGGAGTTTTTGGGTCACCCCAAACAACTAAAGGCACGCCTGCATTAGCGGCGGCTTCAATGTTTGCCGGATCTTTGCCTTGCCCAACCACAATAATGCCATCAGCCCGACGGCTATTGATAAAGTAATTAGCCCAGTCATCACCGGCCATAAATGAGTTTGAGAGTAGAAGTTCTAGCCCTTGTTTATTCAATGCGAGGTTTATCTCTCCGACTACCTTAAGCAAAAAAGGGTCGTTAATTGATTGCTCAGTGCCACTGTCGAAATTTATGATCACTGCTACAACATTGGTTTTTTGTGAGCGAAGGCGGCTCGCAGCCGTATTTAAACTGAAGTTATGTTGCTTTGCTAACTGCTTTAATTTATCTCTAGTTTCTTTTTTTATCAATGGGTTATCATTTAACGCACGAGAAACAGTCGAGGTTGATACTCCAGCAAGCTTGGCTAGATCCGCTAACTTTAGTTGTTTGTTATTCATTGCTAAGTACGAAGCCTTCCTTAAATCGTGAAGTTGCAATATACCATCATTATTAAAATTAGGCTGCGCCAAGGCCTAAATTTAGTCATAAACATAACCGTGTATAAAAATAATACAGAAAGTTAAAAAAATAATTGCAAACGTTTGCATAAAGTTCTAAGGTTTAAAAGAACACAGCATTAACATTTCATTAAATTAGTTAGTGCTTTGTTATTTATAGTTTTTTAAATAACGAACAAAAAATGGGAATACCAACATGACAACAACACACACACCAAGCAAACTTGCTTGCGCTATTATTTTAGCGCTATCCAGTCAAACCGTGCTTGCAGATCAACCAGCAACAAGCGCGCAAACAACCACAGATAAAAAAGTTGAACGCATTGTGGTTTCTGGCACACCTGCAGGTATGGGCGTTCGTAAAATTGATGCCAGCTATGCTGTGACAAATATTGATGCTGAGCAAATAATTAAACTATCACCAAAAAGTACTGCGGACTTATTTAAAGCAGTTCCCGGTGTGTGGGTAGAAAGCTCGGGTGGTGAATCTGGCGCTAATGTATTTGTGCGCGGCTTTCCTGGTGGTGGTGATGCGCCATTTTTAACCCTAAGCCTTGAAGGTTCTCCTATTTACCCAGCACCAACATTATCGTTTTTAGAAAACTCATCATTATTTAGAATCGACGAAACCATTGAAACCATGGAAGCATTACGTGGTGGTCCAAACCCAGTGGTTTCTAACGGCCAACCGGGCTTAACAACCAACTTTAGATTAAAGCGTGGCAGCGAAGATACTCAAGGCTTATTTAAATACACCACCTCTGATTACGATTTGCAACGTGTTGATGCTGTTTTAAGTGGCGAAATCAGCGACGACTTATATTTTATGGTAGGCGGCTATGTAAAAAGCTCACCAGGTATTCGTGATGCAGGCTTTACCTCTGAGAAAGGCAGCCAGTTTACGGTTAATATCACCAAAGAACTCGATAACGGTGAAATGAATTTCTACACTCGCCAAACAGACGATCATGGCGCATGGTACTTACCAACACCACTCAATGTTAATGGCATTGATGCTGAATATACCCAACTTGGCACACTAAACCGCCAAGCGACCATTTATACCGGGCCAAATAATGACGCGCACCAAGTTGATATTGGCGATGGCCGCGGTTGGAATGGCCATGTATCTGGCGGTAGTATTAAACTTGAATTTGACAATGGCTGGAGTTTTTCAGACCGCTTTAATATCACCAAAGGCGATGCCAATACACTTGGTTTAGTGCCCGCAGGCTCCGCAACAACACTAGGTGAAGTGGCTGATAATGGTCAGTCTGCAACAGGCGCCGCGACAGGCACAACTTATGACAGTGATACACCCGTACAACAAGTGGGTCGTTGGGTGGTACTCAAAGAAATTAGTTCATTTACTAATGATTTAGCATTTTCAAAGCAATTTGAAGACCTCTCTGTTGCTGTCGGCTATTACACTGCAAGCACCTCTGCCAATGACTGGTGGAGCTTAGGCAATACGGCCTATCATGTTCTTGAAGCGGGTGGTGAAATGCTCAATGATATTACTTGTAATAAAAGCGCCGAAGGCTGTGACTTTAACTACGACATTAATTCATCAGGTGATGCACGCACTAATGCTTTTTATACCACGGCACAGTACAAGCTAAGCCAAGATCTCACTCTTGACGGTGGACTACGTTATGAAAGCCATGATGTACAGTACAGTGTTGATGAAGACCTTGACGGTATTATCACTAAAGCTGTTGATTACGATGAAAGTAAAACCTCATGGACAACCGGTTTAAACTATTCAATTAATGATGACATGGGCGTATTTGCTCGCGTTAACCGTGGTTATAAAATGCCATATTTTGATGACTTTAGAGATAATTTTGGCGCATACCAAGGGGGTGAAAAACTAATTAAAGAAGTCACTCAAGCTGAACTTGGCTATAAACTGATCACTCAAAGCACTGACTTTTTTGCCACTTTATTTACCAACGAAGTCAAAGGCGATACCTTTGTAAGTCGCCCGGGTGTGCCAGCTGAAATTTTAACCAACGAAGCGTATGGTGTTGAACTTGATTACAACTTTAATCATGAATCTGGCTTTTCTGTTAATTTAAATACCACATTACAACAAACCGAAATCACTGAAAGTCCAGAAAATAAAGGCAATGAAGCACAGCGCCAGCCTAAATGGCAAGTACGTGTAACACCAAGCTATGACTTTGAAGTAGACGGCATGTACGCCACACTCTATGGTACTTTGTCAGCAGTAGATGACCGCTTTGGTAATAATGAAAACACCGTGACACTTGATGGCTACGAAAAAGTTGACTTAGGTTTTATCCTTGAGCCAATGGAAGGGATCAAACTGCAATTAGCAATTGATAACTTAACTGACGAGCAAGGTATTACCGAAGGCGACCCTCGTAATGCTGACGCGCCCAATGGCCGTTACATTATGCCTCGTACAACACGCTTAAGCGTAAGCTACGAATTCTAACCCTCATCTCTCTGGATCAATACCCAAAGCCGTGGTGGTTAATACACCGCGGCTTTTTTAAATCACGTTTTGAACAAAAAGCTGCTCTTGCGACTCGCTCTCTTGGCGCTTTAAATAACTAAATATTATTAAAAAAGTCATAGCAATGCTTGCCGCTATAAGCGAGCCTAGCGTGGCAAAACGAAAACTAAACCACTGTGCAATTAAACCGGTACTGGCAGTGCCAAGCATGACCCCTACTTTAATGGCATTGCCATAAAAAGCAGAGGTAAAACCAATTCGTGATGGTAGCTGCTCTTGTAAAATAGTCAGGCCGATACCCGCAAAGATCCCATAAAAAATAGCATTTACACCTTGCAGTACAAAGAATTGCCATACTTGATCGGCAAAAAATACGCCAATATAGAACAAAATAGCGCAACTAAAAGCAAAACCTAACAAGGCTGTTTTAGTGATGCGTTTACTGAGCTTTGCGCTATACAACATCACAGGTATTTCAATTAATGCCACCATGCCCATAAATATTCCAGGCATATTATTAGCAAAGCCCAGTTCATTTATTGTATAAAGCGGTAAGGCACTGGCGTACATAATATTGCCAATTGAGCCAAAAGTTATAGCAGCACCTAAAGCCCAAAACGATTGATTGATCGGCTGATTTGGCTCAGCTTTTTTAGCTCTGTCGTTAGCATTAACACTGGGCAAAAACTTCATTGCAAAAATTAATGCCAACAACGCAAACGTAGCTGCGGTATAAAATGAGCGACTAAAGGCAACTCCTGATGCAAGTAAATAGCCAAGCGGCGGGCCTGCGACCCATGCAAATGAAATTGCCGCTCTAAGGCGAGTATTAAACTGGGTGATATCAATATGATCTTGCTCATCCGCCCACTGGCGAGCAATAGTCATAACTTGCGGTATCGCGGCATTGCCCATTGAAAGCAAGAGTACTCCGGCAGCAAATACCTGCCAAAAAGACGTTGCGTTAGCGAATATGATTAACGCCATCCCCATGCCAGAGACCGCAATCATAAACATCTTTTTAGCACTCACGCCCTTATCGGCCAATCCACCTAACCATTGGCTAAAGAGAATGCCCATCAAAGTGACACCTGTAGTGTACACACCCAAATATATAGGTGGGCTTTGTAAGCCTTCAACAATAAACAAACTCATTAGTGGATTAACAAATGCGCCTATTAAGCCCGTTAATAAGCTTAACAAGATAAATACCACACCATACTGTTTGAATATCGACTTCAAAAAACACCATACAGACACTAAAAATAAGCCGCGCATTATACGCGGCTTTAAGTAATATTAAACTACAAAGCGGGTTGTTTAATAATCAAGACTATTTAAACTACGCACATTTTACCAGCTACTAAACAAAGCATAAAAATCAAGCCACGGTTTGCAAATTGTGGCGTTTAGTTCACTTAAACGTCTAAAAACAGCGAATTGATAAATGCAATATGCTGCTCCTCAACCTGCTGTTTCAATGTCCGAATAAAATCCATTGCTGTCGCAGGCCGATTTGGATAAGCATACTCTTGCCATACTGACTTAAGTGCACTAGTTATCGCTTCATCGCCTACTTTAGCCCTTAGTTTTGCAAATACGATGGTGGCTTTTGAGTATTGATCATAATTTTTTGTTGAATCAATCAACGCCATTTTAGCGGTAATATCCATGCGCGATGCCTGCTCATAACGCTTTGTTTCATAATCAACTAATGCGTTCATAGCGGTTTTACCGTAGCGTTTTTCTAACACGACTAATTCGATATATTTAGCCATCGATTCCATTAAAAAGGCACTATCTGCAGGCACACTATTACCTATATCATGGCCAAACCACTGATGCGCGGTTTCATGCACTGCACGGCGATAACGCTGATCAAAGCCAGCACCAACGCTTGGACGAGCCCTAAACCCAACTTTATCCTCAATTAATATAATTTGTGGTAAAGCATACCCAGTGCCACCAAATGGGGGAGCTGCAATTAAGCTTAATTGCTTGGCTTTATACGCAACAATATTATTTTTAAACCAATCAAGTGTGTCCATCATTGCTTGAAAGTTAACGGCAATTGCATCTGAACGCTCAATCGGCTCTTGTTTTTTTGCAAATACTTGTAAAGTAACACCATCATGTTTTTTAGTTTCAGCATTAAAAGGCACTGACAGCCAAGCTGGTAAGTTATTAATTGCAGACACTGTTTTAAACTTAAATATTTCACGACCCTGTTCACGTTGATGCGTAATTTGCTTGCCCTGTGTCACAACTTGGTACCCCGTTGCCGTTGATACTGTGCTCGACATCGTTATACGCTCATAGTGTGCTGGTCTATTTTGCCCTTTAGTAAGTAACGCTGAAGCTAAAGGGCGAGGCTTTTGTTGCAAACCATATTGAGCTCGTAAGCTTGTATCTGTTAACTCATAGTTGATTTGATAGCCAATGGTTGGCAGCACCGGAACTGCTCGAATATAACTAAATTCAGGCGTAATTATTTGATGTCCACCAGCAGGCCACAATTTCGCTTGATGTACTTCAAATTGTGTTGTTAATTGTCGTGTTTCATGTGGTTTTATTGCAACGTCAAACTCATATACAGCCTGATTTAAGTCAGGATAAAAAGCGATTTGGGTCGCACCTTTAATCTTCACCTTCGCCCACTTATAAAACCCAGCTCTGCCGACTAAAATTTGCTTAATGGCCATTGGATGAGAGTTTTTTAAGGTGTAAGCCAGATCAAACTTTGCTAACTGTTGATGCGGGTAAAAATCAATTTTTGCATCAATATGACTAACCTGAGGTTGCAACTTATGCTGCCAGCCTGCAAAGGTTTTTTCATAATCCGCTTTAAAGGCCTCACGTTTATGTGAATTGGTAAGGGGCTTTTCATCAACTAACCGTAGGTGTAATTGCACAAATAAACCAACACAGAGCAACACAGGCATTATTAGCCATGCATCTTTTCGTACAACCGCACGCCTATCAAGCCCTGCACCGCGGTGACTAAATACACACGTTAGCAATATAAAACTTACACAGGCAAACAACCACACCTGTATATAAGGCCAATAACTGCTAATACTGGCCCGATAATCCCAAAATTCACTCGGTGGCTGCAATGGCGTCCAAGCTAGGCTCCAAAATGTGTGTGTGAATCCTAAATAAGTCATAACTGGTGTAAATTTTAGCAACAGCATCACAAAAATAACGCCTCCTGCAACCAGTGTTGAGCGACAAATATTAAATACACACACCGTTACCCAGCCAATTAGCATCAGGGGCAGTGCCGTTAAACACAGAACATATACATGATCGTACGCGTCATATTGGCTATGAATAAACCATTGTGACAAAGAAGCACCAACAAAGCTCATCGTTGAAAAAATAATAACCAGGGTAGCCAATACCAATAATTGACTATATAAAATAGTGGCCGTTTTGATCGGCGTAGCAGCAATTAGCTCAGCCATGTTAAAGCGCCGTGCATAGCAACTGATTTGCCAGCTCCAAAGCACCATCAGCAAACACCCAAACAGTATTTGCATATCAAAAGCATAGTGACTAATTGCATCGATGCTGGTTGCGCTGATTACACTCAATGGCTCAGCATAAGCAGAAGAAGAGGCTACATTATTAAACACCATGGCTGGCCAAGCTAATAAAATTAACAGTGTTATTGGATGCTTTAAAACATTGAAAAGCGCTACTTTATAGCATGCGATAAATATCGGCAGTTCATGGTTTTTTGCAGCCACAGGTTGGTACGAAGCACTTGCTACTATAACGGATTGTAGATTACTCACTGCATTTTTTACCCGCTTATTGAACGAGTTAAACACATTACTCGCTGCCGCCGTACTAAAGTAGATAGCGGTTGTGAGTAACAGTATCAGCACCCGATTAATGGCTATAACCCAGCCCTGAGGCTCAACAAAGCTACCTATAATTGCAGTGTATGCGAAAGGATCTAACCATATAAACAGTTGATAACTAGTTTCACTGATAATACTACTTCCCGCCAATATGGGATTACCCGTGACACTTGCAAGCAGTAAGTAGCCAATCCATAAAACTGCAAATACAAAATAGTTCACCAGAGGGCTGCTGAATTTTTGACAAAACCAGAATGCAATTACACCAAGCAAACAACTATTAGGAAGCAGCACAAAAAGACTATTAACAGCCAGTTGATTAATGATTTGCCAGTCAAACCCTTTGCTGTGTACTTGCATAACCATCATTACTAGCATACTGATAAGCACAATCACAAACACACACAACACCAACGTTCCCACACGTAGCAATGCGCTTTGTTTAAACGTGATAGGTGTCACTGCCACCAGCTCTTGCATATTGTGTATTTGATCACGTAAAAAAAATGTCGGTGCAAGCGCACCTGTAAGTAAAGCTAGTTGTATCATTTGCAGTGCAACTAGATGTAATTTAAATTGATTTATAGCGTCGCTGCCTTCGACGGCTAAACCTGATGACAATGTAAACGCAAATAAAGGGGCAGTTACAAAGCAAAGCCAAAGCAAAGGCTGGCGAAGTACATAATGTAGTTCGTTGATCAGTAGCATGTGTGACACCCTCTAGCTTTCAATTCATAAAAATAGCTATCTTGCAGTGTCACTTCGCCAGGTCTTGCACGCTCAGCGGGAGCCGTTGTGGCATAAACTCGAAATGAAGGCTTGCCGTATCGATAACTTTGGCTTAATACAAAGCTCTCTTGCGGTAACACACTAGGAAGGCTCTCCAGTAGCCATACACAACCATGCAATGGCTTAATGAGTGCTGCCACTTCACCACTTTGAATTAACCGACCTTGGTTGATCATCGCGACAAAATGACACTGATTTTCTATGTCTTCTACTATGTGGGTAGATAACAACACCAAGCGCTGTTTACTAATCGTCACCAATAAATTATTGAGACTTTCGCGCTCAGCAGGGTCAAGCCCTGCGGTTGGTTCATCTAGAATAATCAGCTTAGGGGAGCCTAGCAACGCTTGAGCAATACCAAAGCGTTGTTTCATCCCACCAGAAAAGTGGCTCACCTTTTTGTTTGCAAACTGAGATAAATTTAATAGCGCCAAGAGCTCACTTATTTGCTGCTGTCGGTCTTTTCTATCAAGGCCCTTTAAAATTGCGATATGCTCTAGCAAAGCAATACAACTCATATTTGGATAAACACCAAACTGTTGCGGTAAATAGCCCAGCTGTTTGCGCATCTCATCAGGGTGTTGCAACACATCTAAACCGTCAAAGTTCACCTGACCAGTATCAACGCTTTGCAAACACGCAAGCGTGCGCATTAAGCTTGATTTACCCGCCCCATTTGGCCCAAGTAATCCCACCATACCGGTTGGTAAAGTAATAGATATATCACTTAATGCTTGGGTACCATCTGCGTATTTTTTATTAATATTTGTAAGTGTTAGCATCGTTATGTTCCTTAATTGATTAATAATCACATTAAGAAAGCACCGCACAATAAGCTACATAGCAATGATCAACACATTGAATTAAAGGATGAAAGCAAATATTTTGCAGTTGTCATTAAAAAACGACCTTTGATCATTATTTTGCTGAACTAAGTGAAGTAATTCATTTAAACTTAATAACATATATCATTAAGCACGATGAACATGGAGTGTAGTATGCAGGCAGCTATTTCAGCGCGGTGGCAACGATTAAACTTACATTATGTGGTTGTTTTACTACCCGTTATTGCTGCAATAATGCTAGAAGCACACATTCGCTATCTATCATTAAAGCAAGACTCAGCCGAGCTCTACACGCTAATTAATGGGCAACTATTTTTAGAGTGCTTGCCTTTTTTAGCTGCTCACGCTTTAGCATTTAAATTGCCACTTAAACGCTCAGTTGTAGTGTGGCTATTAGGCTTTGTTGCGTATCCTTCTCTTGTCTACCTGTTAAATATAATGTCTTCTGCGTTTGCTAATTGGCAATACCTCGACGCACAATGCTGGATACTCTCTGCATTCGCGAGTCTTATTTGGCTAATGTTAAAGCGAGTTAGTAGCGCACAAAACTCATTAACTTCAAAGTGGTTTAACTCATTAACATCTCTCGATAATATGGTTATTTTAGTATTAGTATCGTGGTCTTTAATTATGGCTGGCGTACTTAATACGCATACAAACCCGATGCTAAATCAACCTTTAGACCTGATCCTTGACATAAGCAAAGTATTTACCCAATTTAATCAATTCCTAACTTACTTTTGGCAGCTAAGCGTATACACAGCTATCATTTTTTGTTTGTACTTATTTAACCGATACATATTGATCCGCCAAATATTAACAAACCATGGTGTGTTTACTTTTCTCGCTGCATGTTTAATTTTTATTGCTTTGCTTACACCCACCCTCACTGCGGGTGTGCTTTTACTGCCCATCAATGATCTGCCTACAGAGGTTGTAAATTTAACACCAAGTGGAACTCGAAGCCTTTTTAGTAAGTATAACTACCAGTTTATGTTTTTCTTTCTTAGCGTTAGCACGCCAATTATTTTAGCCTTTGAACGCCAACAGCAGCATAATAAATTAAATGTGATTGCCAAGCAGCAAACTGAAACAGAACTGACGTTACTACAACAACAAATTAACCCGCACTTTTTATTCAACACACTAAATAACTTATATGCATTAACACTCACTAAATCAGATAATGCACCGCAGTTGGTGATGCAACTTGCCAATTTACTTCGATACACGGTCTACGAAGGTCAAAAACAACAGGTTTTCTTAACCCAAGAAATTAATTATCTTAAAGACTTTATCGAATTACAGCAGATCAGAAGTGGTGACAAGTGCCAATTTAACCTTGTTTGGCCAAGTAACCCTGGTAAATTAAAAATAGCCCCACTGCTACTCATTATTATATTAGAAAATGCTATTAAACATGGTGTAGAGCCAACATCACAGCAAACAGAAATAACCTTTGAACTCACAGTCAGTAGCAATACACTAACGCTGTATTGCGCAAACACCATCCACCAACAAAAACAACAAAATGATTCTGGCATGGGACTGAACAATTTAAAGCGAAGACTGGAACTTCTGTACCCAAATAGCTATTCTCTGATTACAAATAGTCAACATAATATTTGGCACACTACACTCACTTTGGAGCTTTCATCATGTTAAACGCATTCATAATCGATGATGAGCCACTCGCACACCTCGTAATTCAGCACCACTTAGCAGCTCACCCTACAATTAATATTGTTGGCCAATACTATAGCGCAAAAGATGCTTTATATGACTTGGCAAAGTTAGACGTCGATTTAGTCTTTTTAGACATCAATATGCCAGAGTTATCGGGGTTAGAGTTACTCAAAGCGCTCGCTAAACCACCGCAAGTAATTATAGTCAGTGCTTATCAAGAGTATGCCTTTGAAGGCTTTGAACTCAATGTAACTGATTATTTGCTAAAGCCCGTATCGGCAGAGAGGCTTGAGCAAGCACTCAACAAAGTTATAATTCGTGAGAATCAGTTTTCAACACAGCCGCAATCAAGCATCATTCTTAAAGTTGACCGTGAAAAACGTAAGGTCAACTTAGATAGTATTGAATACATTGAGGCGTATGGAAATTATGTAAAAGTTCACCTAGCTGACCAAGTGATACTTGCAACAAGCACACTTAAGCGGCTCTCAGTACAACTTGATGGCTCATTCTTGCAAACTCATAAATCATTTTTAATCAATAAAAATAAGGTTGTTGCAGTTAGTAATGACTATATTGAGCTAATCTCAGGTACGATTGTAAAAGTTGGCAAGTCATATAAAGAAGTATCACGTTCTTTGCTCTAAAATATACTGATATAAATTATCTGCGAGCTTTTTATGTTCACAAGATGGCCAGTGCACCCCCTCATACTGACAAGGCTTAATAAACAAGAAGGCATCAACCAATATGCAGTTATGCTTGTTGGTCACTTTTTTACACCAAGCAGCAAGATGCATAACTTTATGCTCTGCCCCCGCATAGATTTTTTTATAAGCGCCGTTCGCAATTACGTTTGCAACAGAGATAACCACAATGCTTGGTACAGGTATCATTGATTGTTGATAAAACAGCTTAATAGCAGTTATAAAAGAGTCTAACCCACCTGCAATTTGCTCTGGTGTTAAGTCAAAGCGCGCTTTTAAATCATTAGTACCGAGTTGAATAATAACAACATCAACAGTATGCGCTTCCAAATACGGTTTTAAATACTTAATGCCCGATTTATCCCCCATAAACGGGGGATTATTGACTAAAGTACGATTAGGTTCCCCTGCTTCAATCACTTCAAAGCCTGTGCCCAACTGCTGCTTTAATAAAGTAGGCCAGCGTTCAGTTTCGCTCAGCCGTTTCCCATCAACAGGAGAAATACCAAAGGTATTCGAATCACCAAAACACAAAATATTCATTTTAAAATGGATTCAGCGTGTAGCCTTGTTGCTGTAACTGCGCATGAGCGGTCATTGCAGAAAGCGCCATTTCCACCCCTGGAATAAGCTGCTCTGCTGCTACCTTCATATGCATTGCCGACTGCCCGCACACATACACAACCGTATTATTAGCAAGTAGCTGGGTGATCAAAGACTGGTTTTTATTATCAACATCAAAGCGGCTTTTGTAAACGCTGTTTTCCAGCACATCAACACTCGCGCTACCGTGTACGACTAAGGCCAGTTGGATGTTTTCCGGCTTTACCCCATGGGCAACATGCATATTAATAAAGCGCGCTAACGAATTAATAGGGTTATTTTGCTCGCCATGTTTTGCACCATCCCCCACATCAAAGGCAATTTTAAACTGCGCTTGGCTTAAGTCTGATACTTGAGCTGGTACATTGTAAAAATAACCAAAGTCATTGATAACAGGAGTTGGCTCAGCAGCGATCGTTGTTAAGCTAGTTGCAAGAAGGCCAAAGCCTAAAAGTGAAGTTTTCATAAATCATCCTTTTTTGTTTAGCCTACCCGTATTTAACCAGCCTGTACATGTGAATGAGCTTTAAAAGTCATTCCTAAATAATTAAAGGTTTGTTTAAACATGTCTATAAAGGCGTCTGGCGCAGAGGCAGATGAGGCATTAGACAATAGTGAAAACTGTTTTTGACGTAAAGTTCTAAGCTTCGGTTTTAACGCCTCGTCATCCATGTAATCTGTGATCCTATCCATAAATGCTTTCATTTGTGGCGTGGTGTTATACCAGTACACAGGCGATGCGAACACCCAATGTTCGTAGCGAAGTAACACTTCAAACAAATTATAAAAATCATCATTGTGATACTGCTTATCGTAGCGATAAGGTGAAATAACATAATCATCTAAGCAAAAAACAATGCCGCTTTGTTGCTTACTATAGGCATTAACTTGCGCCGTAGTATTACCGTTTTTACGGCCACTTGAATAAATAATAGCGGTGTTATGCATTGGTTTTTCTTGCATTTTATTTCTCCTTTTTTATGGTTGCAAAGAGCGTAAAACCTCAAGTAAGATTGAGGTCAACCTTAAAAATTGATTTTTAATAAAAAATAAGAAAACTATGACCGATCAACAAAAAAAGCTTGTTGAAGCTAATTTAACTGTGGGCTTTGTAGCTAAACGCAGCGGCGTAAAAGTCTCCGCGCTACACTTTTACGAAACCAAAGGCTTGATCCGCAGCTGGCGGAACAACGGCAACCAACGCCGTTATAAGCCTGATGTACTGCGCCGTGTGGCGGTCATCAAAGCAGCGCAAGCAATGGGCATTACTCTTGAGGAAATCAAACAAACCCTCGCCACTTTACCTGATAAACGTACCCCCACTAAAGAAGATTGGTCAGCATTATCAAAAAACTGGCAAGCACAACTTGATGAACGTATTGCTTTTATGCAGCGCCTACGCGACAGAGTCGACGGCTGCATCGGCTGCGGTTGCCTGTCAATGACAAAGTGCCCGATTTACAATAAAGACGATTACTTAGGCGATACCCAAAGTGGCGCAGTACTTTTGAATAATCCTCAAAAATAATCCTGCCAAAAATAACAATACGCTCAATATTAAAAACACTTAAATTCAAATAATTGCACTAAAAAGCAAGCAAGTGTTAGATTCATAATAAGGCTACAAAAAACCAAAACAGTTACACTTGTTTACATATTTTTAC
The DNA here is from genome assembly GCF_014164235.1 of Pseudoalteromonas sp. SG44-17. Taxonomy (NCBI): domain Bacteria; kingdom Pseudomonadati; phylum Pseudomonadota; class Gammaproteobacteria; order Alteromonadales; family Pseudoalteromonadaceae; genus Pseudoalteromonas; species Pseudoalteromonas sp. SG44-17. The sequence continues at coordinate 42,911 of NZ_JACJEV010000002.1, read as the reverse complement.
ATTTAAGTTAAATTAAAGTTAACAGGATGCTTACTTATTGTTAATTAAAGCTATCTTTTGGAGTGCGTTTCAAACAATAACTATCCAAAAAGGATTAAACAATGCGTAAATTAAGTACTCTAAGTTTTGCTGTTTTAGTCAGTTTATCAGCGGTGCAAACTCATGCGGCAGAACTTATGTCCGTCGACACAAGCCGCGCGATTGAAGGTAAATATATCGTTGTATTTAAAACTCCCTCCGTTTTAAATGTTCAAAGTAGTGATGCAATAGCTGACTTTGCCAGTTCACAATCAGCGAGTTTAAGTAACCTATATAACATCGATGTGGCTCAGGAATTTGGCGGCATTTTAAACGGTGTTGTTGTCAATGCGTCAGATAAAACAATTCAACAAATGCTTAGCAATCCGAATATTGACTACATTGAACAAGATCAAATGATGTCGATTAACCCTTTGGCACAAACAAACGCAAATCAACCAAATGCAATCTGGGGCTTAGACCGCATAGATCAACAAGACCTCCCTCTCAATTCAAATTACTATTATGATTTTGATGGGTCTGGCGTAACTGCGTATGTCATTGATACAGGTGTACGTATAAGCCACAATGAATTCGGCAATCGCGCATCTCACGGTTATGACTTTATAGATAACGACTCAGATGCAACAGACTGTAATGGACATGGTACGCATGTTGCCGGCACGATTGGTGGTGGTACTTACGGGGTTGCTAAAAATGTCAACATCGTAGGTGTGCGCGTACTAGGTTGTAATGGTTCAGGCTCAAACTCAGGGGTTATTGCAGGTATTAACTGGGTTAAAAATAACGCGACGGGACCTTCAGTTGCAAATATGAGTTTAGGCGGTGGCGCCTCACAAGCAACTGATGACGCAGTAAACAATGCCGTAGCAGCAGGAATAAGTTTTGTAGTAGCTGCGGGTAATGACAACAGTAATGCCTGCAATTATTCACCAGCTCGTGCAGCGAACGCCATAACTGTTGGCTCAACGACTAGCAGCGATAGTCGTTCAAGTTTTTCAAACTATGGTAACTGTTTAGATATCTACGCACCTGGTTCAAGTATTAAATCAGCATGGTATAACTCAAATACATCAACAAATACTATCAGTGGCACCTCAATGGCCTCGCCTCATGTTGCTGGTGCCGTTGCACTATACCTTGATGAAACGCCCTCTTTGAGCCCATCACAAATCGATACTATGCTCAGCCAACGAAGTACTAAAAACAAAGTGTCTGATGCGAAATCTGGCTCACCGAATGAGTTACTTTATACATTAGAAGGTGGCATTATTGTCCCCCCAGAAGAAAATGAACTGACCAATGGACAAAGCGTTAACGTATCAGGCGCTCAAGGTACAAACACTTTTTATAAGCTCGTTGTTCCTGCGGGTTCTGAATCGCTATCATTTGATACCAATGGTGGTTCAGGCGATGTTGATATGTATGTACAGGTAGGGCAAAAACCTTCAACTAGTAGCTACAACTGTAGACCATATAAAAATGGCAACACAGAAAACTGCACGTTCACTAACCCACAAGCTGGCGATTGGTGGGTAATGCTCAATGGCTACAGCCAATACAGTGGTGTAAGTTTAACTGGCACAATTGGCGGTGGCACTAGCTGTGGCAGCAATTGCTTAACAAATGGCGTGCCAATTACAGGGCTTTCTGGGGCACGAAATCAAGAACTTGTCTACACCATTGAAGTACCAGCAAATGCTTCGTTGAATATTAGTATGTCTGGAGGTACGGGCGACGCTGATTTATATGTTCGTAAAGGCGCACAAGCTACAACTAGTGTGTATGACTGCCGTCCATATGCAAATGGTAATAATGAAAGCTGTAACCTAGGCTCAGGACAAGGCGGTAAATATTACATTACACTAAGAGGGTACAATGCATTTTCTGGCGTAAGCATTGTTGCATCTTACTAATTAACTGACTCTAAAAAACTCAATAATACCAATAGTGTTAAGTTGCTGACCATTTATAACGACAGATAAATACAGTGATAACAAGGCAGAAATTTTGACATGTTGTTGCTCTACATAAAAAATGATTAACGCAGTTAGCGTTTTATTTAGCCCGCCAGAATGGTTAAATATTTAAGTCGATTGGTATAATAATATGGCCTATTTTTATAGGCCGTATTATTTATTGATACTCTCTAAAGTGCTCACATTTTTAATAAAACGGCTATAAATAGAGAATAAATAGTTCAGCTGCAAAATAATAAAAGTATTTAACTGCACGCATTAAAACGTTCAATCCATACTTAATTTTGCCGCTGTAATAATGTTGAGTACCCGCCAACTAAACACTTTTCCATTGCGAGATTGGGGTTTGCTTGGCTTTGAAAACCAAATTGTTGATAAAGTGAATGAGCGTCTTTTGTTGCCAGTGTAAAACGGCGTAATGATTGCAATTCAGGGTGACTCATTACATGATCCATCAGCTTTTTACCCAGCCCTTGACCTCTAAATGGCTCTAACACAAATACATCCAGTAAGTTTGCAAAAGTGGCTTGGTCAGTCACCACTCGTGCAAATGCCAATAGCTGTTTATTTTCAATTAATGCAAAGCACAGCGAGTGTGCGAACGCTTTTTCTAACCGTTCGCGACTAATGCCTTGACTCCAATAACTTCGCTCAGATAAAAACTCAAACGCTTGGGTAAATTGTTGTGGTGACAATTGGTGAGTAAATTTCATTTTATTTCCCTACTGAATGCTTGCATTGGAAAGAAAAACTAAAGGAATTGATGCCGCAAGAAACAGTGACATAACCCAATTAAAACGTTTAAAGATATTTGGCTTATTTAGAAATTGGCGCATGTATTTGCCAAAATTCACCCAAAACAAGCCTGAGCAAGCCGCGACAAGGTTAAAAATAATCACGCCCAAAATTGCAGAAGGCCAATAGGCACCTCCTGGTAAAGTAAGTGCAGTACAAAGTGTCATTAACACTGCATATGACTTAGGATTGATCAACTGAAAAAGCATGCCTTGAAAAAAATTTAAAGGCCTTGCTTGAGCATTATCACCTTTTAATTGAGAGCTACTAGCTATCTTGTATGCCAAATATAAAATATAACCACTGGCACAAAGCTGTAGAAAAAAATGCAGCTTTGGCTGTATTAAAAACAATTTACCTAATCCTAGTAGCATTGCCAAATGCATTATCGTCATGCCTACTCGAATACCCAATAAGTGCGGTAGGGTTTTGATCACGCCAAAATGTGTGCCTGAGTGAGTAAGCAAAATATTATTAGGCCCAGGCGTAATTGACGCCGCAAAACAAAATAAAATGAGAGCCGGAGCAAGCTCAAAAACAGTAGCTGTATTCATAATAATTAATTGTATTGATACAATATTGTAGTTGTTTAATAACTATTAATTGTCATACTTATGTAAAATCATCAATATTTTTATTGTTATGAATACAATTTACAAACCGGATCACACTCTATTTAGTAGTTTGTGCAAAACACAGCCAAAATATCGCGCATTAGCCGCTTTGATTGAGCATGCTATCGACAACAAAATGCTGGGTTTTGAGCAAAAATTACCAGCCCAACGACTTCTCGCTGACAGCCTAAGTGTTACACATGGTACGGTAACTCGTGCATATGCTTTACTTGAGCAACGAGGGTTGGTTACTGCAAAACTAGGGGCTGGTACCTTTGTAAGTAAAGTTATTGAGTTAAGTCATTTTGAGGGCGACACAGACTTTGCTTCAAGCATGCAACCGATGATGGGGCAACAACATGTTATGACCAATGCCCTGCAATCGCTGTCAAAGGATCAAAGTGCATTAACAGATGTGATGATTTATAAACTCAATGGACTTACCTCACATCAATATTTTTTCAAACAATGGCTAGCGGATAAGGGCTTTGATTGCTTAAACCATCCGTTGATATTTACCCAAGGTGCTCAGCAAGGAATATTCACTACGTTAGCAACCTTGTGTGAAAGTGGCGATACTGTCATTGCAGAGTCAATGTGTTACCCCGGTTTTTACCATGCGTGTCATTCGCTTAAACTTTCATTAGCGCAAGTAAACGTGCATAGCGACGGGATTGATCTTGCACAAATTGAAGCATTGTGTAAGTCGCGTACAATCAAAGCGGTTTACATCACGCCAAACTGTCAAAATCCAACCAATATTTGCTATAGCAGTAACAATTTAAATGCCCTACTGGCGCTGAGTCGCCGATATAATTTTTTCATTATTGAAGATGACGTAAATTACTGTTTGCCAGAGTATTGGCGATTACCATTGTGGCAACAAGCACCGGATCGGGTTTTTTATATTTCAAGCTTTTCAAAATATTTTGCAGGCGGACTACGAGCCGGTTACTTATTACCTCCACGACTTTGGGAGCAACCAATTTTAAAACAAATTCATAGTGAGTGTTGGGCGGTTTCCTCAATGAATTTTGAGTTAATAATGCGCGCCATTAAGAGTAACGAATTTACTTATAATCAAACTAAGCTAGCAGATGAGATACGCTATCGTATTGAACAAATAAAAAAGCTGCTTCAAACTTATGAGATAGATGCTCAGTTTGCCAGTTTAAATGTATATATTCGCTTATCCCAGTCGCAGAATATGTTTGAGTTTTGCAGCGTATTAAAAGCGCATAAGGTAATTGTAAGGACGCTAGATTCCTTTATCCCAGAAGTTCCAGCCCTAAAGGTGGATAATCCAAATGGTGTTCGCCTCACCCTAGGCGGCCCAGCAACCCGGGCTGAGTTTGACTTAGGCATCACCCGCGTTGAAGCCGCTTTACAGCAGTTTAATCAAACATTTGAGGTAGTTATTTAAATTTTATTATTCAATAAAATCGGGGAATCATTATTCCTTTGGGTGATGTGAACTCATACTTTTATGAGGAAATATAGTGTTTAAAGTTCTGCGATTTTTCTATCACTTTTGCATTTAGTTTTGCAAATTTATATGAAATTGACATGAATATCCTTTTGCCTACCCAAGCAGTTATTTACTGCTTGGGTTAAATTCCTTTAATTTTATTATGTTATTTAACTATAGATCTACCATCAAAAATGAAGTGAATTTTTGCCACAACGTTTTACTAAACTTAATGTCACACTCGGCTTTTATGTTATCTGCGTATTTCCATGGAAACTTAAATATATCCGGCGGTGTTAGCTTTTTAATAGGTTTACCCATCAAAAGGTTATCAAGCTGCTCTTCATCATTAAAATCTTTTAGAAGCTCATCATCAGCTTGATTCATTTGCTTTAAAAATGATTTATCAACACGATACCAAAAATACTTAGGGCGGCCATTCGCTTTATCAAACTCAGCAGTGGTTTTATCAAACTCACGGTAATATTCAAATTGAGGGATATCTGCTAGGGGTTGGGTTATATCCATAAAGTTTTGTAGCAGTTCCCAATGAATAAATCCACAAGATATATCATTATTATATGTAACTTCATATCTGGCACTTCGAGTAAAATGTAAGAGTGTAAATCCTCTATAGGGAAACCCACTTTTTGGGTTATGCGACACCTTATAATGAGCATTAAACTCTTTAAATGGTAAAGTATCGAGTTTTCTAGAGCTGTAATCTGGCACACTTACCCCACCTGTTAGGCGATTAAAAACAACAGCCAATTTAATTTTGTGGCGAAATACTGGCCAAACAAATACATTAAACAGTTTTGATATAGCCCACGCTATAAAAATATATAAAACATAATCAAAGGCATTTTTATAATCTCCAAGAACAAAACTCACAAACGGAAAAGAAACAATTAAAAATAACAAGGTAATATGTAAAATGACCCACGAAAAAACTAATACATCGATATAATTAGTAGCATTTGAAGATAACGCCAATTCAACTCCATGTTTCTTTCGACATAAAATTGAGCGGTACTCTTCACTTTTACCACTTAAATTATACTTATACTCTGACTTTTGATCATTATTATAACAATGCCCAAAAACGCTTCCTCTTGGGAATAGCGCTTGCTTACTTTGATAGCGGCAATACATAGAGTCACGCTCGTCTGTCGCAATTTCATTTCTAAACTTTGTTTCTTGCTTACCTCTGTAAGCGGTCTCTGCATACTGCTCAAGCATATTCTATTTCCTTTATTATCCATGCCTTATCAGGTACTTCACCGTCTTCCCACCCCTTACGCTCATCTATATCAACATAAGGCAAAGTGACATTTTTATCTAAGCGATATTGTACTTTTACTTTCCAATCAACTTCGAAATGTTTCGGCCACATGGATAAAATTGGGACAATATATTGAAACCCAGTAATAGCTCCTGATTCAGTGTTTTCTTTTTGGATTATTTGCCAATTTTTATGATCGTAACGGAATTCCTGCTCAAAATGTAAAACTCCTTCATCTTCAATTTGATATACCTGAACGAGAAGTTCCGATTGACCTAAAGCAAAGTTTGGTGTGTCTACATCAATGGTTAATTGGCAATGGGAACCAGTTAGCTTTTTAACCCCTAATGTAACATTTGGACTCATCAATGTGCCTACTAATGCGGCGTAACGAAATTAAGATGACACCCATCTTAACTATTCAGAGTGAGTATCGTTTTTATTCTTCAATTTGCGCGGCGTAAAGCCCCGCCTACGCAAATTTAAACAGCTATATTACATCGCCTGTAGGCGGCAGTTTACCTCATGCATGGTTTGATTTTTTTCTACCTTATGACTAAGATGCGCGTATTTAAAGTGGCTCTCTTCTTAATTTCCTTTTTACTTCCTTAGTCGTCAGTGTGCCAATAAACCTAGATGGGTGCATAACCCCTAGGCTTGAATTCCATTTTTAATTTTTATCAGAATCCTAGTTGCATGCTATACATAAAATCATCTTTTAAGGTATACCCATAAACAACTGCAGTGCTAAGCGCTTTGCTTTGTATTTCCATGTTAGTTTTTCGATACGCTCAGGCTCACCTTTAAAATGCAGCCAAGGTTTGGTTATTTCTTCGTTCGGTGTCGCTCTGAGCCAATTAAAATGAGCAGCCTCTTTATTGAATTTTTGCCAAATTTCGACTTGTTGATCAAGCGAAAAATCGCTCCAAAAATTATTGGGTCTGTCATTTTGCTTATCAAATTCAGCTGTGAGTTCATCAAGGTGGCGGCAGTTTTCATACTCAGGCACATCAGGCAGTGGTTGGTTGTTATCCATAAACCGGACTACTCGTTCCCAATATAAATAGCAGTTCATCGGGTTATTTGAGTTATCAGGCACTTGAACAACAATTTTAGTGGCGGGGTATTTATCCTCATCAATATGACTAATAAAAGGCACAAACCCCATTACACCCGGGCGTGTTGCCACTATATCAAGGTGGCATACAATATCAGCCCATTTAAAACAACAATTACCCAGCTCATCACGCTCTTCACAACCGGGTATCTCATAGGTAAAGCCCACTAGCTGTTTTTGTCTGTCAAAATATATTTGCTTTTTAGGGATGTAACTATCTGTTATTGGTAATAAGTTAAGAAAAAATAGGTTCCAAGAAAAAGTGAGTATAGGTATCCACCACTGAAACTTTTCACCTTCTTCGTAAATAGGCAGAGATACAACACTTATAAAAGTCACAAGGCTTAGTACCGCTCCTATAATTATAGGACCAAAAAGTATTGCTCTAGCAGGGCTATTCCCGCACATTTCTACTTTATATCGTTCAGGATATTTTGTAATTGCTTGTTGTTTTCTAGCTGGTAAATCATATAAATAGCATAAGCCTTTGAATTTACTCTTAAGGCTATTTAATCTCTCTGGGTAAAAAAAACGATTAAATCGCGTTTTTTTAGGCATGATATCAACGGCTAGGTAGTCATTATTTTGCATTTAATATCCTTATTGTTTAATCAACCTTGGCACTTTAAAGTGCCTCGTTTGAATTCCTTTTCTGATTGTTAACATATCATGGACCCTGAAACTTAAGCCGTTTCACGGAAAGCCGATAAAAAGCTGAAGCGCAAGGTGCTTAGCTTTATATTTCCACGTTAATTGTTCTATGCGCTCAGGCTCTGCTTTCCAATGCTGCCAAGGTTTGATTATTTCGTCATTTACTTTACCTTTTAACCAATCAAATGGAAAAGCATCTACTAAAATTTCGTCCCTAATTTCAATTTGCTGTTCAATTGAAAAGTCTACCCAAAAGTCTGAAGGACGATTATTTTTTTTATCAAACTCTGCCGTAATTGGATCTAAATGGCGGTGCTGTTCATATACAGGCACATCGGGCAATGGCTTACTTAAATCCATAAAGCGCACATAACGCTCCCACAATAAATAACAATGGACAGGGTTAGCTGAAAGCTCTACAACTGAACCGGTAACAGTTGTTTTAGGGTACTTCTCTTGGTCTATATGACTAATTTCTGGAAAGTAATTCATCACACCCGGCGCACCCATTTTCGAGGTTAACCTGCAAACAATCTCTTCCCATTTAAAGCAACAGTTACCTAAGTCATCTCGTTGTTCGCAACCTGGTATATCAAAAGTAAACCCGACCGTTTGGTTTTGCCTGTCAAGGTACATCATCTTATCTGGTATATACCTAGCCGTTATTGGTAATAAATTTAAGAAGAATAAGTTCCAGCAAAAGGTAACAAGTGGTATCCACCACTGAAAATTTTCACCTTCATCATAAAATGGAAGTGATAAGATACTAATTAATGTAACAAAGCTTAATACAGCACCAATAGCCATTGGACCAAATAATATGGCTTTTATAGGGTTATTGCCACAAGGTGCTATTTTATATTGCTCTTTTTTATTCGCGTAAATGCGCCTATCTTGATTTAGCCAACGTCGGAAAAAACATAATCCTCTAAATTCGCTTCCTTCATTTATTATTCGGTGCGCTTCAAAAAAACGATTAAACTTCGTTTTCTTTGGCATTATTCCAACACCAAAGTAATTATTTTTTTGCATCAGGTTCCTTTGCTTTAATAAACCTAGGCAGCATATACTGCCTAGGCTAAGTTTACTTTTATTAAAAATAAACTTAGCCTAATACTATACATAAAGTCATCTTTTAAGGTATCCCCATAAACAACTGCAATGCTAAGCGCTTTGCTTTATATTTCAAAGTAAGTTTTTCGATACGCTCTGGCTCACCTTTAAAATGAAGCCAAGGTTTGGTTATTTCTTCGTTAGGCTTTCCCTTCAGCCAATCAAAGTCATAAGCTTCTTCTTTTAATTTTCGCCAAATTTCTTGTTGTTGCGAAAATGAAAAGTCGAGCCAAAAACCTACAGGTCTATTATTTTGAATATCAAACTCAGCTGTCCGTGGGTCTAAATGCCGGTGTTCTTCATATTCAGGTACATCAGGTAAAGGTTTAGTTAAATCCATGAAACGTACATTACTTTCCCAATACAAGTAACAATATGCTGGTGTTTCTCCATTATCCGCCACCGTACCTAGCATTTTAGTCTTTGGATACTTTTCTAAATCAATATGGCTAATACTCAGGAAGTAGCTTACAACTCCCGGACGCGTAGATGCAATATCAAGCCGACACACTATTTCATCCCAACTAAAGCAGCAATTACCTAATTCATCACGCTGTTCACAGTCTGGTATATTGAAAGTAAAACCCACTGTCTGCTTTAATCTATCAAAATATATTATTTTTTTAGATGTAAACCTAAATGTAACTGGTAATACATTCAAGAAAAATAAATTCCAACTAAATGTAAGTAACGGTACCCACCATTGATAAGGTTCGTCCGAGTAGGTAGCAACAACACAAGAAATGACAAATAGCAAACTTAAAGTAAACCCAATTGCCATTGGTCCAAAGAAGAGCGTTTTTATAGGATCGTTACCACACTTAAAAGACCGATATCTTTGCGGTTGGGTTTCAACTAAATGCATGTCAGTATCTATCCAATTATACAAATAGCATAAGCCTTTAAACTTTTTATATCGTTCTTTGATTTTATGAGGGTAAAAAAAACGATTAAATCGCGTTTTTTTAGGCATGATATCAACGGCTAGGTAGTCATTATTTTGCATTTAATATCCTTATTGTTTAATCAACCTTGGCACTTTAAAGTGCCTCGGTTTGAATTCCTTTTCTGATTGTTAACATATCATGGACTCTGAAACTTAAGCCGTTTCACGGAAAGCCGATAAAAAGTTGAACCAGTAAACGCTTTACTTTATATTTCCACGTTAATTGCTCTATGCGCTCAGGCTCTGCTTTCCAATGCTGCCAAGGTTTCGTTATTTCGTCATTTACTTTACCTTTTAGCCAATCAAATGGAAAAGCATCTTCTAAAATTTCGTCCCTAATTTCAATTTGCTGTTCAATTGAAAAGTCTACCCAAAAGTCTGAAGGACGATTATTTTTTTTATCAAATTCAGCTGTAATGGGGTCTAAATGGCGGTGCTGTTCATACACAGGCACATCGGGCAATGGCTTACTTAAATCCATAAAGCGCACATAACACTCCCATAATAAATAACAATGGACAGGGTTAGCTGAAAGCTCTACAACTGAACCAGTTACTATTGTTTTAGGGTACTTCTCTTGGTCTATATGACTAATTTCTGGAAAGTAATTCATCACACCCGGCGCGCCCATTTTCGAGGTTAGCCTGCAAACAATCTCTTCCCATTTAAAGCAACAGTTACCTAAGTCATCTCGTTGTTCACAACCTGGTATATCAAAAGTAAATCCGACCGTTTGGTTTTGCCTATCAAGATACATCACCCTATCAGGTATATACCTAGCAGTTATTGGTAGTAAATTTAAGAAGAATAAGTTCCAGCAAAAGGTAAGGACTACCAGCCACCAAGGAAATGGCTCTTCAGAATACGTTGCGACAACACAGGCTATTAGTAACAATAAGCTTAATACAGCCCCGATAGCCATTGGTCCAAATAATATGGCTTTTATAGGATTATTGCCACAAGGGACAAGTTTGTATTTTTCGCGCTGATTTTCATATAACTTGTTCGTATCAAGCCAATCATATAAAAAACACAGGCCTTTAAATTCGTGATATATATTTTTTATACTACGATATTCAAAAAAACGATTAAACTTCGTTTTCTTTTGCATTATTCCAACACCAAGGTAATTATTTTTTTGCATCAGGTTCCTTTGCTTTAATAAACCTAGGCAGCATACACCACCTAGGTTTGAATTCCTTTTCTGATTGTTAAAGAGCAGTAACTTTTAAACACCGGCTATTAATTGAAATGCCAACGTTTTAGCTAGGCGTTTCCAGTATGGGGTGTTGTCTGGTTTGTTTAAACTTTCGTCTATCGGCCACTTTTCCCAGGGGTTGGTGATTTCTTTATTTGCCCAGCGTTTTGGGTTGGTGATGGCGCCATCAAAGTTAAAGCGGTAAATATCATTATCGAGCTTTTCTTCTATTTGCTTCATTTGCTTGTAGCTCATTAAACGCCAGTACTTTTCAGGGCGGTTATGAAGTTTAAAAAGAATAGATCCCAGCAAACAACAAATACAATAAACCAAACGGGTAATGGTTCCGGGGTAGCAGTAAATTGGGTGTAGAGACATATAAGAAAAATGCAAGCAACCACGATACTCCCTGTTACTCCTAAAAGAATAGGCCCTAATGTTAACCCTAGCGTCCAATCCCCCGCATTATGAAAACCCAAGTAGCGGCTTTCATTATCCAAGCTTTGAGGCTGTACTTTTTTATTATCCTCTTTTTCTAATAAAAATCGGACAATAATTAACCCTTTAGGTGAACTATACTCATACTTTTTTGAGGAAACGAAATTAAGATGACACCCATCTTAACTATTCAGAGTGAGTATCGTTTTTATTCTTCAATTTTTATTCTTCAATTTGCGCGGCGTAAAGCCCCGCCTACGCAAATTTAAACAGCTGTATTATATCGCCTGTTGGCGGGAGTTTACCTCGCGCATGGTTTATTTTTATTCTACTTCATCACCAAAAACGCTTATATTTAAAGGGGCTGTCTTCTTAACAGTTTATTATGTCGCCATATTAGCCAGCAACGTGACGGTAAACCTAGGCAGCATATACCGCCTAGGTTTGAATTCCTTTTCTGATTGTTAAAGAGTTATGGTCAGTTAACCGATTTGATATTCTGTGTTTTTATGGAAAGTAGAAAGCTGTAGTTTTTTAATGTTTACTTCCACGGCTTACAAATCAACTATTAAAAACAAGTAAAACTTTTGCCAAAGCGTTTTACCAAATTTAATTTCACTTTCAGGTTTTATATTCTCTGCGTATTTCCAAGGGAGCTTGAAGATTTCAGGTGGATTAAGTTTTTTGATTGGTTTACCCATTAAAAGGTTATCGAGTTGCTCTTCGTCATTAAACTCTTTTAAAACCTCGTCATGTGCTTTAGACATTTCTTTTAAAAAAGACTTATCAACACGATACCAAAAATATTTTGGTCGACCATTGGCCTTATCGAATTCAGCGGTGGTTTTATCAAACTCTCGATAATATTCAAATTGCGGAATATCAGCTAAGGGCTGAGTAACATCCATAAAATTTTTTAATAATTCCCAATGAATTAGTGCTGGAGTAATTCGATTTGCGAACGTTATCTCATATCTCATACTATATTTATAGTGTAACAACGAAAAGCCACGATAAGGATAACCACTTTTAGGATTATTCTGTACTTTATAATGGGCATTGAATTCTTCAAATGGTGCAACTTCAAAATCTTTCGCATTTGAACTCGGAACTTCAACTGTTCCATTTAAGCGATTAAAATTGACGGTAAAATTATATTTGGAACGAAAAAATGGTAGCACTATCAAACTCATTACTTTTGAGATAATCCAAATAACCACTAGAACCAATAAAAAATCAAGAGCGACACTGGTTGCACCTAAAGCAAATGCCACTGAAGGGATAAAAATAACAAACAACAAATTAATAAAGTGCAGTATAACCCAAGAAGAAATAATGAAATCAGTGAAGTTAGCAGGAATAGTACTCAGGGCCAGTTTTAACTTTTTATCTATTTTGAAAAGTGCTCTGCAATCTTCGGCACTTCCATTTAAATTATCCTTGTAAAATAAGGTTTGAGAACTGTCAAAACAATGTCTAAAAACATTTCCTCTTGGGTATAACGCTTGCTTACTTTGATAACGACAATACAGAGAGTTGCGCTCATCAGTCGCTATTTTATTTCTAATTTTAGGGTTTTGCTTACCTCTATAAGCTGTTTCAGCATACTGCTCAAGCATATTCTATTTCCTTAATTATCCAAGCTATATCAGGTTGCTCACCTTTACCCCATTTATCACGCTCATCTATATCGACATAAGGTAAGGTGGTATTCTTATCTAAGCGATATTGTACTTTTACTTGCCAATCAACTTCAAAGTGTTTTGGCCACATTGATAATATCGGTATGCTATATTTAAACCCAGTTATAGCCCCTGATTCAGTGCTTTCTTTTTGGATAACCTGCCAATTTTTATGGTCATGACGAAATTCCTGCTCAAAATGCAAAATTCCCTCATCTTCAATTTGGTATACTTGAACAAATAACTCTGATTGCCCAAGTGCAAAATTTGGCGTGTCTATATCAATGGTTAATTGGCAATGCGAACTGGTTAACTTTTTCACCCCCAAAGTCACATTGGGCTTCATTATTGTTGACACTAATGTGGCATAACATTCTTTAGGGTATGTATCCCACTTTTTATAATCACCTGTACAACGGTCATCTTCATCTTCAGCAAATGGGCCATTTTTAGCCCAGGTTTCTAATTCATTATCAGTGACTAACATAGCAATAACTGCAATGATCAAGCCGACTGCGATTATTGCCCACCCAAGTGGGGTAGTAAATAATGCAGCCCCCAAATAAATAAACCCTGCAATAGCAATTACACCACTCAAAGCATGAAAAAATACTGCATCCATATCATTTTTTTGCAAAGACTTATAAATGTCATATGAAGTAATTGCTAAAGCCAATGTAAGCCCAACTTTAGCCAATATTTTTGTAAGCTGAAAAGTACTAGTTCTAAATCTAAAACCTTTTTCTAAAAAATCTGCAACTGAAGTAACCTTGAAAGAAACAGCCTCAACAGATAAAGTCGCTAAACTATAGACAAGGTTTATCGAATCAAGGACGAACTTAGCATCTACCTTGTCCCCTGCCTTAAACTTTTTAATCATCTCGTTCGCATTAAACATTTCAAACGCTAACATCACCATCGGCAAGTTGTGTTCTAAAACTCTCACACCTTTGAGCTTGACTGTATCAACGGCACCTAGCTTAAAGTCAGGGTTATCATACGCGCTTGCATACCGATGCGTTTTGGGTACTACTACTAATTCACCTTCGATAGAATCATATCTACCGATTAAATCGTGATAATCTGTCCAATTTTTTGGGTTAAAATAGCCTTTGTTACTGCCAAATGCTTTCGGGTCTTCAGAGGCGATTACATTTTCTTTACTATCATAAATCGTTACAGCATTTGGCGGCGGATTTTTCACGCTTTCACGTAACATTGCACGCCTTTGCTGCCTATTGTTTTGCGTGCGCTTATAATTGGTTATGCCTATTACTGATGGGTTATCACCTAATACTGCCCCAGCTTGTTTAACATGAATATCTGCAAAGTCACTAATTCCAAGCGCCTTGTTATATGAGACCATTAAGTTTCTAATTTTTACAGTATGTGGTTTTAAAACGCCGTTTTGATATTGACTTGCAACACGCCCCCACGCACCGGTTAAATACCCCACCGCATCTTTTGCTTTACCAAAAAACTCTTTTAAACCTTTATTAGCTAATAAGCTGTCTTGCTCTTGCTTTTCTTCGATCAACTTTTTATGAATGCGCTTAAACTCTTCAAATCTAAATTTAGCTTCGCCATTATTTTTTTCTTCCGGCAACTTGTTTAATACAACACTCCCAGGCTGGTTTATATCGAAGTGCCCTTCTGGGATCATAAAGCAGTCAGATAACCAATTGCCTTGCTCAAACGTTGCTTTTAAAAAGCTTTCTATTGCGCTTGTGGCTTTATTTATATTATTTTTACGCTCGTTTTCAGCAGGTAACTTTTCTTTCCAAGGTCTAAATACACCAGTTGAAACATCGTCGATACTCAACATATTTAATACATTAGTAATAAAATTAAAGCCAAATAAATAATCTACATTTTCAAGGGCTACCCAATCATTCATTACTGGAGCTAAACCAATATAATCACTTTGCTTAGAAGTTAAAGATGAGTCGTTATTTAAGTCTTGTAAAAAATCAACAAACTCTTTTTGTGCTATTGGTAACTCCTTTAAATATTTCTCTAATTTGTCATTTGACAAGTATTGCTCTAGATATTCTTTGTCTAGATGCTTTGCTCCACTACGTAAAAACTTTGCACCAGAACTTAAGTCTGCATATCCCTCTTTTTTGGTTTTTATAGGAGTCATCGAAGTTCGATGTGGGAATATATAATGATCGCGCATCACTTTTTCATGCAAATCATCATTTAGCATCGCTTGATAAGCCAACACACCTGAATCATAATGTTTCTTATCTGTTAGCTTTTTATTCTCAAGCTGTAGCTGTAAAAAAATCATTTGGCACTTATTTAACAGAGAAAGCGCTATGCCACCTGGGTCATGTATTGTAATTTGCCCTTCACGCTCTGCTACTGCTAAATCAATTTGTTGACAGCGAGCGTTTCGTAATGAATCAGCTAATCTTTGATCTTCAACATGTGTAGGTGCAGTGGCGTTAGCACTTTTTTGTCTTGGATCATCTTTGTACAGTCCGCCGAGGCTCACAATATACTGCCATGACCATTGGGCGATGGAAAAAGCAACTTGTACCGTGGGGTCACTAAGTGAACCTGGCTCACAGTTTAAACCATTTGTTTTCTTAGGCAGCAAGATTGTTTGGGTAACTAAACCCGAATATGAACGCTCGTTTTTGCCAAATTCAGTTGCCAAATCAACTTCAGATAAACAACCATTGTCAACAGCTGCAATTTCACGCCATAAATAACCATTAACGAATATATAGTAAAAGCCGTTTAAGTTACTAACAGGTCGTTCGTCTTCTCCTAACACTTGAAATTGCGCAGGTTTAGCTTTGTTTTTATCAAGGGACGCCTCGGTAAAAACGGTTGGTTTTACCGAAATAAATTGCGCTTTATTGTCATCACTTGGCGGATTATCTAAAGTATAAGGTTGTGTATAGCCGAAAGGTATATATGAACTCCCACATTCACCCTTTATCTCCGAATCTAATTTAATTAATCCCATATTAAGCACCTGCTGTAAAATTAATTGACGCGTTTTTGCCACTGATATTTTGCTTATCTGCAATTGGCACTTTTTGCTCACTTGCACCTTGCGTCGCTTTTATTGCACCAAGCGATGCATCGTTACTATCAACACCTTTGACTAAAATACTCGCTCCATGTGTTGTTTCTGCATCACTCAAACTATCCCTCACTTGCACACTCAATCCCCTTGGTGCGGGGCCGCCTGATTGCATAAGTGGCGCAGGTGGGGTGTTTTTAGAATTGGAAATCATCGGGTCACCTTGGCGTACAGCGGGTTTACCTTCAATTAATACATTAAACGAGCCCATGATAAATTCAGCTTCACCGTCGTTTTTCTTACTCGCGACGCCTTTTTTATCACCAGGGGAGTCACCTGAGCTTTGTGAAAAAGTGCTATTTATATTAGCGGCGCCATTGCCATTGACTTTTACTGAGCTGGCAACATCTGTAACGTCACTTGATTGCGCTTTATTTGCGTATGGAATTGGTACAACGCTAGTCCCAATTGTGGTTAAGCAGACATCCACCGTCATAAGTTTACCGCCACTATCTTGATGTACAGCGGTGCGACCATTTATCAGCACATTTTGCCCCGATACAGCTTGTACTTGTGGTGCTTGTGAAGCTGTATCTTTAATAAGCTGCTCTTGGTTACCGGCTTGCCAACCTAAATGCGTTGATACTAAATCTAAGAATGCTTGCGCGTTACTAACGGGTTTATTTACATCCATATTAGTTTGCGGTTCATTCCATGGCAGCCTAGGTTCGTTTTTTTGGCTATCCCATTGTGGCGGTGGAATAATATAATCAGGTATAAAAATATTTACCATTTCACCGAGGGTTTTCTCGCGGTATTTTGGCCTGGCAATCTCAGCTAAAAAGGCGGCGTCACCACTGGCTTTATCTTCAAAAATAGCGATACCGTTAGCTTTACCTAGCGCACCATTACTGCGGGCGCTATTGTTAAGCCCTAGCAATGTTGAGTTGTTATGTCGCCATGTTACTGAGCCACCGGTGCGCACATCAGCGCTCAGCGCATCAATATCATATTGTACGCTGCCTGTTTGTTTGCCTGCTGCGGCGTTAATATAAGGCATTATTTTTCACTCCTTGAAATTTTGACTAGCTGCTCATTAGGTGCATTAAAAATAGCAAATACCTGCTCAAGTGAGCGCGTAAGCGGGTTGCATAAATAGCTTTGTGCTAGTGTAAGTGCCGCTAATGAGTTTGCATTACCTTGATGGCCTATCGTCGTTGCTAACTCTGCACACTCAATGAGCGGCTGGCCTTTTTTGTACAATTTTTGTGTGTAAGCAAACCATTTTTTTTGCCAAGTAAGTGATTGTTCGCCCGCAAATAAATAACGGTCTTGGCTGGTGCAATTGGCCTGTGCTAATTGAGCCGTCATTTGGCCGTCATATAATTGCGCGGTAAGCTTGCCTTGCGGGTGTATTAACAGTGCATATCCACCTTCGCCATATATAACGCCCGGTGGGCCGTTTAATACTTGCACGGTGCAGCGTTTAGCTTGTTCACTCACATATTGATAGCTATTACATGAATCCACAGCGATTACTAAGGTGTCGTTGTTCATGGTGGTTAAGTCACATGTTGGCATCTGTGAATAGGCGGGTATTTGTTCTGCAATACACTCTTGGAGTAGCTCAGCGAGTGTTTCATCGCTTATCAGTGGCTGTTTAATTTCATCAACGGGCAGTAAAAATACAATTTGGCTAATGCGGTTTGTTTGCCTTAACGTGGCTATATCAACTTGCTCAAGTAGGTGCGAGAGCATTAATAAACAGCGCGTGACTCTATCGAGTTGCGCAAGTTCGTCTATTTCAACAAAAATATACGGCGCATCTAAACTAATATCACATCGAATTAATGCTTTACTTGGTTTAGAAAAAAGCATTTTATTAGCCACTGCAGTATACAAGCTGCTTGATGTACAGCCGGCAGCATTAATATGATAAAGACTGTCAAAAGTAAGTTGTTTCATATTAATTTTCTTTACCGCTATTTTGTTCTGAGGCAACGAGTATTTGACTATTTGCGCCTACTTTTTCAAGACTAATATGACCGCGCCAAAGCAGAGAAAAACACTGGGCGTCGGAATCAATTACTAAGGTGTCGCAGCGCATGGTTAGCCGCTCGCGGGCTAGTGTATTTACCACTTCCACAATAGGTTTTTGGTACGGCAGTTCTATACGTTGTTGTTGTCCGTATTGTTGTAATGGATAAAGCCCTGTTAACTGACACGCCCAGCCTTTGCCAAACTCGGCTGCAACTTGCTGATCAATGGGCGCTGTGTTGTATAAATCTTTTGGCTGTGTTGTTTTAAACGGGTAGTCTCCCGCCATAAGTGCTGTTTCGTCTATTTCTGGTAAGCGTTCAACTCGTGGCGACCAATGGCTTGGTATGGCCGAAAAGCTTGCGACCGGTGTGCTGTGGCTAGGTTTTCTAAGTAATGAGTTAGCGTATTCAACACTGGGTAACTGCTGGCCGACCGCGTGCTTATTTTTAAGTTTAAAACCACGGCCGATTGGGTTTTCTAAGAACGTGTTGCTCTCGTTATTTAGCTCTTTGCCACCAAAAGCCTGCATATAATTGAGTGCCACTGGGGTAATAATATCTGGATCTGTAGCGACTGGCCCAAGCAACGAACGTCGCCAATAACGCGCTCCGGTTACACGTAAACGCTTTTTAAACAAAGGTTGCGAAGGCGAATCAAGGCCCAGCTCAACCTCAATAACGCGCGCGTCTTTTCCTTTTGGCGGATAAGCAGTGCAATTACCATATACTTCAAAGCCATACTTAAAAGCCACCTGCTCGTTTACTTCACAAATCGGTGAGCTGTTAGGATCGCCTTGGTAATCATCAGCAATAACAATCTCAGGGCCGGGTTCAATGGCTGTAACGTTGCCTTGCTCATCAAACTCAAAGCTTTGTTTAACCACCACTACTTGACCTTCAGTACTGTCTTCTAACCAGCCGCTAAACGTGCTGGCTTGCCAAGGAGAAAGATTATGAAGCATGAACGTTCTCCACTTTTTCACTTAACAGTAATTGCCACTGCGATGCACTTTGCTGGACATGAAATAAACCACATGCACTTGTTAAATCAAAATGTGGGGCAATAACACGTTGTACTAAAGAGCCTGCTAATTTAGCGAGTTTTTGTGCGCTATTGGCTTTGGTAAAACTAATGCCCATTAAAAGTTGCTCACCTGCTTGCATTGCAAACGCTTGCCTTACGTGCTCGGCATCATCAAGGTTAATGCCGCTTTGCGGTTTTACTGCATTGTTATCACTGACGACTGACATTTTTTCAGCTTTGGCAAGCGGCCTATCTGTTAATGTGAGCCACGCTGCATAAGCACTTGGTTGTGTTACTGCGATGGTCATTAAATCCATCACTAATGGCAGCGCTTGTTTATAAACAAAATGACTTAATACAAACGAGCAGTGCTCTGGATTTGCTTTGCAAAATAATGCACAGGGTTCGTACCAACGCGTGTCATTAAGTAAACCCGCTAAAGCGAGTAATTGTGCTTTTTGCTGTTCATCTGCGGTTTTTGCAAACACTTTAAATAGCTTATCGCTTACATCGTCATGCCCTGCACAATAACTATTTACTAACGCAGCAAAGGCAATCTCAAAATCTTTGTGTAATACCGCTGCGAGTAATTCACTGGTTGTAAGAGGTTGTGAAAATAATAAGGTTTTAACCACGTTTTGGGGTTTTTCTTTGCCTTCAAGTACACTGGTGCGTAGCGCTTTTAAATCGTTAAGCTGCCAATGCTTTAAATTATGTTGAAGTAATTCACACTGCGCTAATTGCTCACTGCCTCTTAAGCTATGAAAGTAGGCAGTAAAGTCATCAATAGCAGTAATGAATAAATCAGCCGCTATTAAACGATATACTTCACTATGTTCGCTATTTTGCTGCGCAAGTTCACACAAAGCCTGCCATGTTAACTCGCTTACTTGGGTTAAGTTTTGCGCTGAAAAATAATCTGTTGGCGCTTCGCCTGCCAACTCACTTAAGGTATATAAATGATTGAGCATTTGCGTGTCGATCACGCTAAAACGTGCCAACGAAAACGCCCCTTGCTGCAACAGCTTTTGCCGGTGCTTTAACAAGGTGGTGAGGCGCTGATTATGAAGTTTTACTTTATATACAGGTGCGAACATAGTGCTAATTAAGCCTAATTGGCCAGCCAGCCAAGGTAAGGTCTTGCTCGCTGTTTGCTGTAATATCTTGCCCTTCAAGCACGATAGTGCCGTCTGCATATACCTCAACACTACCCTTGGCCGTTTGTAGGCTAACACTTTGCTGGGCTTCAATAACGATATGCCCTTGCGAATTATTAATTTGCGCGGCAGGTGCTTGATCCGCTTGCGCTAAGAGCGCCGTTACAATAAAGCCTTGTGCGCTATGTACAAGTAATACATTAGCCCCTACTTCAGCGATGCTGACATGTGCGCCTTGCGCAATAACTTGATGTTCAACATTATTAATTAATACCGCTTTTACACGGCCAAAACTGTCGACACGACTCACACACGCTAAATGTTGATCGTGATTGAATATACTTTGGATCTGAGCGCTCATAATAAACTCCTTTTCAACTAGTTATTACTAATTGCACTGCCTTTCACGGCGATATTACTGGCCGATAAAGTAATACTTGTCGCATCAATGGTTAAGTTACCACCGGCATCAATTTCAATACTCGCACCGCCTTGACTCAATTGCAGTGATCCTTGACCATCCGCTTTAATGGTAATATTTGCGCCGCTACTAATTTCTATATCGCCATTGGGGGCTTGCAGTTCTAAATTGCCGTCAACCGAATATGCGCTAACATCTTGTTCACCTTGTAATTTAAGCTCTTGATCCGCTTTAAGCTCTAAGCTGCCATCGGTTGCTTCAATACGTGTGTTTGAGGTGGCTTTGAGGGTTAAATCTGCCGCCGATGTTACTGTGATATCCCCTTCGCGGGTTTGCATTTGCAAGTTATTCTCTACCCGCGTAGTAAAGTCATTGGCAACCGTAAAGGTGGCGTCGTTTTCAGCAACAAATTGCAGATTTTCTTTCGCTGATATTTTTACATCGCCATCTACAGACTTAAGCGTTGCTTGATGGGCGCCATTGGTGGCATCGAGTAATAGTTGGTTTTTATTATTTTTATTAGCAAGGCTAATTTTTTCTTCGCCTTTTTTATCATCCATTATTAAACTGTGGCCAGCTTTAGTAACGAGCTTATTCTCGGTCGGATTTTGGCTGGTAACTGGGTTAGGTGCATTTTGGTTGTATAACGCACCTAAAATAATGGGTCTGTCTAAATCGCCATTTTCGCCACAAACTAATACCTCAGTACCTTGTGTAAGCGGAAAGTGCATGCCATGACCACTGCCACCATAAGGTTGCATTAAGCGTGTTGGGCGGCTTTGTTGGCCTTCACCATCTTGATTAAATGGCAGTTTTACTACGTAATTACCATCATCATCAATTTCTTGCTCTACTAGTGCGTTAAAAGTTGCAAATACACGTCTTTCTGGAAGTAACTGTGCTTTAAACTGTTGATCCGATGGGACCAAGTACGCCTGATTTTTATAAGTTAAGCCTTTTACGTTAGCGCCATATTCCACACCCGCTTGCTGGCTACCTTTATGATCAACACGCACAACCAAATATTGGCCATTATGATCTGGATGATCATAAATAGTTAAAATCATTCCTGGTCTAAGCGCCCTGCAATCACTGTCGATAATCAATTGCTCTCGTTGACAATCAAACGCTTGCTGACGCGTTTTAGCAAGCGTATTGCCCTCGCCAGAAGTTGCATAGTTATTACCATAATGACTGTCTTCACCAAATCCTGGTTGCGAAGCGCTATTTTGCGCCGATACCTGTAAATTACCTGGTGCGCGGTAGTTATAATCGTTTAACGCAATACTTTGCGGCTGAAGTTGGGCTTGGCGACTAATTGCGAAGATTGTTTCGCTAGTACGTACTTGCCCAGATGGTGGCACATAACTTAAGTTTACTTCATCAAACAGAGCCGCAATATCTTTGCTGCTATTGCATACTTTAAAAGTGCAATCCGCGTCAGTTTGCTCAACAAAACTATAAACAAAGCCATGTTTACGCATTAAACGCGTAACAAATTCATAATCAGTTTCGTTATATTGCACTGTCATATCGAGGCTAGGGCCGCTGGCTTGCATGCTGAATTTTTGCATTGGGAAGCCCGCTTTATTAAACACACTTTTAATAATGGCAGCGGGATCCATCGCTGTAAAAACACGATTGGAATGTTGATGCTTAAGTAAAGTTAAATAAGAACTCAACACTAACGTGTAATGATAACCTTGGTGACTTTTACCATGGGCTACAAAACGACTTAGTAAACCTGAGATAGTCCGATCTGTCATAGACCACACCAAACTCAAACTGGCATCTTTACCTAGCAACGTTTGCGCAGTTAAATGTTCCTGACTCAATACTTGAATATTAAATTCATAGTCTTCACATAAGCTATCATTAATTGATGTGAAGTCAGTTACCTGCACCATGCCATCAGGTAAGCCTTGTATACTTACGCTAAAATGACTGGTATTCGCTTTATGTTCACTAAAGATGTCCATAAGTCCCATTTTCAATCCTTTTTTATCTATTAAATTAGGCGTTATCGGCAAATATTGCGGTGATTTCGTCTTGCTCATCAACCGTTAACGTTAAAATATCTGGCATATCTTCTTGCGCCATATATTCCAAAATAGATTTAGCAATTCCCGGTAAAATTTGTCGTTCAATCACTGCATTTACCATCCGAGCACCGCTGTCTGAAAGCTGGCATTGCTGAGTTAACTTACTCAATACACTTGCATCAACACGCAGTTGCATTTTATGATTTGTAGCAAGACGCTTAGCAATCGCTTCTAGTTTTAAACTAACAATTGCTTGCAGTGCATCTTGATCAAGCGCTAAATAAGGCACTACTTGCATGCGTGCAAGTAAAGCTGGTGCGAAGAATTGTAGTAACTGTGGCTTAATTAATTCACTTAACGCACCAATTGACGGCACTTGCCATGGGCTACCATCTTCATTAATCGGTGCATCCGTTGGATTGAGTGCGTCATTAATGGCTTGCTGCTGCTCAGTCGGTTGTTCTACATCATCGTCTTGCTCTGGACTCAAATCGATCACTGTTGGTGGTGTGCATGCATCAATTAGCTCTGCTGAACCTAAGTTAGACGTCATGATGATCACGGTGTTTTTGAAGTCAATTTCACGGCCTTCACCATCACGCATATTGCCGCGTTCAAATACTTGATAAAACATGTTAAGCACATCTTTATGCGCTTTTTCTACTTCATCAAGCAAAATTACTGAGTATGGGCGCTGTCTTACCGCTTCAGTTAATACACCGCCTTCACCGTAACCTACATAACCAGGAGGTGAACCTTTAAGCTGCGATACTGTATGCGACTCTTGATATTCACTCATATTGATAGTGGTTAAGAACTTCTCGCCACCAAACAATTGCTTAGCTAAACAGCGGGCTGTTTCAGTTTTACCAACACCGGAGGGTCCGGCAAGTAAAAAGACCCCTAACGGTCCTTGTTCATTACTGATCCCCGCTTTGCTGACACGTAATGCTTGCGCAATTTTTGCCATACCCGCTTGCTGCCCGATCACTTCTTGACCAATTGCCGTTTCTAAATTAATGAGGTTACTGATCTGATCTTTAACCATGGCACCAACAGGTACACCGGTCCACTGAGAAATTATTTGTGCCACTGCATCAGCGTCTACTTCGCTAAATAAGCCATTATCTTGACTGTTTTGCTCTTTTAAAGTTTGGCGCAAGCTAAGTAGTGCAGCACTGTCTTGTTCGCTTGCATTGGTTGCTTGTTTAAATTCGTTGATCTGGCTTAAAGTAGCAATTTGTGACTCGCGGGCACTGGTTAATGCAGCAAGTTTAGCTTGTGCAGTATTTAACTCTTGCTGTAAGTACAATAACTTATCCATATCGACAGCTAAACCTTGCTCGCTTTCACTGGCAATACTGGCAATCCGAGTTTGTAAATAATTTATATGCTCTCGCTCAGATTCAATTGCAGCTGGATCAGTTGCAAACGACATTCTGACGCGAGCTGCTGCTGTATCAAGTACGTCAATTGCTTTATCTGGTAACTGACGACCTGTGATATAACGAGCTGACAATACAACAGCCGCTTCAATGGCATCATCGGTAATTTGGATATTATGATGTTGCTGATATTTATCTTTTAAACCCGCTAGCATAAGTTGCGCAGCTTGCTCCGTTGGCTCATCGACTTTGATCAGTTGAAAACGACGCTCTAATGCGGCATCACGCTCAAAGTACTTTTTATACTCACTCCAGGTGGTTGCTGCCACTGTGCGTAATTCACCTCTGGCAAGAGCGGGTTTTAATAAATTAGCCGCATCGCTCATACCTGCATCGCCACCCGCACCAATTAAGGTGTGTGCTTCATCAATAAACATAATGATCGGCGTGGTTGAGTTTTTAACTTCGTCAATTACTGTTTTTAAACGGCGCTCAAACTCGCCTTTAACACCTGCGCCAGCTTGTAATAAGCCCATGTCTAAGACTAATAAACGCACACCTTTTAATTCATCAGGTACTTGACCATCAATAATACGCTGTGCAAAACCTTCTACTACGGCGGTTTTACCGACTCCCGGATCACCCACTAAAATCGGGTTGTTTTTACGACGACGACATAACACATCCACCATCATGCGTATCTCGTCGTTTCGCCCGAGTACAGGATCAATTTTTCCTTGCTTAGCTTTTTCGGTTAAATCTTCACAATATTCATCAAGCGCGCCGCCACCTTCACTTTGGCCATTATTTTGCGTTTGCTGAGCTGTTTTTGCCTGTGGGTTTAAACGCTCGCTTGAGTTTTGACAAATTTTATCGAGGTTTTCGGCTAAAAAGCGTGAGTCAATTTTATCTAGCAACGCTGGTAATTGAAGCACAGGGCTATAAGGTAATAGCTCCGTGAGTGCATCAAGCAATGCAGCACCGTTGATCCAATTACTTTTATGCTGCACATTAGCGCTCAACCATGCGCGTTCTAACCATTCATATAAACGACGAGAAAACACCGGCTTACTTTGGTTACCCGCAGGTTGACGATTTAAAAAGTCAAGCAACTCATGCCATACCGCATCTTGATTAATATTAAAAAAGTGAAATATTTGTTCTAAATCGCCACTACTGCCCTCTTCCATCAACTTAATTAGTAAGTGTTCAGGCAGCACTTCAAAATGACTACGACTGCTAGCAAACCCTGCAGCAGACTCAAGCGCGGTCGCGGTATGGCCATTTAGCTTGTCGATAAGTTGTTTAATGCCTTTTGCATCCATTGTTTTGTCCTTAAATCTGGTTTCTTACTAATGTTGATATTGAAGATGGGTATAGCTGTGTACGGTTGTGTTTGCCGCAGCACTACCTAAATAACTGTTGTGTCCAAGTATTAACGGTGACACACCGATTGCCTGTTGCTCTACAGCTTCGTTAGCCACTTTGATTTGGCATAACCACTGCACATTATTTGGTAAGTGAGTGCTTAATAACGCCGCCATTTTTTTACCTTGCTCATGCAAAGGGTTCAAACTAATGGCAGTTTCACTGTCTACAGGGCCGATGGCAATTGTTAAAATACTGCCACTTACTAATACTTTGCTACCTAATACCGCAGAACCACCGAGTACCATCTGAGCATCATCACCAAATGTACTTGGGGCATCAATTGTTTGCCAATTAGCGCGGGTATCGTCAACATGCAGCTCTTTCACTGCAAGTGTATGTTTAAGTAATTGAGTTAAGCCTGCTGCACTGGTTTGTTTTAAGCTGGCAATGCCGCATTGTACTTTTTGATCTGTTTTTGTAGATAAAATGGCTTCTATTAAATGATCAAATTGATCTGCACCACGTCCTGCAACATTGATTTGTGACTTTTTCCACGCCTGAAAAAGTTGGCAATATAAAATATGATTAAACATATCTAAAAATTGCCGAACCCTGTCACCACTTTCGTCATCACTTGCTGCTTGCTCTAACAGGTAATGTGGCATTGGCGCATCAACCCCATACAAACCCAAGAATGACGTTGATAAACTGAGTCGCCCGCGTCCTTGGTTATCTAAGCTACACGCACGTACATCGGTTGCTGGAAAGCCAAGCTCTTTATAGGGCTTAAACATCACCCGCTCACTAATGCCTTTGTCAAGTTCGTGAGGCGTTGCCCAATGCTTTTCAATTAAGCTCATCGCTTTAAATAAATTAAACTGCCAAGGCTTAGCAATTAATTGTTCAATCGGTTTGGGCAATTTAGCCCAAACGGGATGCTTTATGGCTGGTTCATGCACACTCATAATTGATAACTCTTGCCCGGCTCAATATCCCAACACCAGGTTTTATAGCTAGGAATAGCATTAACGCGAGTCTGCACACTTTCATTAATTGGTGCGTACATTAAAAAGAATTGGTGCAACATATTACAAAAATGATAAAGATCGGCATCGCACACAAACTTACTCTCATCGATATCAATTATTACATCTACACCTTTAATAAAAATTCCACGCTTTATTTGGCTGATCGGAGTAGCCGTTATTTTTTGAATGCTCTCAATACGCAAGCGATTCTCAGCTTTTTGCGACCAATCAAATAGCACTAATAAACGTTTAAGCTCGGTTACTTGAGTTATTTGGGAAAACTTAACATTAAGTAAGCTGATCAGCTGCCAATGTTTTGGTTGTTCTGGGCACGGTAAATAATTAGTAGGCCTAATAACATTCTCAACCTCGGCAATACTTGGCATATCGCGCCCGCCAATATTTAAATCACCTTCTTGCAGTAGTTGCCGAGGCCAGCCTGCATTAAAAGCAGTTAAATCAACAGATAGTGTTTCTTTTTCATCATTTAAATTGAAAGGCAACTGTAAGTAATGAGTTGGTGCAGCTGCACCCACATCTTTAGTTAATACGGTAAATAGCTTTTTCTCATCTTCAAATACACTTTGATAACGAGGTGTATAATCATAGGTTTTACCACTGAGCGAGTTGCGCCCCATTACCGAATCGACGGTGTAACTGAAAATATGATCGGTACGATTTTGATCTGCTGTGATCATATAGTCGGTACGATTGGGTTCGATTCTGATTGGCTCTGCCGCTTGGGAAAATAAATTAATTGCAGGCACGCAGTTTATCAGTAGGTTTTCACGGGATAATTGGTGTCCGGGTGGTAATTTACTTGAGCCACGAAAAACTATTTCAAAGCGGTCTATATGATCTGCAAACTCAACGTCTTGCAAACCTGTAAAAGTTAAAAAGTAAAAACGATCTTTGGCATTAAAGTAATCTAGTAATAATGCATAGCCTGGATGGCTTTGCTCAGCACTCGGTAAAAGAGCCCCATCAATATTTAAATAACTGGCACTGCAACCTTTTACTTTAAGCTTTTTATTATGCTCAAAATGCGCAGGGCCAAAATCAAGTTCAGCATGTTTCTCTGCCGTTTGCAGCAGCTTAAATAAAGAGCTACATAAAGGGGTATCGCCGCGTAAATAAAACTGCAAGTTTGATAAGTCATAATTTTTACGCTCACCTTGGCATACAAAACGTAAACCAATGCGCAGCTCTGCACCTAAATGTGATTCTTGATAGCGCACATGCTCAACATCGAATGGTGCTACTGTTAGATTATGCGTGGTGGTAAAAGTAATATTTTTATGATCAACTACCGTATTATCCGCTTTTAATGTGAGACCCTTTTCAATCATGTGAGTCTTTTGCATTGCCAGCTTAGGGCTAAATTTCACTACCGTACTCGAAGGGTAATAACTAAGCAGAATAGGACATAATTGACGCAGCACTTGCTCTGACACTTCTGGTACTGATTCATCCAAGCGTTTTTGTGTGTGCGCAGTTAAATACGCCATACCTTCGAGTAAACGCTCGATATGCGGGTCGCGATCTTTTAAGGCATCAATATTTAACATGCCCGCATGCTCAGGATAATGTTGTGCAAACTGTTTACCGGCCTGCGTTAATAAACGCATTTGAGCATCAAAATATTGCTGCATTAAAATATCCTTTTCATTGAAATATTAATCACCATTTTTAGCGTGCTGCATTACATCAGCCTTACCGCCTGATTCAAACCGCGTGTTTAACTTAATACATTGGCCACTGGTTAGAAATGCTTGAATATCCAGTCGGATCACGCAATTTTCTTCACGTATTTCCATTGGAATAACATTGGCATAACGCACTCTTGGCTCATATTTCTCAATCAATTTTTTAACCTCAAACGCCAAAGTATGTTGCGAATAAGGCAAACCTTCGTAAATATCTTCAACATCGGGCAAACCATAATCAGCCAAATGCTTTAACACCCCACGGCGAGCATTAAGCAGCTCATTAAGATGGTTACAGACACTATTTTGCTCATCAGTCTGAAAACCTTGATGTCCATTACGAATGACAGGTTGAGTTAAAAAATCGAATAACGCCATGAACTTACCTCTGATAAAAGGATATGCTTGCGCATATCCTTTAAAAATTCCGACTTATCGACCTTCAGTCCAAGAGTCAGAGAACTCGATGTTGCCATCAAGGTATGTCCAAGTAATGCGCTTATAACGTAAACATACTGTTTCAAGGTGCGGATAACGCTCCTTGTCTAAGTCTTTTACGTTGTGCATTGTTGGTGAGATTGACGTAATTTTTACATCTTCCAACTTGTGGCAGAAATACTCACGCTCAGTCCCTGTGTCATCGATACGGTACCATTTAAGCTCAAGTTGCTTAAGTGTTTGACCGTTCGAGCACGCTTTATACAGATACGGTGTAGCTGCATCTACCGCTTTAGTAATTACAAACGGTTCATGCTTACGTGTACCTGTAAGTTCACCCGTGTCGTTATCTGTAGGAATGCGAAGTTCATGATCAAAGTGTAGGATCTCGATTGAACCTTCACGCTCTGCAACAGTTACAGAACCTTTGATGTCATTACCTTGGTCATCCTTTAACCACATATACGCTGGAATTGCCATTTCATTATTCTCCTTTTAGAATGAAGTGTTTCCTGTTAGTTGGCATTGGCATAAACAACCATGTTTATGCCCCCCAAAAAGCCCTCTGCTTCATGCCACTGGGGAACATGTCCCAAGTTGGATGCAACCAACTTGGGGCAATCTTTTCCATCTACATTTTTACACCAACCAGCTACTCACCAAATTGACGTATTTACACTTTAAAAGCCTGCGTTAAATGCGTTTCATCGGCGGCTTGGCAGTTCATTTTTCGCCAGGCATCTGCCCTACTAGTGCTAAGCGCACATCAATACCTTCCACTTGGAAATGTGGCACTATGTACGTACTAACACGGTAATAACCTGGGTTACCCGGAATTTCAGCAACAGTCACTTTGGCATCTTTTAATGGATGCGTTGCAATTAACGACTCATCAGGGTTATTCATTTTAGTAACTAACGCACCTAACCAATCGTTAAGCTGCTGCTCTAATTCATGGCGAGGTTTACTCGAACCTATGTTTTCACGCTGCAACACTTTTAAGTAATGCGCAATGCGCGATACTAAGAAGATATACGGTAAACGCGAGTTAATACGTGCGTTTGAGGTTGCTTCTGGCGTTTCAAGCACTTGTGGCTTTTGCGCACTATTAGCTGAGAAGAAACACGCAAAGTCTGAATTTTTATAATAACTAAGTGGAATAAACCCTTGGTTAGCAAATTCAAGCTCTTTAGTCTCTGAGATCAATACTTCTGTTGGGATCTTAGTTTCTGAGCCTTTACCTGCTTCGAATGAATGAAGTGGTAAATTCTCAACTTTACCGCCCGACTGTGGGCCACGAATGTTAACTGCCCAACCATTATCATGGAAACTGCGAATAATATTGGCGGCAAAAGCAAACGTTGCGTTACCCCATAAATAGCGCTCATGGTGTTCACTGTTTACATCTTCTTGGTAGTTAAAGTTACGCAGTGGATTAGTTTCACCATACGGTAAGCGCAATAAGAAACGTGGGAACGCTAGGCCGATATAGCGTGAATCTTCTGATTCACGGAAGTTTTTCCAACGTAAAAATTCAGCACGCTCCATGTACGAACCAATATCTTGAATTTTAGATACTTCATCAAGTGAGTCTTTCAAGAAAAACTTAGGTCCTACGCTGCCCATAAATGGGCAGTGCGCCGCAGCTGATACGCGTGAAATTTCTTGTAGTAATGAAACATCTGGCGCTGAACAATCAAACTCAAAGTTCGATACCATAGTCGATACCGGTTCGCCACCTGGGGTGTCGTAATCTGAGGTATAAACATGCTTGTACAATGCTGATTGCGTGGTATCAGGTGCTTCTTCAAAGTCATCACGCAGGGTTTCTTTATCAACGTCGAGCATTTCGATTTTGATGTTGGCATTGTTTGGCGTGCGATTAATTAAATAACGCAATGAACGCCAAGCTGATTCCATTTTTTGGAAGTTTGGATTATGTAAAATCTGGTCTAACTGCTGTGAGATAATCGTATCAACTTTCGCAATATAGTCATCTAACAACAACTTATCGATACGCGTAACTTCTTGGCCGCTGCTGCCAGCCATATCTAAAAATACATTGATTGCCGCTGTTAAACGCTCATTCGCACGGGTTTCAGCAAGGTTGCTGGCATCACGAAAAGTGTCTAATTTGATCTCATCTGCAACTGGGGCAATATCGACCAAGTTACAAAGGCTTTCGTAGGTTGATACCGGAGCTTGCTCAATTGAATGAGCTGCAACGTTTAATTGTTCTTGCATTGACATGGTAACGTCCTTATTCAGTAACTGGGTGTTTTTCGTCTTCAGAAGCAAGCGGGGCAATTTCATCCAGCTTAGCTTTTAACTCATCAAGTTCTGGCTGGTTTTGTAATACCCGCTCTAGTTCTTTACGTAATGATGAGTTATCCAAAAGATTCGATTTCAAGTCACGCAGTAAGTTACGCATTGCCATCATTTTATTTAACTCAGGTACCTGTGAAGCAACTGATTCTGGATCAAACGATTTAAACGAATCAAACTGTAAATTCACGTTGATCTCGCCATCGCCTTTGATCTTATTAGCAACTTGAAAGTTTGCCTTTGGTGCCATATCTTTTAACACTTGCTCAATATTATTTTTATTGATTGTTACGCGTTCACGCTCAGCAAGGTCTTGGGTATTTAAACCATTAGAGTAATCACCAATTACCAGCATTTTTAGTGGCAATTCGCTTTTTTGCGATGCGCCATCAGTATCAAGCTCTAAAGAGATATTGATCCGAGCTCTTGGGATCTCTTTTTGAAATGTATCTGTCATGTTTCTTCCTTTGCAGTTTGTATCAATTCCAATTAACCTCGACCCATTAGTCAGGCTCTTGTAACTAAATCCAAGCTATTGCTTGAGCCGGATTGGTTACCATCATTCGCTGACTAATTTGCTTAGCAGCTAAACTCATTTCATCACTTTCTGCCAACGACAGATTGGCGTAACATTGCTTGGCAAAACGCCATACTTCCATGCAAAAATGTTGTTGCCACTTCGCTAATTGAAAAGTTTCAATTTGCTCAAGTAATTCGGTTAAAATTGCCAAAGCGTGTTCATAATGCTCCGCTTTAAGTAACAACTTGGCTTTTAATAATTGGCTTTGTGATTGGTCAAACCCGGTAGGGGTACTTAATTGCTCAACCTTGCTAAGCGCAGCACTGAGTTGTCCTTGCACTACTTCATCAGCCAATAAGCTATAATGTTCATCAAAAATATTGCCTTGCGAATTATTGCTTGCTGGTGTTTGTGCATTGCTAATTTCAAGTAACGTTTCTTTATTGGCTGGGCTGCATAACCCTGTGCCATCGTCGTACTGTAAATGAGTTAAAAGCGGAAACTGACTAGTTAAATTAATCAATTGCTGCTCAAGCCAGTAACTTAGCTTGCCTTTATTTAATTGTTTTAACGCACTTAATACCAACATTTGTAAGTTGAGATTAAATTGCATCGCACCTTCCATAAATAAGCCTTCAGCAAGCATGAGTGCCTGCTCTGGTTGTTCACTGGCAAGTGCATTTTCAATCGGTGCAAAAGCCGCAGCTCTTGGTGCTGGTAAGCGTGTTTTACCATTTTCATTAGCCGGTATTTTCAGCCCAGACCAACGTGCAGCACGTGATAATTTAATCACCCGCTCGATGTTATTTTGTTCTTTATCAAAATTCAGTAATTCACGAATAGCTGATAAATAAGCCGTGTCACTGCTGAGATCACCAACCGTAATACTTGCAACTTGACTTACAGAGCTGTGCACTGATGATGTTGAATTTGTTGCCGGTGTACCGTCGCTTGGTGCTTGTTCAGTATCGTCTTTACTAACAACTGACGGCTCGACTGCCTTTGCAACTGGGTTGCGTTTCATTTGCTCGTCAGTCCACTCGTTTAAAGTAGATAAAGGACCTGATTCACTATCTAATAATGGTACTGAGTGTTGGTTGTAATCGGTTAATACCGCATCTAGTTCGGCCCATTGTTCTGCGGTTGCCGAATGACTTTGCGAAATCCCTTTTAGACGTTCTTGTTGCTGTAAAAACCAGGTATTTACAGCACTGCGCATGCGCTCTTTAAGTGGGTGTACGTCGTTGCTAAAATCAGCCAATATCTTATTAAACAATTTGATTGAACTAATTAACCCCTGCACCCCAAATTCACTGGTTGCAGCTAAGCATAAGTAACTAACAATACGTAAATCTTTACTCTTATTCTGTAATAAGTCAGTTGCTTGAATAAACATCACTTTAAAATCAACCTCACCAACACCCGATGAAGATGCTTTGAGACTTTTAAATGTTTCTTCGTATTTTAAATCTTCGCCACACGGCAAACCTTGCAATGGTGCAGCAAGTTCATCCAGCCATAGTTGCCAGCTATTGTGAGTATGTGGTTGCTTTAAACTCATGCTTTACACCATCGTCTTAGTGCATCGTATACACTTACGTTATCCATATCGGCAAAATTAATACTGTAGTCACTTGGCACTTTGCTCAGTGGTAAATTCGTCAAATCAATAATTTGTGTTGATTTGTCTTCATTTAACCAAATCGAGCTAAAATAGGATGCCGATACAGGACGACAAAACACCGTTAAACTAGGCGCATGATCTTCACACCCTAGTTGATAAAAGAACCACGGTTGCCAGTTGTGATCAGCAACCACAGATGCTATTAAATGCAGCCAAAACCCAGCGACCAAGGCGCTCTCATGACTAAACTGTGGCATTGGTAAACGAATACCAAATTGACTGCGTAGACAGCCTCTATTTGCAATCGACTTCAATACTGCAGATAGTTCTTCAATTAATACAGCACGCTTATGCACATCATTCATCTGGAGATGCTGCCACAACACACTCATCGGTATCATGCGCAGTTTATCTAGCTCTTGATTTAAATTTGGTTGCTGCTTCAACGCATCAGCAACCTTGTTATAAGCATGAGCTTGTTCCGCCATCGCATCAATTGATGGCGCTTCTTTAATGCGATCATTCACACCAATTAAGTGCTCAATCACATGACTAGCATATAAAAACAAAAATGCTGGATGGCGTTTATAAGTGTCTAATCCGCTATGTATAAAAGAGCTAAAAGGGTAAAAACGGCCACTACTATCTTTACTTGGTTGTAAAATACCAAGCAAACTACTGTCTTCACTGTTCCCAGATACAAAAAACAACGATTTAACACCATTAAGTACAGCAACATTATTCGCCTTTCGACCACGATTAAGGTGAGCAAATCCTTCTTGTAACCAATGATCAAATGCCACTGATTCACGCGATGAAATATTTAACTTCACAAAATCGGGTCGTACTGGTGTTTTCCCCATATAACCGTAAGAAAACTGTTTTACTAGTAACGGCGATTTCTTTTTAGAAAATAAATTAAACATAACCGCCCCTACTGTACCGAATTATTATTCGACTGCGCATATTGCGGCGATTTCGAAAACAACGAGTTCGGTAAAGCAAACGAAGTCAGCATATATTTTGAGAAAATACCGCTATTACGCCCTGATTTTAAGGAAAACTGTACTGTTAATTGCTGTTCTGACTTATCGGTTAGTTCCCATGTAGCTAAGAACTCAGTGCCTTTTATCCATTTTACATTAGCATTATTAAGCACTTTAAGTAGCGCCCACGGACCATCTTGCTCAATCGAAATTCGATTGCCTTTATTATCTAAACCATAAAGAATCGCTTTTTCTGCAGCACCACGACCAGGCCAAGAAAAGTTACGCCACTCCTCCGGCTCATTACGATAGCGATAACCTTGCTCTGAAAAGCCTAAATAAGTTTCACGAATGCCTCTTTGTGGTACTGGCATCATCTGAAAATTAAAGCCCGCAGAATCTGCGCCACTAGTAAATAGTGAACGTGTTACTTTATTTGCTTTTGTTAAACCATCGAGTAATTCTTTACTAAAGCCAATACCAACACCATTCCACTGTTTTTCTTCCCATACGCCACGACGTACTTTCATAAAAGGTTTCAGTTGAGTGTTAGTAAAGTTCCATAATATGCCCGACTCAGTGTTTAAAAACTCCGATACATCAGCAATCGCGGCATCAGGTCCATTTAGGTTAAATGGGTACTTTCCTGCGATGCTGTTGCTGTACATTGTATAAACTTGGTTTTCCCACTCTTCATTTAACTGGCTTCGTGCTTTGGCCATAATTGTGGCTATACCCGCTTGTAAAGGCGCTTTGAAAAGAGTATCCAACGTTTCTTTTGTTTGTGGGTCTAAAGCACGTGTTTGGCTTTCAATGATGATCCATGAAGACTGCAAAGCATTGGTTTGATTATTACCTGAGAGTAAATCTTGGACAAAAATCATAGCTTGGCCATCATCTTCATTACTCGCCGCCATCGCTTTTATGTCTGAGTGGATGCTGCTTAATGAACTAATGTACTGGCCCATGTAATCAGAACTGCGCTTATTATCATCGTTTTGTGTAAAACGGCGTAAATCAGCAAAGCGAGATTCCAGCTCTGGCGCTCTAACCGTACTCATTTGTGAAAAATCAGGGCTGTTAATAGCTTGTTTAGCTAGCTTTCCTTTTGCTGCTTTTTTCTGCGCAACGTCGGCAGCACCGGCAACTAAGGTCGCAATTTTGTCATTATTCGCGGTAACGGCTGAAGGTTCGTCAGCAACCATTATGTTATTGTTCACCAGCATCATTAAATCTATCAATGGGCCATCGTTTGATGAAAGGCGAGCAAAATCAATACTTGCATCGTTTAAGTCTCTAAATGCTGGGACTTGAATACTATTTAAGAATTCGAACCAAGTATTACCGTAATCCTTAAAGTAATAAGCACGCATTGCTTTGGCTAAGGACTCAGCTTGTGCTTCATCTACAGCATTTTGCCCTTCGTCATTACTGGTGCCCATAACCCAATCGCCTGAGAACACTAACCGTGAAATACGTTTAATTTCAGGATATACATATTCTTGCCAACCAGCATTGGTATATACATAAGGAATTGCATAGCTACTTTTTAATACATCACGGTTATTAGCCGACATAAACTGATTAAGCTGTAATGCTTTTTTGCGCTCAGCAAAGCTTGTTATCACTTGCTTATACAGAGGCTCAGCTTCAGGTTGAGTATTTAAACTTTCGCGCGCAGTATAAATTGCGGTTTCATTTGCTTGCCAAAAATTAATCTTCCCAGGATGCTCTAGATCAGTACCTAAATTAGCTAAGTACACATCTAACAACGCAGTTAATTGACTATAAATGGGTGTATCTTGTTGCGCTGTTAAATCAATATTAAAGTGATTACTAATAAAACTAAGTAGCTGCTGTTTAGCAAATTCATCATTTTTATGTTCGGGGTGTGTGCTTAGCATTAAATGTAATTTAAGTGCTTCGTAATAAGGTTGTCGAATACCTACGCGTGACTCCGGCTCATCAGAGTTCCAACGACTTTCATACTGTTTTAATTGTGCTAACACCTGTTTTTCAGCAGGAAGTGTGATCAATTGGTTTAACTGGTTAAATAATACATTCGCGACACTTTGAGTTGTTTCGTCACCTTCGTAAATACCAAAAATAAAATACCAAGGTAAGCTTTCTTCATAACTTACAAGCTCCTGATAATGCTCAAATAATGCAAGTGTTGCAGCTAGCTTTTGATCCGCCTTCGCCTTATTTACATTAACTTCAACCACCGCTTTCACGCGTGCTTCGCCTTGGTTAAGCAATAACTGATTACTGGTGTATGAGGTAATCAATAACGCTGTAATCGCCGCTATTGAGGCAAGCCCCGTGGTTACAGTTAAACCTTTTAACCAACGACCTACTAAGCGCTTTTTACGATTACCCCGAGTTAAATCTTGTAGTTTAAAAACAACATCATTAAAAACGCGATTAATAAAATAGCTTTGGGTGATTGTTTCTTGTTTTTGTTCAACCACAACCGCGCCAAATTGATCGCGTACACCGTTGGTGATTCGCTCAATTGGTGTGCCCTCTTGTGTACCTGAGGTAAAATACACGCCTGCAAACCAAGGAACTTCTTGGTACGGATTCGCTTTAAATAGCAAGTTTACAAATTCGGTTAGTTTTGTTGAGGCCGATTTAAACTGATTAGGAAAATCAAGGATCAACTGTTTACGATGCTCATTTCGTTCACGGGCCACTTTACTTAAACGTTGCTGGCACAAACGTTCGTATAATTCATCCATTCTGAGCTCGAACATTTCAGCCGGATCGGTTTTTTGATCTTCACTAATATCAAGTAAATATGCGCCCCACACTTGCTCGCGCTCTTTTTCAGATAAGTCATTAAAAAAAGGTTCAAAGCCACTAATTAAATCGGTTTTTGTGAAAGTGATATAAACAGGGAAAATAACACCTAGTTGCGTGATCAACTCTTCAATACGTTCACGGACTAACTTTACATGCTGGCGAATTTCTTCACTGTCAGAGGTTAAAACATCAGCTACACTAATTGCGACCATTACGCCATTGATAGGTAATTTTGGGCGGTACTTTTTCAGTAAATTTAAAAATGATAACCACTCTTTGTTTTCTGATTGCTCAGTTGTGTAACGTCCTGCGGTGTCAATTAAGATCGCTTGATCTGAAAACCACCAATCACAGTTACGTGTGCCACCAAAACCTTGAATATGCAGTTCGCTAGAGTTTGAATACGGAAAATGTAATCCAGAGTTAGCAAATAAAGTACTTTTACCGGTCGCTGATGGACCAATGATCATATACCAAGGTAGTGCATAAAGAGCGGTATTACCACGATAGCCAGCGCCTAAGTGCGATGCTTTTAATGAGCCTAACGCTTCTTGCATTTTTTCTTTTATTTCATCAAGCTCAGCACTTGAGCCCGCATTGTGATTTGCAAGTTCAGAAGCTAACTTATCGCCAGAACGCTTAGTCCATAACCAACGAGTAAAAATAAATAAAATGAATACCGCCGTAACTGCTCCCATAGCAATCAGCTTTTTATCAGTCGTGTCTAAACCCACCATGCGCCCAGCAAACCAAACAATGCTCAGCACTGCAATTAGACCGATCAACTGTCCTGTGGCGCGAGATGACACTAAGCCCAGTAAAAAATGCACTAGGCCACTTTTATTTACTCTTCCTTGCATGGTATTGCCTTATCGTGTCTCGTTGGTTTTATTCAATTGAGTGAGTACTTCCACCTGATTACTTATGGTTTGCGTACTCTGTGTAGCCTGCTTGTTGATCACAAAATGAAAGCCTGCAAATAGGGAAGCGATTGAGCCTAAACAAATCGACAGAATAACCCAATAAGGGACATTACGACCGACTTTCATAGCAAACCCTTCAGCAGGTACGCCATTATCAGAAAGCAGTGCATTAGGCGTGCCTTTGACATCTTCAATTTGTGCACGAATGTCAACTATCAAAGCTTTAAGCTGTTCTATTCCTTTAACTTTATAGATACCTTCAAAACCCAATTGCAAACAAATATAGTACACTTCTAACGCCGCAAATTTATTTTCACCGCCAGTACGCAAAGTCGCTAAACGCTCAAAAAACTCTTCACCTGCACGGTTATTGCCAAAAAACTCTAACTGCAGCGGTCGTGACATCCAGTCCATACGAAAATGCGCTCCGGAGCTCATTACAAACTCATCGCACATTGCAGTAAGAGCAAATTTTACTTCTTGCATCACACTAGTCGTCACTTGTTGGGCATAACAATTACGCTCAAACTCATCAAAACTATTTAATAACTGATCACGAAAATCGTTCAGCTCAAGATCGGTTGATTGCTTGAGCTTTAATGGCGATAACGCATTTATAACCGGTGATATACAGGCGATTAAATCTTGTTGTTGTGATTGTTGTTGCATCATTTCACCTAACTTAATTGCGTGCGACAGTAACTATTTCGATTTGCGCAGCTTGCAAACCAAATGGAATAAATAAACTTAACGACTGCTCTTCGATTATTTGCTGCCAAATGTAACCATGTGATTCAAGACGGAAATATTCATATCCACTCTTTATTGCTAATTTATTTGGCGGCCGTTGGCAGTGAGTTAGCTGAACACCTGCAAGGGCTGATGAAATCATAATATCGAGTTTTTCAGTTGCGCCAACTTTAACTTGGTCGCTAAATGTTTCAATCCACTTGGTATCCTCAGCTTCAAAATAAACCGCTAGATAAAAGTCGTTATGCTCAAAAATTGCTGAGTCAATAGTCGCAACCTGATGAATAGCATTGGAAATTTTTTCAAGTTTAAGGCCAGCCATTTTCTTAGGCACAACACCTTCAAGTAGCTTAGTTAGCAACTCATCTAACTTACCAAATACATGGCTGAGTTGTTTATGCTGATAAGGAGGGACTTGGTTTACTAAATCACTGTGTTCAAACATCGATACAGAGCTGATCAAATCAACCAATTCACAGTACAAACGCTCTGGATGAACTAATGACAAACTTTTTAAATGATCCAACCGCTTTGCTGAAGGTGCCATCGCATTAAGTAATAAAAAGCTATTCATCTCGTTTGGACCAAAGTCAGTCACTGAACCAAAGTTTTTCCTGCGACTAAGCAACACATTGACTTTCGCATTCACTAAATTTGCGGTGCGATTTAATAGCTCAGTTAAATATACCGAAGCACTGATATTTAACAGTGGTGGTACAAAGTGTTTATTAACAACAAAAGAGCCGTCTTCTGCGCGGACTATTTTCAAACACGCTAAAGTATCAAAATAAGTTTTTACATCACTATCTGTTAGTAATATAAATTTAGGGTGCGCTATCAGCACTTCACGATTACGTGCAGCATCATGATCATCATTTAACTCAATATAGTCTGCATGATAGGCACTGAGCTGACCGGTTGTTGCATAACCTTCAATATTACTAACGATTTTATTGGCAGCAATCGCGATGTAAATAATCACTTCATCTAGGTTAGGATCTAATTCCAGCTTTAATTCGTCATGTTGTTGGCGATCAAAATCAAGTAATCGACCATTTTCAAGTAACAATTTGAAGCTAGTAATTTTTAATAGCCCACGTGATAACGCTGACTCATCAATTGCAAGATGCTGGATACCA
Source organism: Pseudoalteromonas sp. SG44-17 (assembly GCF_014164235.1). Taxonomy (NCBI): domain Bacteria; kingdom Pseudomonadati; phylum Pseudomonadota; class Gammaproteobacteria; order Alteromonadales; family Pseudoalteromonadaceae; genus Pseudoalteromonas; species Pseudoalteromonas sp. SG44-17. The sequence continues at coordinate 2,863 of NZ_JACJEV010000002.1, read as the reverse complement.
AACACCAATGGAGAAATAAGTCGCTGTCTTACAATTTGATTTTGCTCATGATACTCATCAAATAACTGAAAATGGTGTTGTGCTAATAATACACCTTCAGCCCAGACGGGTTTTACGGGGGCTTTAGTACTCATTACTGTGCCTCATCCACGTCAGGCAACTGCACTTCATTATTTGTGATCAGCACATCTAATGCAGTCGATAATTTAACCGGACCATCACCTAGTTGATAATACGTTTTCCATTTGTCTCCTTGGCGATCTCTGAATAACGCAACAATTGCCACAAAACGAGCATTTTCAGCTTGTTCAAAAGCGATCGTTGTTTTTTCGGCAGGATTAATAGTGCGTTCTTCTAACGTGATCAATGAATTTGCTAATACTGATTTATCTGACTTCCAAAGTTCTTCAAACGTCGCTGTTTTAAAGCTCTGAATATCAGACAATTGATACACTCTGAGAACCACTGGAAGTGCTTCATCAAATTGATTTAAATTTAAATTATCTGTTGCTGTAATGTCTAACTCTACATTAGTGCTCATGCACGCAGTGAGTGACATTAACAGCACAGCTAAGATTACTTTATTTATTGCAAAACGCATTTAATACCTCATTAGATATTTTAAAATTGATTATTCAGTTTTTACAAAGGATCTCTTCATAAACAGGGCAAATAACCCTGTTAAAACGCACTGACGCACAATCTGACCAGCGATTGTCATTTAAAATTCTAGAAAAAAAACCTGAACTTTTATTTTCTTGATTTTCAACAGCTAGAGACTTGATGACAACATGATCGATTGAAGATATTAATTTAGAATTTAAAACTATTAACTCTTGAATATAACTAGATATATTTTCATTAATTAAAATAATATTTCCATCGTTCTTTGGAGGATTATTCAAAAAGAAGAAAAACTGATCTATAACAGATTCAGAAAAAACACGATGTGCAGGAATACCTGTTTGATCAAGTAAAGAGGAGATGTTACAGGTTAGAGACCAAGCCAAGGAGTAAAGGCTATCAACCTGATTTATAAAATCTTTTTTTCTCATTTTATCATCCTTGATTTAACATAGTCAGCTTAAAGTTGCACTAACGCGGTAATTATTCAGTCCTTAGAATTAGCGCATGATACAAACATAATTGTTAAAATGTCAACCGAATTCAGTGCGAAAATACAACTATTTCTAACTTAAAGTTGTTCCCAATAAAAGCGACCACACCATATAATTTTAAAAATGAACACATTATGAACCTATTTGCATATAATCTAAATATCGTTGATTACAAATATTTCATTGATTATCGCTAGATTAATGTGTATTTTTACACGCATTATCGACCAAGGTAGCAAAAGGACAAGGAAATGTCTAAATCACGATTATTGTTAGATATTAATAATAAAACAATGAACGTAACTCAGGTAAAGGGAATTGAACGCTTAAATAAAAGCTTTGAGTTTGACCTGATTTTCGACACCCTCACTGATGAGCCTTTAAACGATTTATTATTACAATCGGCCTTAATTACATTTGTAAATAAAGACAATTACTATCGCCACCAAGCAGGCCTCATAACACAAAGCACCGATCTTGGGTTATTCAATAAAAAACGCCGCTATCATATCGTCATTAAAGATCGATTGAGTACGCTAAAAAACACCTCAGATAGCAAAGTATTTATCGGGGTTAATTTAAAAGATGTTTTACACTACCTAGCATCACAAGCCGGATACTCTCAAGGTCAAGTAGATTTCAGAGTTACCCAACCGTTTGCTGATATGCCTCAGTGCGTACAAGCAATGGAAAGTAACTGGCAGTTTTTTCATCGTTTACTGGCTTCCCATGGTTTATTTTATTGGTTTGAAAGCAAAGACTCGGCTGAAATACTGGTGATAAGCGACAGTAATTTAAATAGTCCCTACCTTGAGCGCGGCGTTTTAGAAGTTACCAGTAGCGCTGGAATGAATAACCAACACAGAGAGCAATTTGTTGGCTTTATGCATGCTCAACTTACTGAGTCTATTTATAACAATACTGCAAACAGTGCAGCCTATGGGCAATTTAATACCATTGCCAGCAATAGCCAATCATTCTTTGAACCCTGTGCGTTATCGCAATCCGCCGCAACTAATCAAGCACAAAATTTTAGTAATGCACTAGCGAGTTTAAATAAAGTTATTAGCTTAACTGGTAACGTATGTGATTTATTTGCGGGATGTTCGATTTCATTAAGTGATAACACCGGCATTGGTAGCAGTGGTGACTTGCTCTGTATCGCAGTCGAGCACTACAGCGAGCAACCAAGTGACGAAAGTAGCCATGAGGGTTTAACTAAATACAGTTGTACAGCGCAATTTATTGAGCGAGGCACCCCCTTTAAGCCACTCCCTATTCCCCATCAAGCAAAACCGATGGTATTCCCTGCGAAAGTAGAATCACTGACCGGCAATGCATTTATTGATGACAACGGGCAATATCGAGCCCGCGTTGATTTTGACAAAAATGCCAGACCACTAACGCAGTCAAGCCCTGCCTTGCAAAAGTTAGCTCTGTATGCATGCCAAAACCAAACTCAGGCCACTGGATGGCACTTTCCACTCGTCGGTGGTTCAGAGGTACTAATAGGCTGTATTAACAACGACCCTAATCACGCCTACATTATGGGCTTTGCACTAAATAGCGATCAACCAAGCGTAGTAACCGCCGCCAATCCAACGCATAACCGATTATTAACCGCAGCCCACAACGAACTACTATTTGATGATGACGACAATGAGCCAAAAGTTATTTTACAAACCCTTGCCAGTGAACATTACTTTGAGCTAAACGCCAAACAGTCTGGCCGCCAATTCATAGAA
>NZ_JACJEV010000029.1:56134-56221 GCF_014164235.1 Pseudoalteromonas sp. SG44-17 | reverse complement strand
TTCTGCATTTAGTGAGCTTTCACTGCCAGCCTGAGCACTATCTGCCTTTGGTTGAGTAGGTTCATTCACTTGCTGAGTCGCGTTAGC
>NZ_JACJEV010000029.1:0-56034 GCF_014164235.1 Pseudoalteromonas sp. SG44-17 | reverse complement strand
TTGAGCCGTTGAAGCCGTAGCCGCCGTATTCAGCGGGGCATTGCCTGTACCAAAATCGGTAGCTTTCACGTTTTGCCCATTATCAGCTTGATCTGCATTTAGTGAGCTTTCACTGCCAGCCTGAGTATTGTCAGCTTTTGTTTGAGTAGGCTCAGTCACTTGCTGAGTAGCATTGGCTTGAGCTGTTGAAGCAGCACCCGTATTCAGCAGGGCATTGCCTGTACCAACATTGGTAGCTTTCACGTTTTGGCTATTATCAGCTTGATCTGCATTTAGTGAGCTTTCACTGCCAGCCTGAGCACTATCTGCCTTTGGTTGAGTAGGTTCATTCACTTGCTGAGTCGCGTTAGCTTGAGCCGTTGAAGCCGTAGCCGCCGTATTCAGCGGGGCATTGCCTGTACCAAAATCGGTAGCTTTCACGTTTTGCCCATTATCAGCTTGATCTGCATTTAGTGAGCTTTCACTGCCAGCCTGAGCACTATCTGCCTTTGGTTGAGTAGGTTCATTCACTTGTTGAGTAGCGTTAGCTTGCGAAGTTGAAGCCGTAGCCGCCGTATTCAGCGGCGTATTGCCTGTACCAACACCAGTAGCTTTCACATTTTGTGCATTATCAGCTTTTGGCTTTGGTGCATCAGTCACTTGTTGAGTAGCGTTAGCTTGCGCAGTTGAAGCTGTAGCCGCCGTATTCAACGATGCATTGCCTGTATTAACCTCGGCATCATTCACGTTTTGAGCGTTATCAGCTTGAACATCATTTAATGAGTTATCACTGTCAGCCTGAGCATTATCTGCTTTTGGTTGAGTAGGCTCAGACACTTGCTGAGTAGCATTGGCTTGAGCTGTTGAAGCAGCACCCGTATTCAGCGGTGCATTGCTTGTACCAACATCGTCAGTTTTCTCGTTCTGGGCTTGTTCACTATTTAGTGAGTTTGCATTATCTACTTTTGGTTGTGTAGGCTCATTCACTTGCTGATTCGCGTTAGCTTGCAAAGTTGAAGCCGTAGCGCCTGTATTCAGCGGTGCATTGCTTGTAGCAGCATCAGCTTTCACGTTCTGAGCGTTATTAGCTTTTGGTTGAGTAGCATCATTCACTTGCTGAGTCGCGTTAGCTTGCGCAGTTGAAGCAGTAGCCCCTGTATTCAGCGATGCATTGCTTGTACCAACATCGGTAGTTTTCTCGTTCTGGGCTTGTTCACTATTTAGTGAGTTTGCATTATCTACTTTTGGTTGTGTAGGCTCATTCACTTGCTGAGTCGCGTTAGCTTGCGAAGTTGAAGCCGTAGCGCCTGTATTCAGCGGTGCATTGCTTGTACCAACATCGGTAGTTTTCTCGTTCTGGGCTTGTTCACTATTTAGTGAGTTTGCATTATCTGCTTTTAGTTGAGTAGGCCCATTAACTTCTTGAGTCGCGTTAGCTTGAGCAGTTGAAGCAGTAGCCCCTGTATTCAGCGGTGCATTGCTTGTAGCAGCATCAGCTTTCACGTTCTGAGCGTTATCAGCTTTTGGTTGTGTAAGCCCATTAACTTCTTGAGTGGCGTTAGCTTGAGCAGTTAAAGGAGCAGCACCCGTATTAAGTGGCGCCTTACCTTTACCAACATCGTTAGCATTCGCGTTCTGATCGTTATCTACTTTTGGTTGTGAAGTATAACCATCAATAGAAGAAGTATTTCTTGGGACAGAAGAAGAACTATCAACGCCTTGTATCTGTTTTTCTGCCGCTTCATCACTTACTTTTGACTGATTAGTGTTAGTTTGTGAATTTACATAATTCAATAGACCAGGAACACCAACTGCGAATGCTGATACACCCATAGATAATGGTATTTCGCTATTATCAAACTGAGCTGTATTTGAAGACCCTTCAGGTGCCTCAGGCGGTTTAGCACTAGTATTACTAGTCGGATTTACACTAGATGGCTCTTTACTCTCTATAGGTGACATATAAGCATCACCTTGCTTATAGGAATAACCATTGTCCTTTTCATTTTTATAAACAAATGAACCATCTTCATTTTGTGATTGTAAAGTAAATCTACCGTTATCTGTCTTGAATGTTGATACAGGTGATTTACTAGAGCTTACTTCCGTTGGTACATCGACATTATTTGTTTTTTGTATTTCATTCCCGTCAGAATACGGTGAAAGGGATGAGAGACCCTGCCTATTATATGCTTCATTAGCTTGATTAAGAATATCGTTGAAGTATGGTTTAAAGTTTTTTGGTAATTCTTCGTCTGGTATTGAGTCCAAAGCACCCCGAAGTTCATCAGAGTTTTGATAAACACTTCTTAATAAATTGTTGTCTCCGCCCCTCAACATTTTGTCTATAGTTACATCATTCATATTAATATAAGGATTACCCGGAACGGTTTCATTTCTGTCAAGAAGTGAAGTAAATGCTTTAGCTGCTGATGTTGAATTATAACCTTCTTCATTAGAACTCATTATATGTGCTGCATTTTCTTTGAATGAATTCAACGCAGCTGTAGGAGCTGATTCATCTTTATCATAACTAACACCAGTACCAAATAAGGTATTTTTATCCGCTTTATCAACCCCATTTTTGTATGATTGATTATTGTTTATAAGATCGACTTTGTTGGCTTCATAAGGGAATTGAGCCCCGACAGTACCACCTTTACCGGCCATCAAGCCCACTGCATCCATTGTAGATGCATAGCTAAAACCATTTTTACCACCCATTTCCATTACACTGTTAATATCGCGACCTAGGGATGTATTACTTAACGCTTGCTCTCCAGCTTTAAATGCTAATGTAGAGCCGCTAAATTCATCTAACTCGCCAGCACCTAAACCTACAATAAAAGAGTCGTTGCCAGATTGTGTATTAGTCAAATAATCAGCTGCATGTGACATTTGTGCTATTGATTTCATATCATCAAATGAAGCTATGCCGGTATTCACGCGACCAAACATATCTTGGACCTCAGAAGGCGATTTTGTATTCAATGCTTGAGTACCTTCATAAACACTCTTTTCGTCATAGCCTAATTCAGCAGCTCTATCAGCAGCAAATCGCGCAAATTTATCTTCTCCTTCAATCTGCCCGAACGCCCACATTGCACCGTTTAACTCTCCGCTTTTAATTCTATCGATTACATCTTGTTGGTCACCACTTAATAAAGTATGACCTTCAACACGTTTCATTGCATCAGCTTGTTTTTCAGTCATTGCCCCGTATTTTTCTTTTGAATAGTCACTTTCAGAAGGAATATCATTTTTAAAAGGCTTATCAAACTTGGACGTTTTAATCGCATTTTCGGCCTGTTTAGCATTAGAAGTATCTGTATCTAATCCTAGTAACTCAGGGGAAGCATTTTTTATCACGCCACCATCTGCTGTAGTTTCATCAAGTTTACGGTAAGAGTCATTCATCATACTTAGCGCATTAAGCTGAGATGGTGTTGCGCCATTTGATTGGGCATTGTCGGATACAACTTGGCTCCAATCAGCAAGCATATCTGCTTGGCTGTTAACATCATCGATAGACTGCGGTTGTTTTGCTAATGTGTCGTCAAGTATAGACAGCATACCTCCGTAACCTGCTTGCGCTGGACCTGCTAACTCAGCGCCTTCTTTTTGATATTTATCTTTGAGGTAATCTTTTTTACTATCAACTGAGCCACCAGCATCATTACCCACTAATGATTTAACTTGATCGTCGGATAGACCATCAATATAAGTATCTAAAGATTTGCCATCTACAAGGGGTGCTAAAGCTTCATTATTTAGCGCTTGACTAAATTTAAGACCATTACTTGAGTTATACATTTCACCTAAGTTAGTTGAAAGTTCTCGTGATTGTGCAATTTGCTCTTGTAATTTATGCCCTTTATTTAAACTTTCTTGAAAACTTTCGCTTTGTTGATTTGATTCGGAAATATTGTAAGCACCTTGCTCACTATTAGTTGTTTGCCCCTTGTGGCTTTCTGCTACATCTTCCAGAAGCTTTTGGGCTGAACTATCTTTAATACCAAATTTAGTCATATCCATATTTGATAAATTTGATGAAACGCCTGCGTTCACACCAAGCTTAAAAGGAGTAGGAGCACCACCTATCGCAGAATAATCTTTATACGTATTAACGCCGCCAGCTACTGAAATTCCTGCTTGCCCCATAATTTGGAATGCGGCTTGGCTAGCTGCATCGGAAGAAATATTTTGGCCTTCTTCGAGTGACCTTTTCAATGCAACGGTTTTTTCGGCCGTATTCATATCACTCCAAGTCTTGTTTTTTGATCCTGCAACTACATCTGCGTTTTGTTCAAGCGACGCCATAGCAGTTGATGCAGTCTGCTCATATGCTTGGGTTTTTGATTGAACATCTTTCTCGGCAATGGATGTTGAATTACCTAATGAATTATTAATACCAGAATCTATATTTACGTTTGCAAAACGACCCGAATCACTTGATTTCACGTTAGCTTCAACAGCTCCAGTGCCAGCGTTGTATGTATTGCTGTGCGTACCCATACTTTGCGCACCATCAGACCACGAACTTGATAACCTTGGCGCAATATTTGTACCATCAACACTGCCTTTACCAGTTGGATTAACTGAACTCATAACACCCATTAGTGAGTGAACACCACCGTAAAGTAAAAACATTGCAAGCATTGGTATTGCAGCGGTTAATGCCGAAGCTACACCTAAGAACCCTTCAACTTCCGATATTACAGCGGGCATAGCTCCCATTGAGAATGGGTCCATCTGAGCGAAACTAGTAGATACTGAGAATGCTTTTTCTGCTGCTTTATATGTAAACAAATCAACAAAAACTTTAATGAAACCCCATAAGTTAACGAACAAGATAAGGTACATGTATTTGCCTATCATGGCGAAACCAGCGCCCCCCATAACAGATAATAGAATCATTACAGGCCCAATAAAGAACGTAAACATTTCAAATACAGAAATCATTGGAATCATGTAGTTCATGAACAAAGAGCGTTCACCTGCTTGCTCGTACAAACGTTTTTGCATTGACTCAAAGACCATTTTATTAACCCACGGGCTATCTTGGCCTTGTAGAGCCTCATAAGTATGAAAAGCAAGAAAACGACCTGCCATTACTTCATATGGATTAGGGCTGGCCATACCACCACCAGTCAAAAGGCTATATGCAGCAGTTATAGAAGGAGCATCAACACCGCGCGCTTCATAATAACTAGAAACCATAGTAGGGAATTTACCCGTATTTATATGGGCGTATATCTTGTTATAAGCCACGTCACACGATAGATACTCTCCATCAGGACTATTATTTAAAAATATTCTAGTGTAGTAGTCAGGGTATGTAACCTTAATTTTATCAATTACCTTGTCTAATCTAGCTGCATCTAATCCACCCATATTCCCATTTGGATTACCTGTACTTAATAGCTGATCAGGTATATAGCAATCATTTATATAATTTTTGATAGATGTCTTAAAATCGTACTGTCCCGGATGATCTAAGGAGTTTATAACGGGTGACATAGGAATAGAATGGAGTCTTACAAGTGCTCCTAATGGATCTGCGGGTGCATTACTGCCCATTGAAGGTGTTGTGAAGTTGTTTGCAGCTAAATCACGTAAGCCACCAATTAAATTCGTACCAGCCCAAGAAGGAACAGCTACTAAGAACGGTACATTTGAGACAGTCCGAACATCAAGCGAACTAGTTGAAACTGATTGTAGATGAACAGTAAAACGCGGGGATAGAGGGCCTACAAACATAATAAAGCCCATAACGCCGAAGACAAACTCTTTAAAAGGGTAAGGTGAGCGTTCTGGATCTAGAATATACTTAAAGTATGATAGAAATAGAGTTAGGAATATTAAAACTCCTGCACCAGTTTGTATTTGATCGTAAGTCGAACCAGCGTTAAACATACGGGCTACAGCAACAAGAGTATCATTCGCAAACTCTAAATCACCTTGTAAATAAACATTTAAGTCCATATATCACCCTTTAGTCTGTTTGGTTATAGCAGAGATTTGCACTACTGTTTGGAGGGCTTGGGTGCTCTCTGTATTACTTGCATATATCTTTTTGCTTACAAGCTCGTACTGTTTGCTAAAGTCTCGGTATGCAATTTCATACTCCTTTTTTAAAGATGTACCTGAGTTATACATATTTTCTTTAGCCGAAGCGGTCATTGCATAAACTTTGCTGACTTGATTAAAAATTTCCTCGTTAAGTTGTCTCAACAACAATGTAGCTGCATAGTTCGCAATATCGTCTATGTTTATATGGTTCTCTTTAGCAAATACTGCCCAACGTACATATGGGAAAGTGAATATTTTAGCAAAGCGCTTCTCCTCTGCGTTAAGAGGTGTTTGACTTAAATATTTAGCAAAAATACCAGGACTACCTGCTTCTCCAACAAGTCTCGCTTTTACTACCATCTCTAATGGAGTAAAGCTCACTGTTTCTGTTTCAACATTTAAACAGCGATATTCGCCACCTATAGGAATAGTTTCAGTTCCACAACTTCTAATTTTTATCGGTACAGCTGTTTTCCCAAAAATGAAATCTGAATAATTAGCAGGTCCAGTGTTATCAACTCCAGGTTCTGCATCTACATCAGTGGCACCATTTTCAAACTTAATAACTTTGGTACCTAATAAAGTCATTAACATAGATGCCATTTTTTTCTTCTGCGTATCACCTTTGAACTCAAGCGCATCCAAAAAAGGTGTTGATGAAGTTGGGTTTAATATGGTAACAGCTTGATACACTGAATTACCTTCAAGAGTTAGCTTTCTGGTGTTTAAATCTTTCTTTTCATTTGTATTTTTATCGCCAAGAATAGAACCAGCCCAACTAGTAACAGAACCAACTTTTGAGGCCATATCGGAACTAATAAGGCTTTCTTGCATTACCAACCTATCTTCACCAACATATTCGTTATTAGCTAAGAAGGTTTGAGATTCAGCGCAGGCATTTCGAGCCAGTTCATTAAATCGCTGTAATTTATTTTGTAAGTTTTCCATTTCTGCAGCACATGTTGAGCAGATATTATTAATTGCTAGTTTAAAAAAGTAAGCAGCTGCACCTTGAGCTACCGCTCTACCAACTTGAACTAGCTCGTCGCCAGATATTAGACCAAACGAACCTCCGTATAGATCTACGCCACCACAACCTACGGACATAGATGGACTTTCCAATGAAACGACATCAATTGTAGGCTGATTCCAACGAGCAGAAAATTGACCTACCCCCCAGTTATTGCCACTAGCAACGTCAACTTGATATGGACCTAAATCATTTTGATACGAATCAAATAAGTCTTTCATTCCTGCATTAGCATTTAGAGAGCTTGTTAACATGCACAAGCTAACAAAAATTCCAATTCTTTTTAATTTCATCATTATTCCCCAGAAAGAGAGTTAAATAATTGAGCACCTACTGGCTTAGAATCAGCTAATTTCGATTTAAGTATTTCAGCTAAATAACCAGGGTCATTCTCAATTAATTCTGCATCAGCTAACATAGTTCCATCCGTATCGGTCAGCACATTTATCTCCCGAACGTTTTGAGTTTGTTGATACTGTTCATCGGTAATTACATTTTTTAATCGGGCGGATAAAAGAATACGATCTTGCATTAGAGGTAACGTAGTTAAGCCTTCACCTATTTTGGTGAAACCGCTACCGTCATTAAGAGCCATAAACATGGTTGGTGTGAACTGAACGCCAAAGCGTTCAGCAACATTTGTTGTATCAACCACGACTTCAATATCTTCCATGTCGGGCAATACTGACCCATCCATTGAGATACCAAGTACATTCATACCAAAGCGTATTTTTAATTCTTTTAATAACGGGAGTTGTTTTTTGCAATAGGCGCAATTAGACGAGAAGAAAAACCATAAATGAGACTTTTCATTGATTGCACTAATAACATTGCTTATGGCTTTTTTGGTGTCATCTTTAAATACGTTTAATGAAAACGTGGACATAGGGCGACGTTTTGATTCATCTAATTCAGATTCGAACTGATTAAATTCCATTGTTTTAGTAGCAAATCGTGAGCTAATATCGAGCATATAACGCTGCACATACATGTAGCGTGCAATGTTTTCCCTGGTTGGGTTATTAATAGCGGCTTCTTGATACTCAGGTATTTTTGATTTGAGCCAAGCAACATCTAAGCGTACTTTTTCTTCTTTTTTCTCTTCTTCTGGCTTAGTTTCAGCTGCTGGTACTGCCGGCTTTTCTTTTTCTGGCTCATCTTCAGGTTCTACAGGTGGATCTTCAAACCAATACCACCCTCTGTACTTATCGCCATAAAAAGGAGAGTTTGTTGAAGTTGATGATGCAGCTGAAGCATTAAAGCAAGTTGCAAGTAGTAAAGTAGCTAATATAGTGTTTTTCAAAATGACCCCCAATATTCAATTGAGCCATTTTCATATTAATATAGGAAATTTTGAAATATTAGAGAGTACAAATATGCCACCTCTAATCATTCAACAGCCAAAAAAGGAGGAGGGGAGAGTTAATCGAAGAAATAAATAATTATGTAATAAAAAAGAGGCTTATGAGCCTCTTTTAAAATTATAAAAATTGATTTGGTATTTCACACAATGAAATTGAATTTATATTACCAACATCTGAGATTTGTTGAACAAAATGCCTGCCATTACTTGCTTGCTGAAATCGATGCCATGGAGCAGAAAATGACATTTGTTTATAATACAGTTCCACGCTTTGTGATAAATAAGCCTTAGTTTTTAAGAGTTCATCTGCAAAATCACCTTTTAGGCGAGAACATGTTGCCTTTACATTTACGTGATTGAAATAAAAATCAAATCCAGACAAACTTTTATCGAAGTTAGCTACTACTAAAGTTAAATATTTAGGTTTCTCTTTTTGAATTAGCACACCCGCGACATAATGCTTTTGTTCAGCATTGTTGTTTAGCCCAACATTAATTAGTGAAGCCTGCTCATCACCTAGTAAGTTAACAAAATTAATGCTTATTTGTGACTTCTTAGGAGTCATTGGATCAAGCCATTCGACAGCCTGCAAAGGTAGTGTGGCAATAAGAAGTAATGATAAAAAAGTTTTACGCATAAAAAAAACAACACCTTGGCACTTGAAATTGCTATTAGTATTGGTTTTCAAATATTAAAAATCAAATTTTTTAAATACGTCTCTTACATTAACTTTTAAACTTGTTGTCGCTGAGGTAAATTATCATGCATTGGAACGTCAGTTATCTGATCTTCAAATAGCCCATGTTTCTCACGTTTAGCCTTTGGAGCTTTTGCACCAGTAATATGGCACGATGCACAAAGGTTTATGTCAGAGTTGTCATCATAATGAACTACGTAAGACTTAGAACAGCAAGCACATGACGGCATAATACCAAGTAGCTGTTCACGTACTAGTGGGAAAAAGTAAAATATACGAGTAGGGTGAATTTTAGAGTTTGGGTATAATGCATTATAGGCATAGTACATGTTCAATAATTGCACACCAGTTATAGGTCTGTCTAGTTGGGTATCTTTATACATTTTTTTATATAACGATAAAATTCTGTCGGCCATCAGCCGACCTTCAGTATCTTTTACCCAACCACCTTGACCACGACGAAATTGTCTTGAAAAAGGGAGGTCTTTCCAAAAGTGTTTGATATTGTCTTTTCGTCTATGAGACAGAGCAAGTAGAATTTTCTTTTCAGTACCTAACACTGCTAAAGCGCAAATAGCTATTTCATTTTTATAAATATTAGTCAACGATATAGACATTCTATTTAACCTCAGATGCAAATATGTGGTCTATTGACCCTGCTTTTGGTTTGTTTATTTTCATAGAAGCAATAGCTTGAGTTAGGTCACTTGGTGAGCACGCTAATTTGAATAAAGGAACGCGAGAATCTGCATTTTTTAAACATGCAATATCTTGAACATGAGCATTTTTAAGAGCTGTTACAAGTTGTGAATCAATGCCAATGACACCCTCAATATCACAATCAAAATCAATAAGTGATTTAATTATTAATAACAGCTCCACATTGCAATTAAAGTAGTTATTAATTTGATCGGCAAGGTTGTTTGCATTTTCTAGCATTGCTCTAGTTCCGTTTAAAATTATTCTATGAATTTGAATTATAGATTCATAAAAGGAACATCTCAATAAAAATAACGCCACCACTTGTGACTTAGGGCGAGTTAATTTTTAATTTAGTATATAAATACTAATAGATTCAATGATTAACGAAACATCAACTTAAATTATATGAAGTAAAATAAAATTTAATAGCATTTTTTTCTAATCGCTTTACAAAATGCCCATCCTAAAGTATTGGATAGGCAGGCCTTTAATCGGGACTTGCATTTGAATCTGTAAAATCAAAATCTTCCATGTATCTATCCAAGTAAGGTACGAGGTCAAGTTGATTTTTACCTTCCTCAACTTCTTCTACAGGCTCACTTTGGGTTTTCTCTACAGCAACAGAAGCTTTGTTCAAACTACTGTCAACCAAAGGGTGATTCGGTTGGTTAACTGATAACTTTACCTCCCCTCCATTATTAACTAGACTCTCAAATAACAAACCTTGAATGGCTAACCTAATTAACTCATTAGGGTAGCCAGATAACTGAGAATCATTAACCAAATGAATCCCAAGTTTACTTTCTCTTTTTATTCTCGCTGTTACTTTAATTATACTACTCATAGATTAACCTCTAACGACTTGTTTGCCCGCGTAGAACAGCCCCTCAACAACTGTAGTTAAATTATTTTCTAGTACAATCATTTTGTGATGTGGATATTGCGCTCTAATAGCTGGTTCAAAAGTTTTCATTGGTCCACCGAATAAAACAAAATAATCAATGTCATCACCGCTACCTACAATGTTTCTTACATAGTTTGCAGCCGTACTTGTCGAACTATTAATATTACCCGTTACGTCATATTCGATACCGAGATCATTATCTTCTTTTTTGCAAATTGGGAATGGGTATTCGTAACCTCTAACCTTTAGCTTGCCATTAGTTTTCCAGAAAGCATCATCCACTAAGCGTCTTGATAAGTTGTTAGTTAATGAAAAAGCTTTAGATAAGGTCGGTATAATTTCATTCAACACGGTTGAAAAGCCGTTCTCAGTAGCACCACTTCTTTTTTCAATTGGCGTTAATCCACGAGATGTACATACATCTAGTGTTAAGTATCCGGCATCGACACAAACAACGTTTGCTGTTTTAAAGTTTTTTTCAAACTCTTGTTTAGGTAGACTTGTCGCATAAGAAACTAATCCAGCAACCGGTTGTGGTAACACCATAGTCTTTTTAACTATTCGTTGCTTACCGCCTTTGAAATCATGCACACCTTCTGTTAATTTGATAAGCTCGTTTTTTTTTGACCAATGATTAACAGGTAGGCCAACAACAAGCAAATCAATAACACGATCATGCATTAGTGAAAGACTGCCTTTTAATAATGCTTTATATTGTTTGGAACCAACATAATGATCACTTAAAACATCATCAGAGTCTTGAGCACTTAAATAAGCGTCAGGCCCAACTTCAAAAATGTCGCCATCAATATCGACTTCTACCGTTTCACGCTTACCAATTCCCATATCGGCTTGCCCAATTCGGCTCTCATTAATTCGCCCAACAGAAGAGCTAAACGTTTTTATCACTGGCTTATCGTCACCCGACACAGTAAAACTTACTGTTCCAAACCCAACCTCAGCAGCTCTCACTATCTTCTTAGCCATTCTCTACACTCCTATATGTATTGTTCAGGCAGAGAATACACCCAGTAATTAAAAGCTTTAAATATTAGAGCACCCCAAAATGACACCTCTAAGGTTTAATTATAAAACTTATTAGTTATTAGTTGAGTGAACGAAAACCAAAAACACAGACCAATACAAAGCTATAGAACAAAAGTGGCATAATAGCGGCATAATATGGCAATGTACGATTTATAATATTGGATATGTAAATTATTTACCGACCAGCGGCATGAAAGCGGCATAAAAAGGGAGCGATATGGCGATGCGAAATTTATGGTATTGGGTATGTCAATCGCTTATCGGGAAGTGGCATGAAAGAGGCACAAAAGCGGCACAGCATTGCAATTATGACTAAGTAAATTCCATATTGTTCGCATGCAGCTTTAATTGATGAACTGCGCTACTCATTTTACCTTTCCCTCTAATTAAATACATTAGCACTTTCACAAAGTGAGCTTCATTTCTTCTTGATTGGTATATCCAGCATTATGATTGAGATGCTGAACGATAAAAAAATCGCATATTTATAATAAATAACTAAGCCAAATACGCCTCAATAATTTAGAACCACAAAAATATATAGTTTAATACCGCCCTCAATTAATGGGGTGAGATTTTTTTTACGCCCATTTTTAGGGCATTATCCCTAGTCTAAAAAATAAAAAATTATTAAAACTACCCTCAATTAATAGTGCACTTCCCTAGAACCTACCCACAATGGCGCAACTCCATTTATTTAGAGGAATTACGCTAAATTTCATACTTCTCCAAAATTAAAGTTTACAAAATATTAATTCAACAAAAAAAGAAGCCGCCCTCAATTAATAGGGTGAGATATTTATTGCGCCCATTTTTAGGGCAGGATATTAAATTAAATTGATAAAAAAAATTAAAAGCGCCCTCAATTAATTAAGACGTCACTCAAAACGCCCTTTTAGGGCATTTTACAAATCATTCTGTTCTTACCAAAAAAAGCACCAATTAAGCAAACCTCGAAAACTTAATTCTCCCCTAATTAATTGAGGGCAGTTTTGGTTAAACCGCCCGTTTAAGGGCAGTTTGATGAAACTGCCCTCAATTAGATTTTAGGGCATCAATAGTAAAAGAATACCTCACCGGAAGGTGCCCGAAATTTACAGCATGCATTTATACCCTCTGTATTTTTTTTCTCTTAAGGATAATTACGCGAAAATGACATCACGACAGAAACAAGAGTTTTGAAAAATGAACCAAGATGCATTTGAAGTTCGACAGTATTTAACTGATAAAAAAGACGACCTAGCTTTAAAGCTTGATTCGTTAGTGGATGGATATTGGGGTGTTTGGCGAGACATTAATAGACAAATCATAAGTCAAGCCGCTAATCCGGACCGAACCGATAAAGTCGGCAAGGTTGCACCGAGCATTCGCATATACAAAACCAAAAACCATAACCGAGTAACGCTCAGGTGGCGAATTTACGAAAACAGTTGGGCAAGGCTCAATGTTGCTAAAAGCAATAAGCAGACACTTCGCTACGCAAAAGAACTCAAGCGGAATAAAGATGGCACAACAAGTCGATTCCAATTAGTGAAAAACGCTGAAAGCTGGGAAGTTAGTTTAATTGATGAATTCCTAATTAAAGCGGAACCAATTATCACGCTTATTAATATGATTCATCAAAGCTTAAAGCTACTGAACAACACAAAAACTTTAGAAACTGAGGAGATACAAAATGCAGAATAAAACTGAAAATTCAATATCAGCTGAACATGTCAAGAATGAACAGGCGCAAAGAGCGGCCACAAAGCATGCTGGAAAAATGAAAACAATCACTACCATGATTAAGTATGAAACAGACCACACACATTCATATTTAAAGCTTAACGAGCATAAAATTCTAAATGCATTCGAGCGCTTAGCTGCAATTTTACGGATGGCAAAAACCTCTAGCGTTGCGTACACAAGAATAAGTGAATGGCATAGAGATATTAATTTAAGTCTTGCTCAAGCCCAGCTGGATACACTTCATGAGCACCGAGTAGAACGTGAGAAAAGTTTACCGGTTATGGGTGACCTTATAATTAATACTCCAGAAAGTTACGCCATGCAATTTGAAGTGTCTCACCCAGTAGGACTCACAATTACTCAGTTAATTGTTGCCGTGGACAAAGAGTTAAACGCAATTGAAAAATTATTTATGTTTGGTGCTTTAGATGATCTTGAGTATGAGCAAGCATGCAAACAGGCAGCAGCAATTGTTACTGGTGTAACTGACAGAATAATGAAAGTGACTTCGCCGGGTAAACGCGAAGGAGGCCAATTTAATCCGCGTTACTATTTGGAATTTTTACGTGATCCACAATTTAACATGCTTTCACTGTGTGACATTCCTTATGAGGTAGCAAAAACAATACTGACTGAAGAACAATTAGTATTAATTGTTAAAGCCAAAAATGAAGATAGTGAAAGCAAGGTAGCATAATGTCATTTGTATCCACCATGAAAATGCTATTTGGTTTATCCACTTCTACTAAGCCGGTTAACGGTGACGTAGAGGTTCTTAAAGATAAACCTAAGCCGATCCACTTACAGACCAATGTAAGTGGAGAAATTTATTTGGATATTTATAACAGGCCAGTACACGATGCTGAAGCTCAATTTTACCCACCTAAAGTAAATGGTTTGAGCGTGTTTTGTGTAGACGCCATTTTAAAGCGCTATAAAGACCAAATTATAGCGCTTGAGCAACACGTAGATATTGGGTTTCATAGAACCACTGCGGATGGTGTTAATCTTTTTGACGCGCGTTATTTGAGTGTAATTCGCAAGCTAGCGGAATATGTTCACATGCTTCCTGCATCTGAATACCACCACCATTCACAACCAGGTGGATTATTTCGGCACTCGCTAGATGCAGCTTTAATCGCTTTGCGTAAAGCAGACAATCAATTGCCTCCGACCGTTGGTAAAGTGGACTTAGATGCACAACGTCGTGTCCGTTACATGTATGCAGCGTGGGTTGGGGCGCTTTTACATGATACAGGTAAAATTTTGACAGATATGCAGGTGAGTGCGTATACAATTTTTGATGATGAAAAAAATATAAGTGTACCAATCGCGAGCTGGGGGAAACCAATTAAGCCTTGGATACCACAAATTGAAACTTTAATTGAATGGGCTACCCGCAATAAAGTAGAACGATATTTTGTCCACTTTAGAGCATCTCGTGTACACAAGGAGCACGTGTCTTCAGGTGCCACTCTGTTACCACACATATTAAAAGGAGAGGGGTTAGAGTTCATTATGGACTCCCCAGATGACTTATATAGCAATCTAACGTCTGCACTTAACGGATATGCTCACATCAATGGATACCTTGCCACAGCAATTCGTTTTGGAGATTCAGTGTCAACGGCTAAAGATGTCAAAACAATGGCAACTTCGGCTTTTGGTACCTTAAAAAAATCAAGAATGATGTCTATTGTCGACACGATGCGAAGCCTTAAAAGCAAATGGAATTTTAATGCTGAAAAAAGCCATGCTTTTGTAATTGGAGATTGTGTTTTTATTCGTTGGCAATCAGCGTTTGATGGAATCCTAAAAGCTGCACGGGCTAACCAGTTCGATGCTCTACCAAATGATACAAAGTCTCTATTAGGAATGATGGAAGATTTCAGAATAGTAGAGCCATTCGATAAAGAAAATCGCTTTGCGCTATTTGCTATAGGCAAGTTCACTGAACAAGATGTAATAAACATCATTGACGAAACAATCAGCATTAATTGGATTGAGTTGATTAAAGTGGTGTATCGCGAGTGGATATATGATTCTGACCCAGTGCACCCAAACTTAGAAGGTTTACTTTACCTTAGTGGCTCAAACAAATATTTCATTACGAAAGAAGATGGAAGCTTTACAGAGCTAAGCTTTGATACTAAAGCGCTAAGCGAAGAAAAAGAGACGGTAATTGAAGGTACGAACGAATTACATGACAAAGTTAACATTAGCACGACTAAAAAAACCGTTTCCGTTAACAATGGTGTAAACCATGTTGAGGAAAAAACCAGTACCTCCAAAACAGAAAAAACAGTTCCGCCTAAAACTGAAGTAAATACAGAGGAAAAAAAACAAGTCACGGCCAAAAAGAAAAAAATGCCAAAGCCTAAAAAACCGGAAAAAGCGAATGTTACACCAATTCTATTTGAAAACAGCACCGATACCTCTGTATTACAAACTGAACAGACAACACTTGCAGAAAAAACTGAACAGGCTGTACCTGCTCAAATAAATGAACAAACAATACCTGCGGAAAAAACTGAACAGGCTGTACCTGTGGAAATATATCAAAAGGCAATACCACCAGCTTTGGAGAACGAAAAACCTACATTCCACGAGTATGTTTTGCAAATCAATAATAAATGGTACGTAGACGTAAACAAGTACGTTGAAGCCTACAACACTAATCAAATCGAAGCTGGACAAGCGCTATTAAGCAAAGGTTTTATACGGCAAAAACTAGGTAGCTCATCCCTTGCAACACTTGTTCGGCGTCAAAAAGCAAAGTCTGTCGTTTGCTTTGAACTAACACCTTTAGGTCAGTCCTCGTTAACTGGCGCTGTTAAAAGCAGTTCAGAAACCAAAAAAGGTGTTAATACCAATTCACCTAAAGCAAAGAGTGAGACTACTAAGAAAAAAGCCACTGCCGGTAAAGATAAATCTAGTTTTCCTTTGACCGACCCAACAGAGTTTGAATTCACAACAACAAGCATCAAAGGAAGTCTTGGCGAAATCTTGCTAGCTCACAAATTTAATGTAGCTGGTGGTCCAGAACACATAGACATTATATTAAAAGAAGTAGCGTTAGTTAGCGATTCAAGCCCATCTTTTATAAAAGGGATACGTATAAGCAAACTAATCCAATTAATGAAAGCGCGCTATAAACATGACGTAAAAATTAACGACATGAGTTCATTTTCCATACAAGTCCACATACAAGATGTATCAAATACAGAGGTGTTCAGTGAGTAGTAAATACAATAGAACAGATGGGCGATACGTTGAGTTTCTATTTCGACCTATCTATGAAGTAAACACAGCAATAGCTTATGGCATTGGTGCAATAACAACTCCGTTTGTGACTTTAGGTGCATTCCAACCAGGAGCAACCGTTTCATTTGGTATTGCTGGCATACTGGCTGGTGGAAGTTATCTGTATGCTTGGAAAGCAAAACCATTAATAGAGCGTCAGTTAAAACTAAAACTCAATAGAAAAGAGTTTATGGATTGTAAACAATTACGGGAAATCAACTCGCTTGAACCAAGAATAACGAATGACAAATTTATTGACCCTAGACACAACTTTATGGGGTATGGGTTTGAATGGGGTTCAGAACATGCCAATCGTATTTATCAAGTTATGAATATGGACTCAAAATTAACGGATATAAAGCTTCCATTTTTTCTACGCAAAGCAACAGACGAATTTCAGCATGAAACTGAAGAGCTTGGTGGAAAACCCTTTATCCATGCTGTAGGCGATGAAACAGAAATAAAGGTTGTGGAAGATACTTATTTTGGGCACACACTCATATCAGGAAATATAGGTACAGGCAAAACAACACTATTACGCTTGCTTAGCCTCAACGCTATACATATGGGTGCAAAAGTAAGTTCAGCTCGCTTCAATATAAATGGCCAACAAAATAAGATCAAAAAAAGCGACAAAACAAAAAATAACAGCAAAGTAATCGTCGTTATCGATCCAAAAAACGACACTGACTGGAAAGAGTCTATCAAGCAGGAAATGGAGCACTTAGGTTATGGCGATAGGTTTTTCAGTGTACACCCAGCTGCGCAAAGTGACTCTTGTCGTATACCGTTACTAAAGAACTTTGTACGCGTCTCAGAAATTGCTGACAGAGTAGCGCCACTCATGGGAACTTCAGGGGGCAGCAAAACCTTTGAAGACTTCGCCTATGAACAAATAACATTTGTAGCTGCAGGCATGGAGTACATTGGCACACCTATTCGCTTAACTTCCATTCAAAAAGCGTTGTCTTCAGGGAAAATACCTTTCTGTGAAAAAGTGTTGCGTGTGTTTTTTGAAAGGACACTAGGACCAGGATACGAAACAAAGCTGAATATGGCTGAGTACCTTAAAAAAGGTGTAGAGGCGTGGCAAGTAATGAGCGAATACTATAAAGCTCGTTTAAGCGAGTCGCATGAGAACGCGGCTATTTTAGGTATTATTCAATTAATCGAACATCCTTCTGAGCACTTTATAAAGATGATCACATCGTTACGCCCTGTATTAACGGCGCTAACGTCAAAGCCAATGGATGATTTGTTTTCCCCTATTGATGATCCCGAAAGTGAAGATAAGCGAAGAATAGTAGATTTAGATAACCTCATGGAAAAAGGGGGGTGTCTATATATAAGTTTAGATTCAATGACTGATAATAAAACAGCAGGTTTTTTAGCGCGTTTAATTATGGCTGAGATTGCTGCTGTGTCAGGTCGTCGTTATAACAATAACGACAAGAAAGCATCACGAGTTGCTGTTTTCTTAGATGAAGCACATGCTGCACTTGAAAATAATGACAGCTTATTAAATCTCCTTGCTGTTGGTCGCGCATCATCAATCGAGCTTTATCTTGCTACACAAACAATAAGCGACATTGCAGCTAAAACCGATGAGCCTACAGCCAACAGAGTTTTAGGTTTATGTAATAACTTCATTTCATTTAGAACAACTGATCCAAAGACCCAAGAGTATGTTGCTGCGCAATTTTCAAAGACAGCAATCACAAAAGTTCAAAATCAAAGTTCATCTGGTGCATCAAGTAGCGAAAGTATATTTGCCTTCAACTCTATGCATGGTGAGCGTTCAGCTAAAGAGATGGATGATTCATTTCCAATGGGCTTAATGGGCGATTTACCAAAACTTCAATACATAGCACGGTTAGCAGATGGCCGAAAACTTAAAATGAGGCTACCAATTGTAATTAACAGCTGCCCAGAGGAGCGAGCCAAATGGTTATAGATAAGTGGCGAATTGAAAACTTTAATGGTTTAACTGCGCAAAAAACATGGCTTTCACTGAATGACATTGAAAAGCAATCATCTAAGAATGAGATACGAGCACGACTAAGTGAAAAAAATCAGGATAAGTTTTTAAAGTTATGCAGTGATAATGAAGCAGTATTGGAATTGGCAAGAAACATAGCGCTGTATGTTGGTTTACAAAA
Source organism: Pseudoalteromonas sp. SG44-17 (assembly GCF_014164235.1). Lineage (NCBI taxonomy): Bacteria > Pseudomonadati > Pseudomonadota > Gammaproteobacteria > Alteromonadales > Pseudoalteromonadaceae > Pseudoalteromonas > Pseudoalteromonas sp. SG44-17. The sequence continues at coordinate 37,050 of NZ_JACJEV010000029.1, read as the reverse complement.
CAAGATATACAAAGAACACGTATTTAGCCTCATTATGAACGGCGTTATAGACAATCTTGAAAATACAAAAGTTGAAACTCTAATTCTGGCAGTATCCGAAAAGTTATACCCAATCATTTACGCAAAAGTGTCGGGCAGGCCAAAAGGCCAGCGATTGTCAGCCTCTGTAACGTGGGATTTTACGAATGAAAGTTTATATTCGTGGATTGAAAACAATAACTTTGAGTCAATTTCAACGACTGAACTTAACGTAAAGTTAGAGTACCTGCGCAAAGATGAAGTAGGACTACTCATTTTAAATAAATTCTTTGACGCTGAATCTATTTTAAAATTCATGCATGCAGTTAAAAATAAAACACTGACAAAGAAAGCGCAATTGGTTGATTCAATCGGTGAGTCAAATATTAAAATACAATTGTCGATGATAGATACCATCAACCCGGCAGTAGTAAAAATATGTAACAAAGTCAAAGAGTACATGGGCAACATTGATATATTCAATAGTGGCGCACCTACTTATATATCCATCATTACAACATCCTTGAGCGCGTATTACGCCAAGGCTGAGATACAAGGACAATCGGCTGCGTATTTGGTTTTTTGTGAATATATTTCTAATCAATTAACTCAATTATGTTGCATGGAAATTAAATGTGAAAGTGAGGTGTGGGATTGGACTAAAGAAAGCTTGTGCGCCTGGACAAAAAGGCACCCAAAAGACAATTTAATAACATTGCACACTCCAACTAAAAAGACGAATAAAAAACTATATTTAATTTTCAATTTATTGGTATTTAATCGCGTTGATTTAAGTATTTGGGGAGTGCCGGCCACAGGCAAAAGGCAGGCAATATTTTGGGGGGATGCAGTATGAAGACTGCAATTACAAGTAAGCATACACGTTTAGAAATATTATTACTGCTCTCCTCACTATCGGTGGCGGCTATGCTGCTCATGCTGCTACTAACTGAACCAGACGAATATAAAACGAATGTACTGCAAGAGTCATATCAGATTAAAGATGCGATTTCAGAGAATGATTGGAACGTATTGCATAACGAAACCCTCTTTTTACAAGATAAATGGGTAAATGGGAGTGGGCTATACAAATGGTTTTTATCAAAGTTGATGCCTGAAAAGGACACTGAATGGGATGGTGTCATAGGTAGTACATTCCAAGAAAGACTAGCAATAAACGGGCAGATACTAGCGTATCAAATCGCTTTGCGAATAATGATGTTTAAGTATTGGCTGTTTGTATCACTTCCACTTTGTTTAGCTTTAATTTACGGCTCTGTTAACAGACACAAAGCAAACGCATATAGATTTGGCGGGGCTAAACCTAATTTGGTGCGTTTATATATAAAGATCATTTGGATTTCATTCTGTTTATTTACATTTTTTATGTTAGCGCCGAATTTTGTAGGCGTAGTGCTGCCCTATTTCCCATTTATTTTTTTGATAGGTATTGCCCTATTGATTTCAGGAATAATCCGTAATTTCCATAAAGGTACAAGTTAAAATGATTACAAATTTACTAAGATAATTTAAAAGAAAAAAAGTTGAGAAGTTAGAGTTCCACCTGAAAATTTAACACAGGCCATATCAGAGTTAACATCTACAGTTGAATCTAAGTTAGGACCAGTAGCGAAGGCTTATTCATTTTCACAGGTTTTTAAAACATTCATTATATTTGGAGGCTTCTTAACGGCCATATTAATCAACTGTAAGACAGAGACATTAGAAATAAATAAGCCTAAGTATGTATCGCAAATAATGCTTGAGGGTGAGATGACTGATGCTGGTGGCGGCTCTGGCTACAATTTAGCGAAAGATTGAGGGTGCAAAGTCAAAAGGTTTCATAGATGGGATAAGTAGCACAATAGAAGTTGAAATTGAATTAATGGAGATGACAGAGACTAAAGATGCTAAGTCAGTTAGCGCTCAAGGTTTCAGCATTAGTCGCCTAATAGGTGGAATTCTATAAATGTATACCTTAGAGGTGCGATTTTAACCCTCTGTAAAATTTAAAATAAGCCAAATTAAAGGTAATAATGATTTTGCTGAGAAGGACTAGGAACACATTAATGTGCTCCTTTAAAATTAGCATAGCTTAGAGGGGCCATTTTAGTACGCTCTAAAATTTTAAAATGAATCAATTACAGTGAATAATCACTTTGAATTAAAACCACTCATTAATCGGAGATAACCATGAGTATAGCAATTGCAAACATCGACAACATGAATAACGTTGAGACATCTAAAAAAACTAAATACCTTCTATTAGCACTAGCTATAGCATGTGTAGTGTTTTCATCACTAGCACTTGCTGCAGGTAGTGGTACTGAATGGAACTCGATATATTCAACGTTTGATGGTTGGGTAAAAGGTATTCCGGGTAAAACAATTTCACTTTTAGCATTTGGTTACTCTGTTTATAACATTACTCAACAAAACTACACTATGGCTGCTGGTGCATTCCTTGGTGCAGTATTAATGGTAAATGCTGGTTCAGTATTAGATTTAATCTTTACTGCGGGTATCCCAGGCCTTTAATAAAAAATTTAGTTTCCCTCCTTAATATAAGGCTCATTTTGAGCCTTTTTTTTTGGTCTAAATAATTAGAGGTATCAAATACACCCTCTCTAATTTTATGCATTCGTTTTTATACGGTAAATAATAGCGAATACATTTTAATGAAGGACAAACCAATGTCAGACAATCCTTTTCAATACAGAATGCCAAAACGCATTAACGAGCCACTAACTCTCATACTGTGGCCAATGCACTACGTACTTATGCCGATCATGTGTTTTGGCTTTGGCATATTAATCAACAAACCAATGGAATTGCTTACTTTTGGTTTAATTTGGTTTTTCACATTGAAATACACAGAAGAGCGTTACTCACGAGGGTTTATTCTTCATTTCCTATGGTGGCATGGCGCTTTGCCTTTTTTGAAAAAAAGTAAATATATACCTGACCCATATAGTCGTGAATATTTTCAATAGGAACTCTTTAGATGAAAAGAAGTGAAAGCAAAATTTTAAAATCCGTTAGCGAGATTAAAAAAAATCAAACTAAAAACACAATTATTCAGTACGGTCTACTTGCCATTGCAGGGGTATTAGCTTGCGCATTGGCTTTTAAAGACACTGAAGTAATCGCCACGCCACCTAATTTCACACAACCTTTAGTCGTTGCAGGTAATGTAGCCAATAAAGAATATAAATTACGATGGGCAGTTGCGGCAGCGTCGATAGCAGGGAACTTATCGAAGGACAATGCTGATTTTGTATTGAATCAACTGGATAGCATGCTTTCACCTTACTTACGGCAGCAAATATTGCCATCACTAAAAAAAGAGGTCCAAATTTTAATAGCACGGGATGCAGAGCAAACATTTGTTATTAAAGACGCGATTTACGACCCAGTAAAGGACTTAGTTTGGATCTGGGGTGACAGGACTATCAAACTAAAAGCAACGGCCAATAATATCAACTTACCTCAAAGATGGACGTATGAGTTCAGAATTAAACCTTTCTCTGAACGTGCAGCTATTACGCATTTTAACTCATACAAAGGTCTGCCAAAGAACCGTGATGTTGAATATCTGGTTGAAGAAAACCCTATGTTAACTGCTGAGCTTAAAAAAGTCATAAGTGACGATTAAGGAATGAAAATGAAACTAATAAATAAAATAACAGCATCTATCTGTTTATCACTGAGCTTAATGCCGGCAGTCTATGCGCAAGACGAAGGGTTAGACATACCAATACAAACAAACTTTGGTAGAAAACCAATGAATGCAACACCGGCGGGTCAACCAGCTTACAACGGTGCCGCTGAATTGCGCGCTGCAACTAATAGCTTTGTACCTAGTGAAACTAATAGAGCAACGTCGAACGCTCCTGTAAGTAAAAGTAGTAATGAACCTGATTTCTTACAAAAGGTGAAACAAAGTTTTAAACCAGAACAATCGTACAATCTAAAGCCGGGAAGAAACATAGTTATTCCAGTCGGACAGGGTTTTAGTAATGCCATACGCACCAACTTTAGAAGTTTATCTGTTAAAACGAGTGCCAACGCAGAGCAAGCTTTACTTGAGGTTGAAGATGGCCACTTGTATGTGACGTTACGAACAATGCAACCAATTAGTTTATTACTATCTGAAGACGGTGTTATTGAATCTGAAATTTCTATCGTATTAGTACCAATGGCTTCACCACCAGCCATGGTAGATATTGATATAGATATGCCAGCTGAAATGACGTTAAAAGCGCTGAATCATTTTAACGAAATGGAAAAACAGAAAAAAATTGATAAAGCGACTCTTGAAGCGCAAAACGCACCGGTACTGCGTTCATCAAGTTATCAAAAGAGTATTGTTTCAATATTAAAACCGATAGCGCAAGGTAAGACACCTGCTGGATACTCAATAACAAACGATATACCAAATTACCTTAAACATCCGTGCCGTATAGCTATATATCATGAAGCGGGCCAGCGATTAAGTGGAAGCCAAGACTTTATTGATGTAGTTCTCGTACACAATGATAGTGATCGTGTTTACCAAGTACGTGAAGAAATGTGTCTAAATGATGGTGTTACATCGGTTGCGCTATATCCAAAGTCCTATTTACAACCTGGTGAAGAAACAGAGATTTATATTATTCGTAAACTGAAAAAGGCAAGTGCGGACTCATATGGTCAGACTAGACCACGCTTAACAATGGGGGCAGGTGAATGATGCAGGAAAAGATAAAAACCTATATTGAAGACAATCCATGGTTACGCAAGGGCATTCTTGGAGTCATATTTCTTGTTATTCTTTGGTTTGTAGGTGGATCACTGTTTACAGATGACACCATGAGTGAACAGCAAGTAGAGAGTCAATCCGTTACATCAATTCTGGGCCTATCCGACACACTAGGCACAATGGATCAACGCGAAGCAGAAGGTATTGTAGATGAAATGAAAGTACGTCTAGCCGATAAAGAGCGCGAGATGGAGGCTAAGTACAACAAAGACGCAGAAAACCTTGAGCAATTGAAACTTTCAATGCAGCAAATGCAAAATGAGATGTTTGAGCTGAAAAGGAAGAACGCTACGAACACAAAACCAATTGATATAAGCACTAAGCTGCCTAGCAAACAGTTTCAAGTACAAGGTGAGCCAGTCAGTTACAAAGCAGATCAGCAAAACCAAAATGTACTATATAGACCGCAAACTGAGATAATAACGCAATCACCGCAAATTAAAGGCAACGTTATTAGAACAATTACTCAACGCAGTATACGTGAAGTGCAGCGCTCTGGTGAAGTAACTATAAGTGATATTAAAGTTCAGCGTTTGACGAATGACAGTCAAAATGTAGACGATAGTCGTGAAGGACAAATTGCTAAAAGTAATGACGAAAGAAACCCGTCAGCAAAAGGGGATAAAGGTGAATTTACATTAGCAATGGGCTCAATATTATCGGGCACGTTAATTAATGGTGTTGCGGCGCCAACCAAAGTAGGTTCACAAGATACACCAATCCCTATTTTACTTCGTGTAAAACGCGAAGCGATTATGCCTAACTTTTTCTCACTCGATATACGTGAGTGTATGGTCCTTGGTGCAGGTATTGGTAACCTAGCAAGCGAACGTGTTGAAATCCGTGCAGAAGCAATTTCATGTATTACCAATGATGGCCAAGCCATTGAAAAATCATTAACGGCTTATGCTGTGTCTAGTTCAGATGGTTTAACCGGTATACGTGGCACGGTAATCGAGCGTAGTGGTAAAGCGATAGGTAACTCTATCAAAGCAGGCTTTTTGTCAGGTTTTGCAAGTGCAGCTGCCCCGCAGCAAGTACCTTCGATTAATACTGAGCTTTCTGCATCAACAGTATGGCAAAGCCAAAACCTAAACCAGTACGCTGGAGCAGGCATAATGGAAGGTGCAAGTAGCGCAATGGAGCGTGTAGCTTCATATTACTTAGCAATTGCTGAGGCTATGTGGCCTGTTATAGAGATTCCAGCAGGTATTGAAGTAGATTTCTTAGTTCAGAAGGGAATGACCTTACAATTGAACCAAGACGATATTAAGGACCTAAAATAATGGCCGGTTATTTAGCAAAACTAATTTTAGCCTCCAGCATTGCTATTTTATTATTGGTAAGCGTTAAAACTTACCAACAGACAAAACAAATAGCTCAGCTGCAGCAACAAGTAAGCAAAAAACCATCTCAAGTGATCGCCTTAAATGGTAAGCGATTAATTGATAAGTTTATGCGTGATGGAAACACACAAGCGGAGTCAATGGAGGCTTTCGCGCTATTAATAAAAATGATGGAGGATGAGGGAGTATTAATTATTGATAGTAACCAAACAATAACTGCGCCTACAGACAAGCAATTTAAAGATCTGCGCGTAAGCGATATAAACGCAATGGCTAAAGATAAAGGTATAAATATAGTTAAGTTTCGGGATGAAATAATTGAACAAGCAAAGAAGGAAGCGGACAAAATGATAAAAGAGTTAGAAGCACTACAAAGGTAGATTTAAAAAGGCCAAATACCCAACGGAGAGTAGTGTTGGATACTCGGCCTAACCCTTGAGAGACATAATACGTATTTCGATATTTTAGGCTACTGATTAGAAAAGGGTACAAATGAGCATAAAAAAGTGATCATCATTTGTGAATTATCTTGATCTAACTATTTAAGCGAAGTATCCTTTGCCCGAATTTCGATAAATAATTGAATAATTAACATATAGTTAAGGCTAAGCACAACGAAGAAATAACAAAAAAATAACATTGCTAAGCAATAGAAAAACAAAACCGACATAAAAGTCGGTTCTAGAAAGGTTTTATATTTATGTAATGTTGTAAGCAACCAGCGCCAACTGGTAAGTCCCACGTAACTCAGGACAGCTTATAACTACATAAAAATAAGGTCAAGGGCTTTTTTGGCTAAAATTTAAGTTATAAGTGTTTTTTTATGAAAATTACTCTATCTGATCGTAGTGTCATCCCATGAGCGACACTGCAATAACGGGTCGCTCTGTGCATAGGCATTTGACTCCGCATTTCGATTTTAAAGCTAAAAATCCAATTGCGAAGCTCCTTGTTGCTCGCATTGAAATGCATGATTTCAAACTAAATACGTTCTTAAACAAAGCGCGATACGCTGGTGGCATTGTAAATCTTGGTTTCAGTAACCTCGTACTCGCGGCGCGAACTAACCGTATGCGAATAGAAAGAGAGCAAACCCTTCGCGAAACGATGAAGGCGTTAGTTTACTGCGCCTCATACAAACCCTATTCAGATTCACTATTTGAAATTAAAATGTCCATTAAAGCTTTGGCCAAAATGGTTAATCAACTTCACATATCAGGGCCAACAGCCAAATACCGCCATGGCCGTGAAAACTACAACCCTGTAATTAATGCATTAAAGGATTTAGCTGCTGCAGGATTGGTCATGCTACAACAGAATTACAGCGTTAAACTAAAGCGCTATCAAAGTATGCGTATCTTCATCACCCCTGAGTTGTTCACATCCCTTGGTATCAATAAAAAAACCGTTAAAAAGCTTATAAACTCACAAAATAAGCACGATATTAAAAATGGATTTGATGTAAATAAATCAAATAGAATAGAGCATTTACGCGCGCAAAATAATGCGGCCATACAAGAACACGACAGCCATAGCTTAAAAGCATTTAAGGCCCGCCTTAAAAATGAATTCAATGTTCCTGACGATATACGCGAGATGAAAGAAAAGGTAACGTCGCTGATTAAAAAGAAACAAAAGGAAGTTGGGAGCGAACAAAAACCAGGGGCCAATCCACAACAGGTGTTTAACCGGTTAGTTGTAAAATTGAATGTGCCTGCGTTTAAAGTTTATGAATTAGAAGAAAACATAAAGCAAGAACATCCCTATATTGAGAAAGCCTCCCCCCCTTACTACGAGCTGTTAATAACATTACTAAAAGAAAGTCACCTATAACCAATTAGGTGAAAGCACACGGCTGCCCAGCCATCAATGACCCATCAAAAAACACCCGATTTCAGAAAAAACCAACCCATAAATACGAGTTTAATTATTTCTTAATGATACTAAAGTTGAGTGCTATTATTTTTGAACAATTAATTGGGGGATTTTTTAACACACATACTTAAATAAATTTATTAGAGCTGGTTTTTAAGCCCAGCATCTAATTTAACTGTTAAAACTATTCACTATCATTAATAGACATCACTACTAGATTATCTGGATCTGAATAGTAATTTGAAGGTAAAGTACCATCAAACTCTAACAGAAAATCGACATCGTCAGAATTAACACTGTTATCTTGATTGGATAATAGAACACCAGATTCACGCATTTGCTCATCAGTTGCAGTATCAGCAAACATTGATGAGCTAGTAGTAATCAAGAAAAACACACCCATTAAAATTACGAAGAAAATAATCATTGAGTTCTCCTAGTGAACTGTTGGTTTAGTAAAGCGTTCAGACTTAGCTTTAATTGATTTGATTAATTCTTGGCTAGACCCTTTAGTTAAACCAAGTTGCTTTTGCGCCTCAAGTAAACGTTTGTTGAAAAGTGATTCCATTATATTAAAAGCCAGTTGTGAGTTGATGAAATAATAGTATCAACATTCAATATTTGGGCTACTGATTGGAAAACAGTTACTGAAAGGGTTTCTGGTAAGTATTCGGTTACCCATAGTCGAAATACTATTTGGTCCACTGAGCTATGTTGACAAGCTTATTGAGTTATATATTGAAATAGGGCGTAATCTTGATTATTGAAAATGCTGGAAAAGAATACCAGGCAAGGACATACACATTAATGCACTGATATTAGTCAATGAAAGTATAGTATCGAGATAGGCAAAAAAAATGCGCTGAACAGCGCATTTGATTACATTGAGTGGTAGATGTTATTTATTAAACTCTAATTTACGCTTCAGCGCGTTAAAGCCTTTTAAAGCATTAAAGGTAATTGCTTTGCGGATCGGCAGTGAAAAAGACATTAACGGTAAACTTAATTCATTGTTTTTGTTTAAGTAGTGCAGCTTAGCACCCAATAGATAATTGAAAACTATGTATATATCTTGATGATAAGCATCTGTCTTAGAACAATAAATTACCCGGTGAAAGATAGAGCTTTTATTATCAACAGAATGGTGTGCATCACGGACATTAAAAACATTAACTGGTTCGCCACAGCACTCACATGAAGTGGGTCTAGCTATTCGTACCTGAACACCATTAGCACATGCAAAACCTATGTTAGCGCTTCTGTTACTTTGGAACGATTCTTTGATTGGTTGAGCTATCAAGCTCTCAACTTTACTCTGTACTTTTTCCATTCTAATTCTCTTGTAATACTTACTGGTAACTCGTTGTTGCAGAATAATTTTAACTTAATAATCAGGAAGTGAAAGTGTGATTCGCTTCATCAATTGTAAAACAACGATACTGGCTGAAAGTGTATAATAGCGTGCACTTATATTTAGTCGTCATAATCAAGGGCTCGTGACATAACAAAACCAGCAGTGCCATCATGCACCACCTGGGCCCAACCCCAATCATCCAAACCTATTAAAGTAACCTCATCACCAGCATCTAAGCTACCGATAACATTGCTTTGTGGGTGTGCATTATCTCTAAAGTTAACAGGTCGAGTAATAACTGCAACGACCTTTTGAATATTTCGATCCATTGGCTGAACTTTAACCTCTTCATCGATTTCAATGTCATTCTGTAACTCTAAAACATCATTTTTACTGGTTTCAGTTTCGCTCTGTGACTTTATATCAATCAAGTCAGTTTCAATGGCAACAGGGGCAGGAGTGGCCATTGGTCGAATATCTTCATTGACTTGCGCAGCATTTAATAAAGATTGCTCTGCAAAGCCATAAACACCTAGTTCATCTTCAACAACAAACACACTGCCGTTATGAAGTTCATCTACAACATTGAAACGTGCGCCACCCATAACTAGGACTGGGGGAAGTGCGTTATCCTGCACGATTGACGCGACATAAATATCTTTTTCGGTCGTTATTACTTTTTTTGAATCAAGTATTAAGTTTTTGTAAGGTAATGCTCCATCGACATCATTTGAAATTGCCTGTGTTAGTAGTGGCCACGCCTTGCTGTACGACTTGTAATGATTGATGTAAAACTTAGCCAGGGTGAACGATGCGTTATTGTCGCCCTCTGAATGCAACTTATTCAGAATTGATTCTATGAAAGGGTAATCTGCACTGATGAATGTTCCTCTGTCATAGAGTGATACTAAATCAGTCATGGCGTCTTTATTACCATGTTTGGCAGCGACTTTAAGCCACAAAATAGCAGGAGAGGCATCATTCAACGGTTGTTCTGTATCAAGTTTTAATAATTCTGAGGCGTAGATGTATTGCGCGGAATCATTTCCCGCTTGAGCGGCTGCGATAAGCGCTTTTTCAGCTTGTTTTGTTTTCCCTTCACGCTTTTCTAAAATGTATAGATTTAGGTAGCCAAGTGCATCCCCTTTTTCACCTGCTTGAGAATACAAATTTCGCGCTTCAATCAAGTCATTTTGCTGCTCTTTAATATAGGCCATGTTGACTAACGACTTAACATACCCATTATTAGCTGCATCTTGGTAAGCGATATAGGCTTTTTCTAAGTCTACCTGACCGAAAACACCTTTTTCATACAACACGCCCACCATGAATTGTGCTTTTGGGTTACCTGATCTAGCTGCGCGTAGTATTAATTCAGACCCTTTTTCGGTTAAATCACCCGCGACACTCACTTGCTTTGTTAGCATTAACTGGCCAAGCAAAAGTTGGGCTGAAGTATCACCCACACTGGCTTTTTGCTGTAAGTCAGTGATTTCGTTTTGCTCAATACTCAGTGCGCTAAATGAGATTGCAGCCAGTAGGCTCGTGTAGATTAACTTCTTTAACATTATTTACTCCGCTTATGAGATGTATAAGCGTATTAAAACGTTTTTAATCTAGGAAGTTAAAAAATAGAGATACCTAAAAAGGGGTGTGTAAATTTAAATGTTTGATATTTGATATTTGATATTTGATATGGAATAGATGGGGAAATGGCGCACCAGTGGAGAGTAACCAATTCAAAACTGGCGCGACACCAAAACTAAAAGTTTTTTCTGCTCAAACCCTAGAGCAGATTTTCATTTTACACAACATTCCTTTTAATTCAATGTGAAAAATGAGTATTTCAACACAAGAACAAGGATAATTATTCTGTTTATAAATAATCCTTGTTCGCCAGCATCTTATTAGGGGGGAAACTTATAAGAGAATGATACAGGACTAAATTCGGGTCGCCGGTAGGTATTAGAAAAAAGAGTGCTCAGTGGCACTCTTTGATGGTTTTACTCAAATTCTGAGTTAGGTGCAAAGCCTTCCCCATGCATTGCCTGATATTGATTGCTAGGTCTTGGGGCGCTCTTGTGTGGTTCTTGTTGCTGAACTCCCGCGCTTTTCTGTTGAGATTGGTTATGAGTAGTGGGTGCAGGTTTATTATCTTGGTGTTGATCGTCAAGTTCGTTTGCATTGTTATCGGTGTAAGCATGATCTTTCTTTTTACCATCTAAAAACTTGATAGTGTGGCCTTTAATATTTTTATGATAAATTTTACCTTTCACTGAATTATTCTCAATAGAAGTGCTTTGCTCACCGAGTACAAACACCAAACTCCCTTTTTTTAGGTATGTATTTATATTTTCTGCCACTGAACCTGTAAAAAAAACATCATGGCTTTCAGTTTTTTTCTTATTCTCACCATCGCTTTTGTAATATGTATTTGTACCGATACGAATATTAACGATAGCTGTACGTTGCGCTGTATAACGAAGAATCGGGTCTTGGAATAAGTTACCTAGAACTAGCATTTGATTGAACATAATAAAATTCTCTATAAAGTTTATTGGTGTATTTGGTTATTAAAGCATCATTTACATTTCTGGCTACTAAGCTAGATTTACCCTCTGGCCTTTTTATAATTCTGGAATGTGGCTGATTTCATTTCTGCATTCAATAGACAGCGTTCTGCTATGAAATAAAGGCTAATAAGCAATAATGCATATTTAACGCTCTCTTTAAATACAGCAAAAACATACTGAGTTTCGTTGATAGCGACATTTGCATCTGTTTCAATATGAACTGGGGGAAGGATAGATAACCAAATAAACATAATTGACGCTGTTAAGATGATCGTAAAGCAGGTTGCAGTAATAAAAAACCTTACAAATCTATATATGTAATTTAAAATACTCATTCGTTTCTCTCTCGAAGTACAAAATAATTAAACGTAGTTTTACCTTTATTGAGTGAAAGTGAAAAAAATAGAGAGGGTCAAAACACCCTCTGTAAATTTATCCCACCAACTCAAAACGAGTTTGACTTAGCTCAGAGAAATCATAATAGGTTGAGTAGTTGCCTTCTGGCTTTGCTGTGCCCTCGATAGAAGCTTTAGTAATAAGCGCATCATCATGCAAATAAATACCCTGTAGGCCATTTAATTTAGCGGTCGTTATATTTGAAACATCATGAGCAAAGAGATCTGCAGGATGGCCATTAAGCATGTAATCACGCCCTCGAAGTAATACATGATTTATTAAACCTTCCGCAATGGCGCTATGTGTTATATAGCTAGTTGTATGCCTAAGCTTTAAATAAGAGCCTATAAAGTAATAGAGTGAAGGTACATTGTAGTTATCTCTTGCCTCATACCCACTTGTGCAAATACTGATTGAAGAACTCACACTCAACCCAAAGTCTGTACCAAAGAACTGAGTCGCTTTCTCTAAAAATGTTTCATCTTTGCGTACTGAAAAAGAAGATAATTGCTTTGTTACTGGGTCTGGACACATTGAGTCAGCGAGTATATTGATAGCTGCCGATGCTTGAGTGATTATGCTGATAATGTAATCTTTATCACTTAACGATACCGCTTTTCTAAATTCACTGCGTTCACTTACGCTTTTGGCCACTACCTTTAATTCTGCCAGCGCATTTAATGACTCGCGTTCCACCAGCTCACTCACGAAAGGGAATTGCTCAAAGCGATGGTTATTATTCAAGATCAACTTCATAAAGTCTCTATGCAGTAAGATATTAGCCAATTGCAGGAGTGATATTTTCATTTCTTTTGGTGTTTTAATGGCAAGCATTGGGTAATCCTCTATTGATAGCTGGTGGTTGAAATATCGCTTACAAAAGCCATGAACGAATTGCTTTTGTATTCACAACCCTCAAAAGTGACTGCACTAGGAAGCTTACCTAAAACATGAAAATAGCTACGCGCTTTACGTCTAATGTGGCAAATTGCATTTTTAGGTATAGGGTCGCTTATGTCGCCTTCACGTAAATTAGCTTTAATGCGTAGAAAATTAATTTGAAGTTTCTGCTCAACCGCTTTAGCTTTTGTATAAAGCGCGCTTAGTTCAGGGTACATTTTCAACAGGGCGGTACTGTGACGATGTTCTAGCGGTATGCGACTCTTAGCATGTAATCGAACTTTCATGCTTGTACGCTTTGCGTCAGCGACTTCATTGTGTAAGTCTGGAATGGTTTTAATACGAGCACGGCGCTCTTGGTAAGTATCTATTTTCATAATGACAAACCTAACTAGATTGAATATGAGTTAAGTTTGCCAGAATAAGATAATCGCGCTACTGATTGGGAATGGGCTAAATTAAGATGCAGAACACCTACAGAAATGGATTTAGAAATTACTGAGTGAAAATGATTCTAAATAAATCTCTTGCGTACCAAACTTTGAAACCGCCTCTTTTGCCGCCAGTTCCAGAGCATAACCAACACATTCCCCTTGAGTATTAACTGTTTTACGAATATCTTTGCCACTTTGTTTACAGATGAAAATAAAACTATAACTTTTCATTTCATTGTGTGCTCCCTTCATCACCAAATTAAGTGCGCTTATCAGTGAAGCCAAACATTGTCCAGATTTCTGGGGCGATTGGCAAGGCATTCACAGTAAAAGATTTTAAATCAACTAAAGCGCCATGCGCCCTAATTTCACCTTCACGGACTAACTGCCAAAATAGCTGCGTCATTTGCAATGCTATTGCATTATTTATACCGAGCGTTTGTGATCTCATTGCTTCAACATGCGAACAACTTTCGGTCGCAATATACTCCTGTGTTTTAAGCTGATCTGCATATAAGTCAAAAACAGAAGGTAAGCGACTGTATGGTAGGTCTTCTCTCTGTTCATACGTACCAAGCACTACTTGCCCATCTGCCCTGCTGTTCCCACCATCAATCCATAAAACTTCGCTGTTTAGCCGCTTTTCTAAATGCTCACCCACGGTGACACGCGCAATTGGATTATCGACACATGTAAAAACTACACAGTTATTGGGAATATACTTGCCTATATTTTCGGGAGTTATTCGTTTAACTACGTACTTCCACTTTAAGTTACCAAACGTATTAAAGCGTTCAATGAGTGTCTTTGCTTTTGATAAACCGAGATCAAAATGGTAGAACGACTGCCTCCCTAGATTAGTGGGACTAACTACATCATCGTCAATTAACGTTACGTCTAGGCCAGCACTACCTAATTCCATTAATGTGTAATTAATTTTGAAAATTTGGCTTATTAACTCAGAACCAGTACCACCAGCACCAATAATTACAACTTTAGTTTTTTTGTTTTGAAATTCATTATCCGTTAGCCATTGCGGTGATTTATACATTTTATACTCCTTGAGTTAATGTTTTAAAAGACACGGTAGACAATACAAGTTCACTCGCTTTAGGTTCGCGATTTTCTTTTTCAAACTTCTTCCATAAAGCAACATGCCCCGCTGTTGTCACATCCTTTTTACTCTTAAAGGTTTTAGGGTTATTTATGTGGCTAAAATTGGTATCAAATAACGCTGATTCACACGCATTACGTATTTGCTTGCTATCTGATTGAACGTCATCAGGCAATGTCGCAGAGCCTAAGCAGAGTGAGCCATTGAGACTTACATTCATCAATGGTGCGTTATAGAGTTTCGTTTCGAAGGTTGGGCGAGATTTTGATTTACAGCTAAACACTCTTAACGTTCGGGCATTACGATTTAGGGAAAAAACAAAAGGTGGCGTGTGAACTTTCAGTGAAAATTTATTTTCACTAGCTACAAACCAAAGCGCTCTTTTTTGAGCGGGTACATACCAGATTAATTGATTGTCACTTGAATACAAAATGTCTGTATCTATCCAGTTACATTCGCTTTCTATAGGCTCGTCTTTCAAGCTGGCGAGTGCTTTTACTGCTTGAGCAATGTCGATGAATTTACCATCTTTGATTTTGTTATTCGCATCAATGTCATGGTAAGTAATATAGGTAGATGACTCATACTGATTTACAACTATGGCACAATGGCCTTTCATGCCACCAATTTCTTCGATATTGGTGATTTGCTTTATATAATCATCAGAACTATTTTGTGCAAACATTCTATTCGCTCCTATATTTAATATAGGTTCATAATAAAATATTTGAAAATTCAGGCTACCGAACGGGAATACACAAACTAAAAATTAAATTGCTTTGCGCGCTCACTAAGGAAAGATAAAAAGTTCATACAATACGAATTAATCAACGTGTTTTTTACGGTAGTTATATTGCTGTCTGTCAGTGATATTTTATAGCTTAATGTTAGCTCGTCTACTTCATAAGCATGATTGTAAACATCGTCAATCACACTGTAGGCAGCTTCATTATCGCTAGTCATGTAATCAGTTAAAACGAAGGTTCTAAGTCCAATATGATCTTCATTAGCTATTTCTAAGTAACCATTGTCAGTTGCTTTACTGGCAACATCATAAATTGCTTTCAGTATTTTAGCAGAACTTGCCTTTTTGTTGTTAAGCTTTGAAAACATATCAGGGTCTTGAAACCTTGATGCTAAATAGCTAAAACTGGCGATTCTAGTCAGCATTTGATGGAAAAAAGTCACCAGAGACTCCAATTCACAGTCTATGTTTATACGGCTGTTAGCAAGTTCATCTACATAACCTTCATCACACGCCATCAATCGCTCTGCATCCAAGTCATTAAAGTTCATTAAAAGCAACTCAGATATTTCAATATCATATTCTTTTTGAATACGTGCCAGCAAAGGTAACGCTAACTTAACCCACGCAGTTTGGTCTTGTAATTCGTCTAAATCTAACTTGCTCGATAGCAGCTTATTAACTTGTGCGATTATTTTGGTGTCCGTGATTGGATCACAACTTTCCATGTGGTTGTAATAAGATGCATTATGACCTTGATCGAATAAGTTACCCTTGCATAATAATGACACTAAGGCACTGGCGGCTTTAGAGTTAGAGCGAAAACTATCAATGTTAACAATCAAACACCCTTCAATATTAGGTGTCTCAAATACAAGTTCAGAATTGTTGTAAGTAAAGTCAAAATCAGGGCTAAATTGAGCGTCAAATTCCTCAATTAGCTCACTTGGCACACCACCAGCAATCAAGTCTTTTTTAGCAGTGTGTACATGCGGCATAAGCTGCTCAATAAGCTTAACGGGTACGTTAGCAAGCAAGTTACGAACAAGATTAATTGATTCTTTTGCTTCATCAATCGTTGTCGGACGTAGATTGGGAAGTTGATTTGGGTGAATCAGATTAAAATCAATAGCATTAATAATAACACCAGAATATTTTTCAATAAAGTCAGAGGCTTGGCTTAAATAGTAACTGTCATTTAATGAATTAAAGTAATTAGAGTTTTCATAAACAAGCGTTTCACCAGTAAGGCTAACTAATGGGTTAGTTACATTAATGGCGGTGCAAACATTCTTAATACGTTTATTGGCGCGTGTATCTTTTTTAATTTTTGTTTCAAAACCACAACCTTTGATGAATCGCATGTTTTGTATTCCTTCTTAAATTTAATGCTTGCACTTGGCTTACTAGCTTTTGGTTTTACTGAGTTATCACTGTGTTCAGTTTTGTTAAGCTCAATCAAATAATCTAAATTTGATTGAGCTTGCGGTGTTACCCGTTCGTTTTGCATGGCGGTAACTCCACTTCGTAAAGAATTGAGCCATCTGATTGCGGTATCCCATCTACTTCGAGAATATGTGTGAAGCGAAACATAGGGAAATTAATCATTAATTGGTCAACATTTTCTTGTAGAGAACCATTTGGTAAAGGTGCATCAATCTCACGCGCACCCACTTTGAAAATTCTTTTTAGTTTATTCATTTTTTTGTTCCTTACTTACTAATTAAAATTAAATGCTGACAATATCATCGAAATCATTAAATAAATCGTGTTCAACTGCTGGTGGCTCTTGAACTACAACAGGTGCTTGTGCTGGTTCATTTTCAACTACTGTAGTAGCTGGTGTGGTTGCAGTATTAGGCTTATTATTTTCTTTAGGCGCTACGGCAGTGGCTTTGTTGGCTTCAACGGCTTTAGTTGCGCTATTTAAGGCATCTATAAAGCTTGAGTTATTCATATTTGAGTTTGCTTGCTCTAATGGAGTGCCAGCACTATGCAAAAAGTCATTTAATTGCGTTTCTATGCTTTCAGGTGTGCCTGTCATAACCCAAGGGGTTGATAGGGCTGCACGAAGGTTAAAATGGCTCTCAGCGTTAGCCTTACCATCTTCTAATATGTCAGATTTACCAGACTTGCTTAATGCTGCTAACTTAGGAGTGAAAACGATAGCAAGCTCAGTGTCGTTTTTTGAAGTAACGTTAATTGCTACTCCCGCTAATGTCGCGCTATCAATGATTTTTTTAAGAGTGTTCAACATGGTTATCTCGTTTAGTTAGTATCTATGTTTTAAGTGTCTACATAGTAAAACAAACGAAAAAAACCGCTACTGATCAGGAAATAGCGGTTTGGGTTGGGAAGTTATGTAAAAAGGGATTAGCGTTTAAGTAGTGTCAATAACGCTGGTGGCGCGTACTTCTGCCAGTTAAATTTAGTGCCTAAAATTGATTTAATGAAATCGTTTTTTTTGGCCGAGTGCATTGTTTTAAAGCTGTCCTCTGCCTGTTCATTGGCGGCCTGTGCAAAGCCACTACCAGAGCATAGTTGTTTAAGCCCCTCAATCGTGTAGCTTGAAATATTCTCTTTACTCGGTTGCCATTCTTGCACTGCTTTATCAGCAAGCCCATCAATGCTTTGAAATGCTAATTCATAAAATTGGAATGCATTTGCATTATCAGCGCCATCACTTGTTAATATAAAATTAGTAATAGATTTTGAAAGTTCATCCAAAATTTCTTTTTTAGTTTTGGTTGAAGCAAGTTCAGCAGCGATTTTACCAACATTATTAAACCCTCTTTGTTTAGAGTGTGCGCTGGTTACACATGCAACAGCAAGGCTTAATCTAAATAGTTCGTTATCTTTTAACTCATTACGTGCAAAGTCCACCAGCTCCTTTTTATGAGACTCAATGACCACGTTTGAAGGTTGGCAAGCAACAGGCTCAACAGTTCCCAGTGTTTCGACAGGCGCACTAGTTGTTTCTGCATCCGCTTCATTAATAATACCTTTATTGTCGCTCTCGGATTTCGGAATACTTTTTTGAATTTTTTTCGTTTTTGCTTTTTTAGCTTTAGCGAGTGCCGCAACACACTTATCATTGCAGTCAACATCAATACACTGACTTTCAATAACAGTGCCTTCATGTGCTGGGCGGTCATCAAGTATACTGATGCGCTTAGAGCAAAGGGCGCAACCGCTAGTGAATTGTTCTTCACCCACGGTAGTTGTATCAACTTTTCGTCTATCGGCTGGATTAGACTCACTAAAAAATAAAACTTTACCGTATTTTTCTTCTAATTTATTTTTTTGGTCACTTAAATATGCCTGTGTCTTGTTTCGGTAGCATGTGCCAAACGAACAGGTAGAGCTTTGTTCATCACCTAAATCGAACAAACCCACTTGGCGCTCGCTGTTATGCTTACATGAGTTACAATCTGTTTTATCAAACTTGGCCGTACCTAATGGCAACTGAACTTTAGTTGCTCGTTGCTTTAACTCAGCGACAGTCAATTTCTCATCAATAACACGTTTTAATGTGCCGATTTGAATTTTCTCTGGCAGGATAGATAAAATCAAAGCATGACCTGCTTTAATCTTGCCTTGGTCTAGCGCGTCCAATACTTGATCACAACAATGAACAAGCTCAAGTCGTTCGTTTAGCTTTTTAACACTCCACATAAGGCGCTTGGCTGCACTTTCTCTATCGCCATTAAAAAAGCTTAACCAGCGTTTTGACGCTTGAATTTGGCTAACAAAGTCTAAGTCCTGACGAACTGTATTTTCGCAAAGGTGCTGCTCCATAGCTTCACGGTCTGTAAGCTCTTTATGCTCAACATCAATTGATTCTAAGCCGTTACTGATAGCCGCTGAAACGCGTCTGTGGCCAACAACGATTTCAAGCTCACCTTCACTGTTTGTGCGTACTACAGGTTTTTGAATGATGCCAATATTACGAATTGACTCACACAGCTCGTTAAAGGCCTGTTTATCGTTTTTTCTTCGTGTGTTACCCCCTTTAAACTCTTTTAGTTCAGCAGGGTTAACAGTGATGCTACGTGAAGCAATAGACGCATTTGGCGTAGTAGCTTCGGTTTCATTTTTATCAGTTACAGTATTCATTAATAATCTTCCCAAGACTTAATAAGTTATAAGTATGCTAACCAATTTCGATTTTCTGGCTATTGATCAGGTTCGCAGTGGTAGCACTATCATGCGGCTGGTTTCATCTTCACCTTGGATAACAAGATATTTATCTTTCGGGTGTTGTCCAATTCGCGCAACTTTGCTTGTTACGTTAGCCACGGCTTGCATTAAGAAGTTTAAATTTACAGATAGCGCATTTTCAGGTTTAAAAGTCACCTTTGATTTAAGGTAGTCCTCACCAAGCGTTTTCCCGCCTTGCACTGTGCGTAAATGTGTTTCTTGTGTTTCATCGTCAATCAATAACTCTATAGCGGGTAGACGCTTATCAATGGCCGCAGATAAACGCCCCAATGCATCAGCCATATCTTTTTGTTCTAAATCCATCAACCAATCTGGTTCATTTAAAAATAATTCGGATAAGTCAGGGAATTTATTATCAAGTAACTGAGAGCGAATAAGTGTACTTTTGAAGGTGATTTCACATGAATTGGTATCGCAACGTAGGCGTACTAACTCACTTGCATCACTTACTTTTAGCCCTTGAATCATATCAATTAACTTAGTGGGGATAACGATATTGAAATCATTCTTAGAATTTGTAACATCAAGCTTATTATCGTAAACACGGTATCCATCGGTAGCTGTTAAAGAAATCGCTTTTGCTGAACAGTCTAGCTTTATATTTACACCATTTAGGGCAGGTCTTGTGCTGTTGTTGACCGCCACTGAGCCACGCGCTTGCACAAGTACGTCTTGAAGTCGCTTTAGGGGGATAGTCAATACTGAATGTTCAGCGTATAACTTTGGTGGTGCTGGGTACGCGCTAGGGTCTGCGGTATCAATTTTCATTTTTGAACGTTTAGCAGTAATTAACCCTCCATTTTCGCTAAAATCATCCCATGAGATTTTTACAGGCTCGTTTGCATCAAAAGACGTATAAGCACTAACAATAGATAAAAGCTTTTCACCTGAAAGTAAAACCTCTTTATCTTCACCCAACATATCTATATCGCTTTCAAAATTTTCTATTCTACGCGCCATAGACTGCCCACCATTTGAAGCACTCGCGTAAGCGGCAAGCTTGCCACCTTTGTTCGTAATAAGAATGCGAGCGAACTCAAGTACACCGTTACTCTTTTTGTTAGAGCAAGCAAGGCGAGCGATAGGGTTTAAGATTGATATAAAGTCTGCACAGGGTAATTTAATAAAAGACATAAGGGCTACTCTCCGTAAAAGTTAAATAAATAATACGTTTATTTGAAATCCTGACTACTGAACGGGAATTAGGTTGAAGCCCACGTAAATAAAGGGGTTAGCTAGTGTGGATAAAAGTAATAGCGTGAAAGAGTCAATAAGTCCAAGCGTATTAGATGATCGGGTTTTTAAATTCACAGATTAATTTTAAAAGGTTTAACAACCGAAAAGACATGGGGTTACAGGGTGTAATTGGGTGATCGGTTTTTTAAATTCACAGATTAATTTTAAAAATGAATATTTAAATAATTAGAGAGGCACTTTATACCCTCTGTAATTTTAGCCAAGCAACTTATAGGGTGTAAAAATAGACCTAATCAAATTAGATAGGCCTTAATTATGAAGTTAAATATGAAGAATATGGTAACGCTTGCATTAAGCGTTACATTTTCGTTAGCAGCGAATGCTGAAGGCGTAAAAGTTGAAAAAAGCCAAGCAGAAATCGTACTGCAAGCCGCGATAGACAACTTTACAAAGCTTGTACCAATTCCAATTGTCGCAATTGAAGAATCACCACTTCCAAATATGGTGCAAGTTGTTACCGAAAAAGGCGTGTTTTATGCCACCAAAGATGGAAAATATATTGTTGCTGGCAATGTTCATGAAGCTAAAGAAGGCCTTCCTAATTTAACTAAAGCGCGTTTAGCAAAAGAAAATGGAAAGAAAATTGCTGAATTAAAAGATAGCTTTATTACATACAAGGCTGAAAACGAAACTAGTGAAATAGTCGTTTTCTACGATACCTCATGCGCGTACTGCACAAAATTTCATAATGAAGTAGAAGACTTCAACCAAGCGGGTGTAACTGTCCACTATGCAGCATGGCCAAGACAAGGCGTATACAACCAACAAAATAAAACGCAGTACACTGGTGCTTATTACAAATTAGAGAATGTGTGGTGTGCCGAAAACCCTAAAGCGGCCTTAGATGCCGCAGCACATAGAGCGAACGTGCCAAGAAGTACGTGCGAAAATACAATCCCTGAGCAATTTGCACTGGGATTAAGTTTAGGTGTAAGTGGAACGCCTGCCATTTTCTCAATTGATGGGCAGCTAGTGCAACGAGGATATGCGCCAGTTGATGTTCTAATTAAAAATCTGAAAGGCGTTAACTAAATGAAATTACTAACCCTCCCCATTATTGCGGCACTTCTAAGCAGTTCTGTTTTTGCAGAAGAAAAAGTAAATAAGGATGAAGTTAAATTACCTTTACCGTCACGCACTGAATTTGCAGAACAAACAAAACGTGACCTTGGAAAGTACGGTGCTGTAAACGCTATTCAAGAGCTGCCGGTCTCACGCTTGTATTTTGTCGAAGCTGAAAGTGGAAGTTATATAATAAGTTCTGACGGTCGTTTTGCTATTGAGGGAGCGATAAAAGACGTATGGCATAGAAAAACACTCAAAACTGTGGACGATGTGCGCGATACATTGCGCATGCCTTTATCTGAAATGAAATTCGACTTTCAAAAAGACCTAGCTTCACTTGTTCTTGGCAATCCTGATATACCGCGCCAAGGGGTTATTTTCGGTGATCCAACAGCTAAACATACCCAAGAATTTGTAGCAAAGATTAACGCTAACAAAGAAAAATACCATTTCGTATTTGTCATGATGCCGCTGATTGGTGGAGAGGATGCAGTAAAGCGCAGCATGAGCATTCTGTGTGCACCAGATAGAGAGCTTGCAATAGAAGATTTAGCTAACAACACAAGCAAATCATTCTTGGACACAAATGAAGGCTGCCCTGACCAGAATTTAATGTTTACTGTTTATATGCAGGAAATTTTTAAAATCACCAATTTACCGCATGTTGTACGAGAAGATGGCCTTGTGTCGAAAGGCGCACCTGTTGAATTAGATAAATGGTTGGGATCATTATGATTAAAACATTAACAATAATAATTTTGGTAAGTGCATTAGGTGGCTGTATGTCACCAATTGGCAGTGAACCTGATCCGCGCCATTGCCCACGCTACCTGACTCAAACAGACAACATGTGTAATCATTCAGATTTAGGGATTTACAATGAAATTTAAGCTTTTAACTACTTTAACGTTGGTCATTAGTGCTTTAAGCCTTCAGGGGTGTGTGAACTCACTAGGTAAAGAAGAATTTACCTGTCCAAATTTAAAAAAAGGCGGAGTATGTGGAGGCCCTCGTGATGTTTATAAATTAACGAACAACCGCGTTAGTCTTGAGAACCTAACCCAAGAAGAGCTTAACGCATACCGCAATGGCCAAAATACAAATCAAGTTTCATTGTACGAGAGTGATGGTGAAACAAAGCAAGTTATTACCAATCAAAACAAAACAACAAAACTAGAAAATAAATCAAGTAAGCGTGGTACAGACAATAGTGTTACCTATGCAGCGCGTGGAGATGGCCAACAAACCCCCGATAATTACCAAACACCGGAAGTCTTACCGCAAACCCGATTTTCATACCAACAAAATCAATATGAACAGTGGCCAAGCAATAATGAACCACTCGCACCTGAACCATTAGCGACGCTTGAGCCCGCTCAAGTTATGCGTGTATTAATTGCCTCATATACTGATTCGGATGGCTTATTACATATGCCAGGATATACATTTGTTGAAGTTACACCAAGACGATGGAGTTATGGTGAGGCAGCGAACGACAGACCATCTCGCGTAGTACCGTTAGAAGTAAAACGCCGCAGTGAAGAACAATTCAACCGTGCTCGTAATCGTTCAAACGGGGTCGATGCTATGGAAGTTGTAAACCCAATCAATCGTAAAAAGTAAATAAAGGGGTATTTAAAAAATGTCTGCATTTCGCCGCCGTAACGAAAAATTATTAAAGCACGAAGCTTTTGCTGATTTATTCCCGTACTTAGAATACTGGGAGGATGAAAAATTATTTTTACTAGAGGGGCCTTATCTTGGCTTTGCATTTAGATCAATGCCCACAAACGGCGGCAATCGTGAAATTTTAAATAGCTTAACCGGTATTTACAAAACAAAATTCCCCAAAGGAACACTTATACAGGCATCTTTAATTTCAAGCCCTGATATTGAAAATCAGCTATATGGTTTTCGTGCTGCACGAACTGGACGCTACTTAGGTAAAGACCAAGAGCAAGTTTCATCCATAGCAAAAGCTGTTCATGATTTCTACCGCAAGGGTACAAACGAAGGAATAAATGAATCTGATTTTATTTTTAGAACTTTTGAGTTCATTTTTACTATAAAAATTCCAATTAAACAGCTTGTACCAACTAGTAATGAACTGACGCTAGCCAAAGATGTTAAAAAGCGCGCTTTACGCTCACTGTCAATATTAGGCGCAGTAGAGCTTGATGATGTAGGTTTTCGTCGCCGCTTACGCGTTATGTTCAACATGTTCAATAAAGACAAGTGGCGTACACGCCCGCACTTTAAAGAAAAGTCACAATCTTCGGGCTTAATGCGTGATCAGATTTTAGATCCTGGCAAGCGAGTTGAGATAGAAGGTAGTGGCATAAAAATACTAGATGAAAAAGATAAAGAATGTGAATACATTAAATCGTTGTCTGTAACTGAAATGCCAGAAAATATGGTTTATGGTCAAATGATGGACTTGCTTGGTGATTGGCTAGAAGGTAAGGGAGCACCTTTGACAGAGCACTTCATGATCACACTTAATATGTATTATGAAGACGCAGTAAAAGCTATTAAAGATATTAAATCTAAACGTAGTTTTATAAACTCACAGGCAAAAGGCAAGTTAGTGCAATGGGTTGACCGATTACGCTTCCAAAATAAAGACTTTAACGATATAAATCGTGAAATAGAGCAAGAAAAATCAACTATTGTTAAGTATGCACTGCAAGTAAATGTGTTTGCTAAAAATGAAGAGCGAGCTGACGTATTTGCAGAAGAACTTATTGCATTTTACGAGCGTAAAGGTTGTACGCTGGTTGATAATAATTTTTTCACAGTACCGATGTTCATAAGCTCACTACCATTGGGGCTTAGCGAAGAAGTTGTTAATCTCTCAGGCCGTTATAATGTGTGTACTTCAAAAGCACTTCCTTTTTTAACCCCTCATATGGGGAGCTGGGCGGGAAACACCTCGGAACCTAGACTATTATTAACATCACGGTTAGGTCAGCTGGTAAATATCGACTTTTTTAAATCACAGACTAACTATAACTTTTATATTGCAGCTACTTCTGGAGCAGGTAAGTCTTTCTTTACGGGATACCTCATTGCAAATATGCTTTCATCTGGCGTTAAGTTACAAGATGATCCCGATAACCCTGCACAAAACAAAGATTTCGATGATGGAACTCAAGTATTCGTAATTGACGTGGGGCGTTCTTATGAAGGCCTAGCAAAGCAGCTGCATGAAGCACAATTCTTAGTGTTCAATAAAGACTTAGCCTATACACTAAATCCGTTCTCATATATTCATGAGTTTGATGGTGAAGAAGGTCAAGGTATACAATGTCTAGCACAACTAAAAACAATGGCAGCACCTTCAGGTAAAATATCAGACTTTCAAAGCTCGCAGATGCTGACCCTGTTAACTGCGCTATGGAATGACAAAGGAAATAAGGCCTGTATTGATGATTACTATGAACTGTGTGTAAAAAGTGAACATGAAGCAGTGAGAGAAATTGGCCACCAGCTTAAACCATTTTGTAAAGGGTATTACTATGGCGCATATTTTGATCCCGAAAAGCCGCCAGTCGATTTCTCTTCTCGCTTAGTGGTAGTTGAGCTCGAAGAGCTAAAAGGCGACCCTCACTTACAAACAATTGCGTTAATGTCTGTAATTATGTCAATACAGCAAACAATGTACCTTGGTGGGCAAGCACGTCGTCGGATGTTCCTGCTTGACGAGGCGTGGGAATATTTGAAGGGCGATGAAGCAACAAAAGCAAGGCTTGGTTTTTTTAGTCAATTCTTAGAAACAGCTTGGCGACGCTTCAGAAAATATAATGCTGCTGGTGGGCTTATCACTCAATCTGTCATGGATGGTTATAGCTCAGATGTAGGTCGAGCGATACTTGATAACTCAAATTGGCTACTTTTACTTAAACAAAGAGAAGAGGCCGTTGAAAAACTACAGAATGAGAAAGCATACTCTGGTAGTGAATTAGATTTTAAACTGATAAAATCAACACATACGGTACAACCTGATCCGTCTAGGACAGATGTTGCTTATTCTGAGATTTTTATAAAGTATGAAGGACAATCACAAGTCTGTCGATTATATACTGATAGACGTATACAGCTTACCTTAACCACTAATGCCGACGAAAAGCAGCGCAGGCAAGAGTTAATTGATAACGGTTACTCTTTCATGGATGCAATTGACCAAATGGTATTAGAAGACAACCGTCAGTAAATAGTGAAAATTGAATGTTAAATTTGAGTAATGAATCCCTTGTTGTTTTGGAGGTCCGGCGTCTTTTTGGCGCTGGACGCAGCTTGGTTAAAGCTAATAACAAGGTGATAACTGAGTTAAAGAATGCATGCTTTAACCAGGATTACAATACTGCAAAGATAGTACAATTGGCTCATACGGATGGCGCAGTGCTATCAAAGATAATTGAAATAGCTAATAAGTCGGTAAGATACAAAAGAAAAACGCCTATAACTGACCCAGCCCAGTGCGTAGCTCGTATTGGTCAAAAATGTATGCAAGGTATCGCACTCCATTTGGAAATTGAATCGCTTAGCGTCAAGCTAAATGATTTTTGGAAGAAAGTTTTCATAAAAATTGAGTCCAATACAAGAAAAGCACTTTTAGAAGCAATGAATTTAAATAAGGCAAACGAAAGTAGTAACTTGTTTGAAATAACAAATAAAACCTTACTGCTTAGTTTATCTTGTTACGCCAAGGCTATTGCATGTTCTAACATCGACATTCAGATGACCAAAGAGTTACTTCAATTTGTACTAACACCAGAGCCTGTGATGGCTGAATTAATTCAAACGTCGGTGGGGGTTCGTGTTGAAATACTCTGTTTTTCTGAAGAAGACATTTCAAAGAGTTCATACATTGCTGCTGCAGCATGGGCAAAGGTATCTGGGGTAGCAAACCCTAAAGAAGTCTGTAACCTTGAATTTAGTCCATAGGGAGTTATATGAGTGTAGATATATTTGAACATGTTGAAGCTATAAAAGCTGGGGTTTCATACTTTGAAAACCAGGACAGTATAATTGATGCAGTTTCAAGCTTGGAAATGATGGTTTTCTTAGAAAATGCATTTAAAGGGCGCAAAGTTAAAATATGTGCTAATTACTCTAAGGCCAGTGGGTATCACTTTACTATAGACAGACCAAAGGCGGGTTATATAGTTTTAAACTCTGTTTCGGGGCAATGGCATCATGATAATTACATAGAACAATTTCTTATGCGTATAAGACTCTGTGAGTTGTCATCACTTCCATACCAATGGGTAAACGAACAAAACGAACGCAACCACGATATAAAACTTTTAATCGTTCATGATGGAGATAAGAACTATTTAGAGGCGCGTCGGTATTTTGATTTATATGGCGGGGTTCGGTGTGATAATCTTTGTAAAACCATTGAGGATTTTACTGTTTCTGCGCAACTTTTATCACAAATAGTGCAACGTGATATGGGCTTGGTTAGAAAAAGATCAGAGGCTCCCTTTCATCATTTTCAGTCCGAACACACGCAACACTAGCATATTCAAAAAAATTGTAATTAGACCTACTGTAAAACACACTAGGTCTTTTACATATAGCACCAGTAGTTACATTCAAACATTCGATAAACTCCCCATCTAAGTGCAAAGAGGCACGCTCAGGCATTAAATCATCAATAATAAGAGTATCAATTTGACTTTCAACGTCATTCATCAATGACAATGGAACTGAATTTTCTTTTTTAAGGAATAAAACTGAACTGTGCACAACTGAGTATGCGCTGCATCCTAAATTAGTACGACTTGAGATTTTTAAGTCACCAGTTTTAAATAAACTGGAATTAACCCTACTTACAAAGCTATTCATTAGTTTAAAACGTTCGCTATAAGGAACATCTATTAGCTTTTTACCATTCACTATCGCAGCATCAACGGCTGTAAAACCAAATCTTGCTGAATAGAAGCCTTCCACAATAGTGTAACCCAAGCCAAGTCGCTTAAAACCAGCCTTGATCATGTTCGTATATGTCGTTGGTAAAGGGAGTGCAGCCCCTTCAATACCAATTTTGTTAGCTGGATAGAATCTAACATTGTAAAATTCATCAAATACAACGACTGACTGAATGCCTGAATAGACTTCTAAGCATGGATGATTAGCTAGGCCATTGATTTGCTTGTCATCTAACTTTGAGTAGGACAGAGGCATGATAGGCTTCGATTTTAGCTGCTCTAGCTCAAATGTTTGGACTGAATTGTCATTACGTTTGGCAACTTCAAAATCAATTTGCTCTAAACATGTAATTTCTTCTTCAAGGCGTTCATAAGCCAAATGTTCACGTTTAAAGCCACCTGCGGTAAATTCTTCATACTCAAAGTTCAAACCCTTACCACACAGATCCAAACGTATGAAAAACTCAGAGTCGTTCTCATACACCATTATGCGTACTGATTTGCGCTCATTTTCATTACATTTTAATATGACACGAGTTTTAATATTCATTTATTTCACTTTTAATTATTTAACAAAGAAAGTCGCTAACAATAAGTTCTTCAGACGATTCCATATGTTCATGCTCTGCCGGTGATATAGTTTGTACTGGCTCAATCTCACTGCGTTTGTTATTAACCAATATTTCATGATTGAAATTTCCGAAATCAAATGGATCTAAAGTAACCTCATTATTATCGAGAGAGCTAGTAGCACTTTGACCACGTGATGCAGCAATTTTAAATGCACCATAACGCGGTAAGTTTTTCTGTTGAATTAATTCAGCAGGGGAGAAAAGGTTAGTTTTTCTACCAATAACTCGACCAAAGTCATTCTTAATTAAAGAATCAGCTCTTTCTTGTTTGCGGAAAAATACGTTATGCATTTCTACCGCTACTTTGTACTTAGCAGTCACAGATTTACCAAGAATTTTTTCAGGGCATTGTAATGCGTCATCTTCTAGTGCGCGTCTGTATGTTGATGCTTTGTATATATCAAGCCATTCATCATCATTAAATACATTGAAGCCGCCGTACTTAATATCTATGTAGAGTCTTTTAATTGCTTCCAGCTCTTTAAGAGAGAGTCCACACGAACCTTTACTTTTATCTATATTGAAATTGATACATGCAGCGATAACTTCACTGTTTGGCTTTTTAGGTAACTCACGATAATTAATATGGTTATCGTTGCCACAAAGCTGGTACATATCAGTCGTGTATAAAATAAAGTCCTCATGAACCTTTGTCTTCGTACTAGAGTTAATTAGGTGACGAAAATAAGCTGATTTCAGCTCAACAACAGCAGTGAGTTGTTTGGTATTGCGATCAATTGCAGGCACTACACTCACAAAATCAAGTAATTCGCTTAAATCCAATTCTAACTTTAACAATGTTTCGTTAAGGGCAAGTAAAATGTCCGACTCATTGACCTCGTGCAAAGAAATAGGTGTGTTTTCATGAATAATTACACGGTTATATTGACCTTGAACAAAATGGGTGATTTTTGCTGTTTTATTGCTTTTGTAGTGCTCAGCGATAGCTATAATAATTCTACGCACGATAGATATCCTTTAATTAATCATGTTGAGATGGCCACTATAGGCCATCTCAACAATCTGGCTACTGATCTAATTGGTTGGCCAACAGTGCAGCAAAATCTTCATCGCTCACTGATTCTTCAGTAAAATGCGCAGTTTGATTAACTTTAGGTGTTTGTTGTTCAACCTTAACGACAACACCCGAATCATTAATGCTTCTGTTGTTCGGCAGTAAACCTAATAAGTTTGCGAGGCTATTAAACGTTCTGCGTAAAATGACGTTTCGTACACAACGACTGGTAAAGTTAACCCAAGCACTTATACCGGCTTCATCCATCATTTGAGTTTTATCTGAAATAATAGACTGAATTTCATTTGTGCCAATATAGGAGCAATAGAACGTACCATCCGTAAACGTTATCACTGAGAAGGCGGCAACTATTGCGTTTCCATCGGTTGTATATGAGTGGATAAAACGAGGTGGAGTGTTCTCACCATACCACTCAAACTGATCACCATCGTGCACGACACTGAAATTCGTTGATTTGATTTTTGAACATGCACCATAGAATTGATTCATGCCCTGGATTCCAATTTGGACTGTGGGAAATACTTGTTCACAGTGAGATTCCCAATGTATAAACAGATAAGCCTCTTTGTCGTATGGGTTTATCGATAGGCCCATGTTGGCTATTTCAATAATACACCGTGCTAACTCCTTTGTTTTAATGCTGTCAAAGCTAGGTTTGCGGTTGCTATACAATTTTTCTTTATTAACTTGAGATGTTATCCAAGCAAATAGTTCCCGTAATTGGCTATTAATTTCATTCACATCAAATGAACGCCCAATTTTGTTTGTTTGATACGTAGCTATAAGTTTTGTTCTAAACTCTTTATCTAAAAATAAATCGATGTAATTGTTATGTGACATAGTAGCCTCCAGTTTTTTCAGTAGTTAAACATATTTAATAATTCTGGCCACTAAATGGATTTAAGCATTCCTATTTTAATAAGGTTAACAATAAAGGTTAAGATGGTTAATATATAAGGTATAAGGATAAGGCTATAATATTTACACTTAAGGTTATGAAACTTAATACTATTTTATAAAATATCAGATCCACTTTCCAATAGGTTAAGATCAGAGTTCCCCTTTAAGTAGATCGAGTTTCCAATATTTAAATCTAAATACTTTAGTTTTACGCACAGCTTGTACACATTTCTACGGCATTTTAAATATGGGAGATCTGATCTCCCATATTTAAATAGACAAATTTCTCCGCTTAGAGAGATAAAACACGTCAAAAATCTGCTTTTTTATTCAGCTAGATCATGTTTCCAACACTATCAGATCGAATTTCCAACGATTTAGAGGTTTTTATCCACAAGCGTATTTGTGGCTGCCATAAATCCTGCTCCTTTTATGTTTGCATATAAAAATCAGCTAAATTTTGGTTAATATAAAGCTATTAATTAAGATTCAGAACAATATTCCCCTAGTTAAATTCATTGAGTGTAGTGCAAAAATAACAAGGTGTAATTATAAGCGCCTGATTTAATAGTGTTTTCATTTTGAGATCAAATTTCCAACATTTAACTTCTAAAACCTGACTTAGTAAACATATCTTCAGATCATATTTCCAACATTAAAAGTAATGATTTAATATAAATTAATTCGTTTAACAATATCTATAAGCTATTGTTTATTATCAATTTATTATGCCAGATCAATTTTCCCCTATTTAAATTTAGTTCTTACAGTTGCACTTAAAAATAGTGGTGAACCAGATGAGACGGTTACTATGAAGCCATTCAGAACAATATTTCCCTATTTAAAAAGCTTCAGTTTACGAACAAACAAAATATAAGTTTATGTTATTTATAGTATTAAATTCCCAGATCAATTTTCCCCTATTTAAATTACATGAATATGCTTTGAAGGGGAAAGCGCTTTTCGTGTGAGCTAGTCCTTTTATCACTCATGGGGTGCAAACAATAGGTTTTATATAGGCATTGATATTCGTTTAAGTTATAGTTTGTTAAAGCTAATGATAACTTAAATAGGTACTAGCATCGTGGTTTCTAAATTACTTTTAACAAATCTCCCTGATACATTAAAAAAGGATGTTTCTGGCATTACAGATGCTCATGAAATAGAGCAGTTAAATTTATTTGGAGATAATAGAAGTGTTGAAAGCAAGGTTGGAAACACAATCTCCAACAGCTTTAATGCATATGATTTAAGCTCACGATTTCTTAGAAACCGCAAACAAAAAGTAAAAGTAAGTGATAGTCCAAAAAAAATCATTCATGAACGAAGAATATCTGAGCGTCTTGACGGTGTTACATATGAAGGTATTTTGCGTATTTCACCTGCTATATTGAAGGGTAAAGATGATGATTATTTTGCGTGGCCTTCTGATAGAGAAGAAAAAGTTGAACGTTCGTTAATTCGCTTAGCAAGTCAAGGAAAAATAGCTAGAATATCAGGACGAATGGGTGAGCGATATGGCATTTATTTTACGCTGGCTGAGTTAAATAATGAACTAAAATCAGTAAACCAATCTTTAAATCTACAGGAATTAAAAGAGTCATTGCACATATTGAAAGGTGCAGAAATGTCATTGCAATACGACACTTCAACTGATGGTGGCATTACGCAAAGAAATGAGACAACAATGAATTACCTTAGTTCAATTCATTTCTCGACTGTGAAAGGACGGTCAAACATGCGCTGTGTTGCAGTATTGAATGAGCTAATGTCTACACAAATAGAATCAGTTGAGTATAAAAGCTACTACTTCAATCGTACCCAATCATTTAAACGTTCTTTGTCTATTTGGCTTTCTTTTCGATTATATAGGATGTTTAGATACGCAAGCCCATCACATACGCATCATTTCAAATTAGTTAAAACGATGGTTAAATATGGCTCTATAGATAATGAGGATGAAGCAACTAAAAAGCTAATAAGCCTACGCAGGGATATGACTACTACAATGAAGGATTTAATAGCTGCCAACATAATAAGATCTTATGACATTGAAAGTGTAAAAGATGAGTCTAATTCAATAGTTGATTATATATATACCCTATACCCAACAGATAAATTCTGTTTTGAAATTTTAGAGCTGAACAAGCACCACAAAATGATTACAAGCAAGTCTCAGAATATTTAAGTTGTTGAAATTATAAAACTTCCTGTTCGGTAGCCAGATTTTTAGATTTTGGCATTATGGTTGACATAAATAGTTAAAGGGCTAAATAAATGTCACCTGCAAAATGCTTTAATTATGATCTTGATGAGACTCAAGTATCTGTTACAAATAACGAAATTGACCTTGAGCCTAATTTTAGTAATTGGGTTGAAAAAGCCATACAGACTTTCGGTGCTAATGGAGAGCCTAACTATATTGATTCTCAAGGTGAGTTAATCGAAGGCATTTACATTGATATGCCTAACGATTTGTATCATAGCCTCCCTGCTTTAAGCTCATCTCAACTTAAAGAATTTAATGAATCACCGCCTCATTATTACCGTAGATATCTCTCAGGTATTGAGGTTAAGCGCACTCTTCAAACTAAACGCACATTAGATGCAGGTACACTTGGGCATGAACTAATTCTTGAACCAGAAGACTTTTATAATAAATACTTCAGAGAATTATTACCAATCGATGAGCCCGATGCATTGCATACTGAGGCGCAAATCAAAGCTGAGCTGGAAAGGCTTAACCTAAAAACAACAGGAAGTAAGGCTGTTAAAGCTGAGCGATTGGTTCAACACGATCCAAATGCTAGAGTTTTTGAACATTTACTACGACTTAATCGCGAAAAAGAGGGCGCACAAAGCACCGCAGTAATAGAAGGCGAAGAAAAAACATTGTATGGCGGTAAGCTTGGTGTTGATGGCCAAGTGTGGGATAGCGCTATACGAATTGTTAAATCTTTAAAAAATGAACCACAAGCTGATGCATACATTAATTATGGCTTACCAGAAGTTGCCATTATTTCACGCTGCCCACGTTCAGGTTTACTTTTGAAGGTAAAATTCGATTGGCTTAGGTTTGATGATGAAGCCGCTGATGTAAAAACTACTCGCTCTGCTAATCCAGATGATTTTTCAAGACAAATGCGCTCGTTGAAATACGACCTACAGCAAGCTTTTTATACTTATGTAGCAAGTTTGGTGGGTATTCATATTCGTCGCTTTTTGTTTGTTACTGTCGAATATGCGTCAGCAGATTATTGCCAACTATTCAAAATTAAAGATACTCGCCTTGCTAAAGCGTTTGAAGAAATGCATCAAGCCAAAGATGAATTCGTAGAATGTAAACGCACGGGGAAATGGTTAAGCCGCTACAGTGGCTCAGTTATAGAATTAGATTAAAAAATTTACAATGTAGTTTTTGGGTAGCTGTAATTTTATAAATTGTTGTTGCTCGATGTTAATATTCAACTTTAAAACAAGGTATACATCCATGAAATTGAAAATAACTTCGCTAGCGATAGGTCTAGCTATTTTATCTGGTTGTTCATCAAATGATGATATGGCAGATAGACTTGAAGCACTTGAAAATCAACGAGCTGCAAACGAAGCTGCGCAACTAGAAAAATCAACTGTACAGCAAGAAAAAGAACTTGAAGCTTTACCTGAGTGGGTACTCTCACCACCAGCGTCCGATTCAACCGGGTTTTATGGTGTTGGTATTGCACAATCAAAACAACTTAATCATTCTCGTCGTGCCGCACGATTACAGGCTGAATTTGAATTGGCTAAGCAAACAGGCCAAGAGTTCTCTGGTTCAGAACGTTCGTTTGAGCAAGGTGGTGCAAGCGGTGAAGTTAATACGCAAACTACATTTTTAATCGACCAAATAGTAGATTCGATACCGGTAGTGGGTTACCAAATAGTAGATCAAAAGCTCACGACTATTAACGGTCAATTCCACGCGTATACGTTACTGAAGTTGCCGTATGAAGAATTTAATAAAGCATTACAGCAATTGAAAGCGAAGAGTAATAATAACGCTGTTCTAAAGCAATTTGATGACTTGGAAAGACGCTTAGGTAAGCGTCGTGCTGAGAAGGAAAAAGCCACTCAAGCTGAGCACAACCGTGAATTAGAATTAATTGAAGCTCGTACAAAAGCTTTAAATCCAAGCACTGAAACTAAAAACAATTCTACTAAAGGTTAAAGGCAATGATGTTTAAAAGCCACCTTGCAATAGCGGCTGGTGGCTATCTCGTAGCTTTAGACTTTTTGAGTGATAAATTCGAACAAATCAACTCACAATTAATACTTGGTGGAGCATTAACTTTAATTGGCGCTTCGTTGAACGATCTTGATCATCCAGGTTCGTTCATCGGTAAGCGGCTTAAATTTATCTCTATTCCAATAAGCTTTATTTTCGGCCATCGAGGACTGACACACAGCATAATCCCCTTGGTCGTTATTCTGCTTTTATATGGGCAATCTGCTCCGTACTGGCTGCTATGGCTTTGCTTCGGCTATGCAATGCATTTGGTTGGTGATTATCTTACTGATAGCGGGATTCCTCTGTACTACCCGATAACGAATAAGCGGTTTAAATTTTTATTAGTAACTAAAACCAACACTATTGGTGAGCCAATATTAGTCACTGTTTTTTTAGTTGCATGTTTTCTATGGGTGTTTTTATGAATAAAAAATCTTTTGATAAAGATAGTAATCCATTTGGTTCAGATCTGAATGAAGACCTGTGCCAAATAATGTCTTCTGGGCACTACCAGCCCGGCGAAATAATTGAGAACGTTACGATGTTTGATGTTACACAATTAATCGAAGAGGTTGTTCTTGAGGATGCAATTTATGAAAAAAACAGAATTTTGTATAAATTAGACTATTTCGATTTAATCGTCAGACCTCTTGAAGCGGTTACCAGTTGGAGTGGTGAAGAAACCGTTAGTAGCCTTTATTTTGAAAGCAGAGTAAAGAATTTTTCATTCTTTGATTATCAGTTACTTTCTGAGTTCAATCTACGGTACAAGCTTTTAAAAGTATTTATTAACAATGAAAATCAGCTTTGCTTTTGTTTCCCTTTGATTTTAGAAGGCGTCACTACAGAGCATTTGCTTGGTGCAATACACTCTTACATGACTGATTTGCAGAGTGCTCGTAAAATGATTAAAGAGCTTGTATGCATAAAAGATATTAACACTTCACCAAAACATTAAATGTTTAATAACACATTAGGCGAAGCATGAGGCCACGCCTAATTTGACCATTCTAGTTTAGTGGCCTGATTTTTCATATTGTATAAATTAGTGCTCTGTTCTTTTCTTAAAGGTAATTATTATGAAAAATTCTAACAATACGAAATATTCTGATGTTCAGGTTGAGTTTTTAAGTTTGAATGTGAATCAATATTCTTTGGCAGAGCTTACTAAGCTTTACAATTCAACATTTAAAACTTTCAAATCAGATACAGCTATAAAAAACACGCTGTATCGCAACAATATAAAGCGACCAAAAGCAAAGGGTATAAGTGAAGATGTGCTTAAGGCCTTTTTTATGGCAAATACAAATTGCACTGCTGATGAGTTAACGCGACGATACAATAAGAACTTCGCAAGCAACCTATGCACAGCATCAATTAGAATTAAACGCAGAAAGTATGTTGAAAAAGTAGTAGAAGAAGAGGAGAGAACACTAGCGTTTACAAAGTATGATGAAAATTTGAACCCACATATAAAAGAATTAATATCGTCAAACTGGGGGTTATTGCTCAGCAAGCAGCCCGCAAGAAAGAGCGCAGCTTAAATGCCTGTGACAAATTAAGATAAAAAGGAGTTTGAAATGTTTACAGATCAACAAAAACTATCATGTGCCGTTGGTGAGTTAGTTCATAGCTTAGGGAATTTGATTGTAGATAAAGATATGTGCTTAGGAGGCTTAACTGTGTCAGATGGGGAGATATTGCAAGCACTAGGCAAACGCTACGAACGAAAGAACTAAGTGATGATAACCTAGCGCTTCAAAGTGCAGGAATAAAACCAAGTTTACATTCACGAGCTGAAATTGTTGAGATGGCAGAGGCTATATTGCTAAAAGATTCTTAAAGCACAGGCAGTTAAATCATACTCATTGCTACAGCATTAAAAACAACTGTTTAATCGCTTATAGTTAATAAAGTAAGTTGGTGATAGATACATGATTATGTTTGAAATAGAGAAAGCTGGCCCCTGTTGCCGGCTTTTTTATTGTCAATTCAATGAAGAACCATTAAACCTGTTAAAAAAGGTGAGTCTGAGTGAATTAGTCTGAGTGAATTAGTGTGATTACC
The DNA here is from genome assembly GCF_014164235.1 of Pseudoalteromonas sp. SG44-17. Lineage (NCBI taxonomy): Bacteria > Pseudomonadati > Pseudomonadota > Gammaproteobacteria > Alteromonadales > Pseudoalteromonadaceae > Pseudoalteromonas > Pseudoalteromonas sp. SG44-17. Next base: position 113 of record NZ_JACJEV010000029.1, on the reverse strand, counting down.
AAGGGATTATGTCGGTCTAATTACCGAGCGACTTTGTCGTAAATAGCATATCAGCCAGTTGCTAAACTGGCTACCTTTTATGCCGATTCAGCCAGAGCATTAGATTTTTCGAC
>NZ_JACJEV010000028.1:0-56372 GCF_014164235.1 Pseudoalteromonas sp. SG44-17 | reverse complement strand
TCTAATTTGATTGCAGCAGAATACGTTGCGCGTTTTAATTTCGTCATTTTTTCACCCAAATTTGTATGCTTATTAGCATAACATTTCTTTCTTAATGGGTGGCCAAATTAACTATGCCACTACACTTTACGTACTCTTAGAAATTAGAAAAGTAGTTTCTGATCACCCCACTCCATTTATTTCATTACAATTAAGTGATCCTAGTGATACGGAAATCGATTTAATGAAAAAAATCAACCAACTAATAGATAATGAAGATAAATCTCCTGAGTTTGAAACGTATTTAGAAAAAATAAGGTGGTGTGGAATAACCTTATTTAATAGTTTTGGCGTTCTATCTTAACTATAACAATTTATAACGCTAAGGACAGCATATGCAACCAGACATAAAAAACATCCGCCAACAACTCGGTCAGTACCTTTATCAGCAAATAAAATAGCCGTAGCTTGAAGCACAACTTATTTTAAACTGCGAAGATGAAAGCGTACTTGAATGCAAAGCCCATTATCAAACAGCAAATGACTCAAGTGAGCACCCAATCGCTGTTTCTAACGAAATAATCGAGTTATTCAGTACTTTGTTTGAGAATGCCACTAAGCACCAACCCAAAAACTGGACACGCGCTATTTTTACTATTAATCGCCAAGGCCAATTTAATCTCAACTTTGAGCGTGAGAATACCGTTCATGAAGTAATCACTGCGCAGTAAATGCACTAATTAATTACTTAAATTCAAGTAAAAAATAAACCCGCTCTTTAACAACATGTATGTTGTAAAGCTGGGCGCTACAGTCTTCAAAGATTAGTGCCCTAGCCTTTCATTTTTGCACAAGTAAATTCGAGTCTACGCATTCGTGGCAGCGGGTTTACCCCGCGACATAATTCCCCCGCAGCCCACAACGAATTATTATTTGATGATAAAGCCAATGACAGCAACGAATCGATGGAAGCCGCTATTGCAGTGTTCCGGCTTTATACCCAACGAAAGTAGGCAAAGGCGACCCAGTAAAATACCTGCGCGAAATAAACTGGCAAGACTTAGGCAAACAAGCCGCCAGTGAAGTCAAAGCAATTATTAAAAGCTTTAGAGATACCTTGCAAGATATTTCAACCAGCTGGAAATACGACCTCCTACTGCCAGACTCGGCCATTGACGGCATGCAAGCTATGGTCAAACAGCTTGATGAAGTCACCCCGCAAATAGACCAAGGGGTAAAAAACGCCGCAAACGAAATTGGCAATCGCGTAAACAAAGCCCTCGATGAATTTGAGCCACCGGCAAGCACGGGTATAGTAGGCAAACCGAAGAAAACCGTTGCCAATGAACTAGAGCCGCCGAAAGGGAATGACTTGAAGGGGGCTACAGCGCTTAAGCGAGTCAGAAACCCAGCCCTTGATGCCCATTATAAAAACTTAGCGGCTTATGAAACGGCTTATAAGAACAAACTAGATGACGCTATTAAAAATGGTGATTCAAGCCATCGCATTGGTGCATTTAAAGCGAAGCTTACCGAAGTTAAAGGTGAACGTGCAGCAAGTGCCTATATGGCACAACACTTTTATAAGCCCGCGCCACCTGCGAAAATGGAGCTAGGCTTTGGTCCGGGCCCCGGTTTTGACCAAGTATGGGCTAAGCGGGATAAAAATGGCAACGTGCTAGAATACTTTATCGTTGAAGCTAAGGGACCTGGCGCCGAGCTCACTAAAGGAGCTAAGAAAGGCGATCAAATGACCACGAAGTGGATAAAAAATACAATTAAAAGCATGAGAAAATCCAAGAAATATCCGGCTCAAAATACACTAGGCAACGACTTATTCAATGCGAATGACTTAGATATACCGTTAAATAAAATTGTTATTGAAGCCGTTGAAAAAGGCGGTCAAGTCGTCGAAGGAAAATTACAACCTTTACCATAGAGAATTGATAATGCTACAGTTAAACCAACTATCAATAGAAAATATAGAAGAAAACATCTCACGTGCAAACAGCCATTTGGCCGCATGGATAGAGCGTTTTCAAGATAATACTAGAACCCCTGAACAAAATAAAAATAGCGTATTTAAAATAACCGATTTCTATTTTATGCTTGCATACGCTAAATACGCACTCGAAGAGCACTCAGAAGTAAAACCCAATTTTGAAAAAGCAGCACCGTTTGCTTTTTTATGCGGCTTCGACCCTAAATTAAAAACGAGTAATAACGATTGGACTATTCAACAAGAGCTAAATGTTGTTCTTCTCTTTGCTGAGCAGGATGTTTTAGAAAAGCTTAAACACAGTGAAATAAAGTTATCCAGCGTTCAACATCAAGCAAAACTCCAATACGCTGAACTATTAAAAGCGATTGGTACAGGCCAAACTATTAATAAAGATGATGTTGAGGCTGCTTTACTTGAAGCCAAAAACACTAAAGACAAAGATGTACTGCAATATATACTTCCTTTATTAGAAGCAATCTCGGCCTTAGTCTCAGGTGATGAATTACGTTGGCAAACTAGTATCGACAAAGCCATAACTTGGCATAAAGATGAATGTAAATTTGGTGATTTAAAAGATATGGAAGAAGGCTTTATCTGTTTAAATGCTCTTACTATGGCAAAGTTAGGCAAAGACATGCATGGTTGGCAATGCCAAACCGATTCACTATATTTACCTTTATTTTTAATTGATTAGTTTCGATAATCACACAACACGAGCCTATTATCTATGAGCAGTTTAATTCACCTATTACTTATTGACGAAGATAGTTACCCCACTACGCTTGCCGATGATGATGAAAGCAAATACCAACAGTTATTAGAGATAACCCAAAATGAAGCCATTCATTGGCAATCTATCGAAATAAATCTGCGCGGCTTTGAACCAGCACTGCAATTATGGGACGCCATCGCAGGTAATAGCCGTTTATTATTGATTGCTAGCTTTAATTTTTATCCTCACAAACTACTCCGACCCGATGCGGATATCAGCGGTAGCTTTGGTTTTTTTCCTGCGGATATGGTTAAAGATTTATACGCGATAATGGAGGAAGAATACAATTTTGATATTAGCAACTTAGAAGGGCAGCAAATTATTGCTGAAATTGAAAAGGATGGAGACGATGAAGTAAACCCCGAAGCCTATGAGCTAGTTCGAGATAAATACTTTGTAACCTTTAGAGATGCGGCTGAGCAAGGTAAATCTATCGTCGTACTCATTGAGCAATAATTAACTTATATAGAAAACGCTAAGGACAGCACATGCAACCAAATATTAAAAACATCCCACAACAACTTGGGCAATACTTGTACCAGCAAATAAATGAGCCATGGCTTGAAGCCCAGCTCATTTTAAATTGCGAAGATGAAAACGTACTTGAATGCAAAGCCTATTATCAAACAGTCGACGACTCAAGCGAACATCCAATTACCGTGACAGACGAGATTGTCAATTTATTCAAACAAGTATTTGATAAAGCAACAAAGCACCAACCAGAAAAATGGACGCGCGCTATTTTTACCATTAATCGCCAAGGCCAATTTAATCTGAACTTTGAGCGTGATAATAATGATGATGACGTTATCACTGCATAAAATACACACTAATTTAAACGCGTAAATTACGCTAATACAAAAAACACTAAGGACACAAAACATGGATGTTAAGAAAAACACCCGCAGCAAGCTAAGCCTAACCGCCTTACTTTTTTCAAATAGATTTATCAAAAGCCCTATTATTCGTATCGCGATCATCTTCGCCATTATTATCGCGTGTTTACTAATGATCAAAGTGGCCATAATGGCCTTTTACATCACTGTATTTATGCTAGTCGCTTTTTTAATATTGGGTACGTGGCAACGATTTACTAAGCTTAAAAAGAGCAAAACCCTAAACTAATATTTATTATAGTCATAATGAAACTGTTTCTTTTATTGCTATAAACATAATAAAATAAGGAAAACTGGTATTTTTTGCAACTATGATTTGAACCTCATCCTTATACATACTAAAATGCCATTTGATTTATAGTTAAAGTAAATATAAAAGTCATGGAAGACTCTAGTAAATACATAATCCTTCCTATTGTTATTCCATGATTTTTCGTTGCTAAAAGTGATATAAACAAAGATGTTTATAATGAACAATTTAATGGAGTAATTATGAAAAAATTAAGTGCGCTGGTTGCTATAGTGATGCTATCAGGTTGTTCAAGTAACCCTAAAGTTGAACAACAGACGGCTTCTGCTGAGCAATCTGTTGTCACCACAGAAGAAGTAAACAGTGCAATATCACTGACCGTTATTACTTCTCCTGATGATGCCCGTATTCGCATAATGAATATAAAGCCGAAATACCAAGCAGGTATTGAACTCGATGAAGGTAAATACGACATCGAAATTACTAAAGACGGTTACTTAACCTATAGAAAGTGGGTTACTGTTGATAAGAAAACGATCCTGACTATCGAGTTAGATCAAATTGAAGCAAGCCAATCTGCATTATGACACCACTGATGGCAAGTTTATTCTTGCCATCACCAATTTGTATTGCCTGTGTTAAAAATTAAGTATAGTTTCCATAAAAAGTAATTGTCGTATTAAAAAAATCCCCGTATCCTGTTGCGCTTATTAAATGGACAGTAAAAATAAGGATATGAATTTTGGAGTCATCACAAAACCACTCTGACCAAGCAAATACACCTCCTCGAATACCTAACGTACTGAAAAAAGTTGATAATAAAGAGCTAAAAAGTACTAGCTTTTGGTTGAACCAAGTGTTTTTAGTACTTTCAACTATTTTTGGTGTTTACTTAGCTGCGCAAAGCGGTTTAGAGCAAGCACTAAAATTTGATTCATATAGTAAAATGGAGGATAACTATTATTTGCGTACTTCATTATATGATGAAGTAAATGATAATTTAGAGAATATAAAACGCTATTCGTTACTTTTAGCCAAAAGCCCACACACAAGTGAACTTGAATATAATAAACCCACGCTTGAAAAGTATATTTGGCAAACTATGCAGTACTCACCAACAACTCTTGAAACTCCGAGTATATTTCTAACACAAATTCGTCGTTTTTATAGTCGTGCTGAGTTTGTCATTGATGCGGCGTTAAAGCGTAAAATGTCTGCGCGCCAAGCGTCAATTGAACTAAATCAAATTGCCGATATTATTGAGCAACAAACATTACCTCAACTAAAAGCTAGTGCATTAAATTTACAACAAGAATTACAACAAAACGATATTATTATCGGCTCATTGAAGGAGGCTGATAATGCCAACTAAACGCTGCCCTCACTGCAAAGATCACCCTTTGGATGTTACTCATTATCAAGGTGAAGAGATAGATATCTGTCGCGAATGCGGTGGCTTATGGTTTGAAAAAAACGAAGTTAACCGGATGATTGCCGAAATCAACGAAGGTCCTATTGGTGAAAAATACGAGACTCATTTTGGTGAGTCATTAGGTATTTCTAAGCTAGACTGTCCCGATTGCAGTAAGAACCTTGAGCGCTTTCATTTACTCGAAGATTTTCATACCGAAATTGATGTTTGCCGTCATTGTGATGGCAGTTGGATTGAAAAAGGTCAATTAGAAAGCGTTGAAAACAGCCCCGAGCTCAAAGCAAGCCTAGACAAGCTAAACCAAAAAGTTAGTTGGAAAACTTATCTGTTTCAATTTTTAACGCAAATGCCCGTTGAATATAACCTAAAACCAAAACAAACGCCGTGGGTTACTCGCGGTTTAATTGCACTCAATGCCATTGTTTTTGCCTTGTATTTTTTCAATTCAGACGCATTCAGTGCCACCCTCGAATTATTTGCAATGAATCCAAGTAAGATCTCTCAAGGCGAACATTTATGGAGCGTGATTACCTGTGTTTTTTTACACGGCTCAGTAATGCACCTTATTGGTAATATGTACTTTTTATACATTATTGGTGATAACCTCGAAGACGTATTAGGTCATAAAAAGTTTTTAATATGGTATATGGTATGCGGTTTGGCAGCGTCTTTTGCTAGCTTTATCGTTGATCCCAGCTCGATTATTCCAAGTGTCGGGGCTAGCGGCGCAATTGCAGGGCTATTTGGTATGTACTTAATGTGGTTTAGGCACGCCAGCCTAACTTTTATGTTTATCATTTATCAAAAGAAATTATCTGCAGTGTGGTTTTTTGTAATTTGGTTAGGGATCAATATTTATGGCATGATTGCAGCACCTGATGGTATCGATTATGGCGCTCATATAGGTGGCTTTATCGCAGGGTTATTGATCGGCTTTGCTCTTAAAGCAAAAATCACTGCACAAAATCCTATAATTGAATTATTAAATCAACCTGAAGCACAGTTAAAACGCTAATTTAACGCTTAAACCTTCCCTATCTGTGCTGATGGGAAGGTTTTCATTTATTACGTATCACTCACTACTTTATGAATAATGGCTTGGCATTGAGCTACGTTCATAAATTTTGGTACTGGATAGTCCCAGTTAGCCTCTACAATTGCAGCATCAGCAAGCTTAGGTATATCAGCTACTTTTAGCTCTTTTAAATGACGAGGGATAGCTAAATCAATAAGTAACTGCTCTAAGGTGTTTAATAGTATTGCTGCTTTTTCTGCTGGTTTTTGGTGTGATTGTGTTAATTGGCAATGATCAGCAATAGCCGCCAGCTTTTTATCTATACTGGAACCATAAAATTTCAGCACATGCATCAATACCACACTATTTGCTAAACCGTGAGCTGTGCCGTATTGCGCGCCAAATTGATGCGCTATAGCATGCACATAACCTACAGATGTTCGGGTAAACGCTTGTCCTGCATAAAATGAAGCGAGTAACATATTTTCCCGCGCAACTAAGTCATTACCATTTTTATACGCTGTTAATAAATTTTGTAAAATAAGTTCGATTGCCCGCAATGACTTGTCATCACTAAAAGCAAGGCCATTAGTGCCTATGTATGCCTCAAGTGCATGCGTGAGTGCATCGATACCTGTAGCTGCGGTAATAAAATCAGGCACCGTTTGTGTTAGCTCAGCAATTAAAACTGCATCACTTGGTACAAGAGCAAAGTCAGTGGCGGCATATTTTGTTTGCATTTGCGGATCGTTTACCACCGCAGCAACGGTCGTTTCTGAGCCAGTACCTGCAGTTGTTGGAATAGCACATAATGGGGGAAGTTTTTTCAGTACTTTAAACAAGCCTTTTAACTGCTTAACTGATTTATTAGGTCTTACTGCACGTGCGCCAATTAATTTGGCACAGTCAATTACTGAGCCGCCACCAACGGCGATAATACTATGACATGTGTATTGCTGATAAAGTGCTAAACCGCTTTCAACATTGCTAATCGTTGGATTAGCATCAACGTCACTAAACAGCTGCCAAGAGATTGCCTGCTCATCCAGCAAAGCTAAAATGGGAGCAACAACGCCTAAATTTTTTAACGTATTGTCAGTTACAACTAACACAGGTTTATTTGGATTAAGTAATGCAAGCCATTGCTTAAACCCGCTATAACCTTGATACAAACGCGGATCAGGAATACCAATAAAAATAACAATACATTTTAAAATAAAATGATAGCAGCGATATAAAAAATACATAAAATCAGACTTTTGTTATTTTTAGGTTACCTGATAGTGCATCAATTTAAAGCAATTGCCAATAATAGGCAGCCCCTAATACAGAAGTATTTATAATGATAGTGAGCCAAAGTACCGCAATAAATGCACGTTTTTGTGATTTATGTCTTAACCATTGCTGAGCGATCAGTGCTCCCGGCCAACCACAAATTAATGCTAAAATATGTAAACTACGTTCCGGCACTCTAATAGGCTGATCTGTTGACTCTATCGCCAAACGCTTATCCCATTTATAAACTAAAAACGTAATACTGCTCATAGTACAGTAAACACTGGCGACCAAATATGGCCAATAATCAAGCAGCCCACCAATCACTAATACAACTAGAAAACTAACAGAAAAAAGCAATAATGTTTTTTTAATCAACGGACTCTCGCCTATACTACAATTTGAAAAACTAATAATGATAGGCACGATTATGTCATACCTAAAAACACTTTTACTATCTTTTTGCTTTATCTACGCTGGTGCTATTAGTGCACAAACGATTGACTTAGCACCAGAGCTTGAAGTATTTAAACCTTACCTCGGCACATGGCAAGCTGATTTCAATGTTGCCGATAATAAGCCAAAGATTCAGGATGTAAGTCGCTGGGAGCGAGCCCTCAATGGGAAAGCAATTCGTACCCTTCACTCAATTAATGAAGGTGAATATGGCGGCGAATCAATGATATTTTGGGATAGTAAAAAGCAGTCATTAGTTTTTTATTATTTCACTACAGCAGGCTTTTATACTCAAGGGACATTGAAAGTATTGAGCCCTACGCAGTTTGTAGCATACGAAACCGTAACAGGTTCAAAAGAAGGCATTACAAAAGTAAAATCAACCAGTGATTTTAAAGATGAGCAGTTTGTTGTCTCTACCTCTTATTTAAAAAAGGGTGAATGGACAAAACCTGAAAAACGTATTTACACTCGCAGTAACAAACAGGTTATTTTTAAATAGAAACGGCATAAAAATAGTCGAGTAAATCGATTTGCTGGACTGATGATTTACGTATAAAAGCCATACCTAATTTGAAAGAGGTAGCGCGTTGAAATATTTTGCCGCTCTTTGGTTTGTATTATTTTGACAGCTGAATTAGGGGTGGACCTAGTTTAGAGTTGATAATGTAACTCAAACTAACCACGCCGAAGTGGCGTGGCTAGTTTGTGAGCGACAGGTTAAGTTATACCGGTTTTATACAGAACCAAGTTAATCACATTGGAGGTATTATGTTTTCAATTTATTCAATTCATCGTCTTGTTGTGCAACAAGCTGATTGAGCATTTGACTACCATCGCCAGCTTGAGTTGATAAATCAGCAAGTTGTGATGCAGCATCGGAGATCAACGTTAAATTACGATTAATTTCTTCAGTTACAGAACTTTGCTCCTCTGCAGCCGTCGCTATTTGGGTGATCTGATTAGTTATCTCTTCCACTTTAATTACCACACTGTGTAAAGCATCAAAAGCAACGGTAGTTTCATCAACTGCAGTTTGTGCTCGCACAACTCCTTTTTCAATCACTGTTGAGGCATTACCCACTTCAAGCTGTAAGTTGTCAATTAAGCCACTAATGTCATCTGTTGACGCACGAGTTTTAGATGCCAGAGCACGCACTTCATCGGCTACGACAGCAAAGCCTCGCCCCTGTTCACCAGCGCGAGCTGCCTCAATCGCAGCATTAAGTGCGAGTAAATTAGTTTGCTCTGAAATAGTGCGGATCACATCTAAAATTTGTGTAATATCGTTACTACGCGCCGCCACTTTGGCTACGGCTTGATTGGCTTGCTTTATTTCTTCAGACATAGTTTTCACTTGTGATACCGCAGACGATAAACTCGCTTCGCTACTGACCACTAATGAATTAATTTCATCCGCTTGCTGCGCTGATTGCTCTGAAGCACGGGCAACTTCAAGTGCAGTGGCACTCATTTCATTCATTGCCGTTACGACACTTTCAATTTCTTGAAACTGAGCTTGCACATTTTGCTTAGTATCAACGGCTACATGTGCGGCAATTTGTGCCTGCTCCTTAGTTTGCCCTGATACATCTTTTAATTGCGCAATTAAATCACGTAACTTTTCCAAAAACGCATTAAACCCAACAGCGAGCGCAATTAACTCTGCATGAGTGTCAACCGTTAACGTTTGTGTTAAATCCCCTTCACTACTGGCTAAATTATCAACCCGTAACTGAATTTGTTGCAGCGGCGCCACGATGCTTTTGACAACTAAAGTCATAATAATAAATGCAGCGCCAGCAATCACTAACCCAGATATTAAAATTAACCCACCAAGAGTGTTGGCATTATCTTGCATACTTGCACTGAGCTGCTGTGGTCCTTGTAGTGCAAGCTCTGCAGGTACTTCTACTAGCAAAGTCCACTGACGACCAGCAAGTTTAATATCTATTGGGTAATTGACTAAATATTCATTTTCGCTCTTTTGTACTCCAGAGCTTTCTTTCAAACTAGTATAATTTTTTAACACCGAGGCAGAGACTGCTTCTTTTAGCGGACGACCAAGTTTGTCTTTGTTATGACTGCTACCCACAATTAAATCCATCGAACTTAATAAGGTAACTCGCGCCTGACCATTATATAATTCTTTTGATAACTGCTCGGTCATAGTTTGAAAAACTGGCAGTGTAATATCAACGCCACTGAGGCCAATAAACTTACCGTCGCGCAGTATTGGCACAGTCAAAGATGTCATCATTTCCGAATTGCCGGGGGAGATTTCGTACAAGTAGGGTTCCATAATGCACGGTTTTTTAGTGTCTTTAGCACATAAGTACCACTCAGCCTCACGTTGACCAAATTCGTTTAAAGTCGTAACGTATTTTTCTGCTGCATCTTCAACAACTTGCTGTTCAATCACACCTTCACGGCTGCGAGTGAAGTAAATCTCTAAGGTGCCTTGGCCTGCGACTGAATGATCAAAACCACTTTTATATTGTTGATCGTTACCATCAAAACCATTAGCTTCAAATTGCGAGTAGATTGAAGAAAGTATCGAATTACCTTCTATAATAGAGCGATTAAGCTGTACCACCGAATCACGTGTTAAAGCATCTTTAGCCGATTCATTACCAAGTATCGCAGCGAGTGAAAAAGGCACTCGATATGCTTCGTTGATAAACCCTGCGATTTTTTCACCGTACACTGCAGCATTACTGGTGAGCTTTTCTTCTACCTCTGTAACTATCAATTTTTCAGCTTGTGCTGATAACACTTTATTGCTGCTTGATAATTGCCACCAAAGCACACTCGATAGCACTACAACGGTGATAAAAATACTACCTAAAGTAAGCCATAGTAACTTTTTCGCCAACGCTAATTGCCGCATTCCACTTATCCTCGAATTAAAACTACGTTTACATTCTAGTTCAATTATTCATAAGTTAATCAATTTTGTTGAAAAAAACCGTATTAATGGATATTCCTAGACCACTCAACCTAACCAGTGGTTAATAAACTTTCCCGATAACAAAGCCAATTTAGACATAGAGTTGATCATTACTGAACTATTTGTGTTAATGCTTGGCAATGACATACATGGTTTAACATACTGAAATAGTATTAATATACAATGATATAAGTGAGGATATTGATTGTCGGGTAGCGCAAACTAAGGATTACAAATTTTAGTACAGATTATCACAATTGCGCTTCTTGGTTATAAATGGCGCTCTAAAAAGCTCATGGTTATAAATAAAAGCCACAAAAAAGGCGCATTTAAAATAAAAATGCGCCTTTAAAAATATAAATTATTAAATTTACAATAAGTTAGATAACCGACAATTCAATTGCGATATTACCACGAGTAGCATTTGAATATGGGCAAACTTCGTGTGCTTTAGCCACTAACGCTTCTGCGGTGTCTTTATCTACATCACCGACAAAAACAGCTAATTTTACAGCGATACCGAAACCACCTTCGATTGGACCAATCGATACTTCTGAATCAATGCGGGTATCAGCAGATAACTTAACTTTAGCTTGGCCTGCAACTAATTTTAATGCGCCAATAAAACACGCTGCATAACCCGCTGCAAACAACTGCTCAGGGTTAGTGCCTTGACCATCATCGCCACCTAACCCTTTTGGAGTTGAAAGTGCCACATCTAAACGGCCATCGTCTGATTTTGCAGTGCCCTCGCGGCCACCCGTTGCAGTTGCTTTAGCTGTGTAAGCGACTTGTAGTAATTCTTTCATAATGTTTTCCTTATTTAAGGTTGGGACTAAATTTATTTTGCATGCAAAATAATAAAGTAGTTTATTGATCATTGCAAATATTTTGCATGCAAATTAAAATGCAGTGTCATCATTCGAGAGCTACTATGAAATATCCACAATTGAAATTAGATAATCAAATTTGTCATCGTCTGTATATGGCCTCCAATTCAGTGGTACGTGCCTATCGAGATGCACTAAACGAACTTGAACTGACCTATCCACAGTATGTGGTGATGATGGCGCTCTGGGAAGAAGATGAGATCAGTATTGCACAGCTGCTGGAAAAAACCGCAATAGATGGCGGCGCCATGACACAAATTTTGAAAAAAATGACCGATAAAAGCTTATTAGCCGTGGTTAAAGATGAAACAGATAAACGTAAGCGAGTCGTAAAGTTACACAAACAAGGCATACAGCTGCAACAACAAGCAGCGAATATCCCTGAGCAAATTCGTTGCCGTTTTCCATCTATTACGCAGCAAGAAGCCACACAACTAATTACTTTACTTGATAAACTCAATACTGACTTAAGTTAATTATCAAAAATTTTGAGAGCGATTCGTGTATATATACCCCACTCTTTTTCTATTATAAAACTGCGTTATAGTGGGTGCAGCAAAACAATTTAACGGAGCAACTCATGAAAGCCATTGGATACCAAACAGCAACCAAAACACTTAGCAATCATTCTTTCGAAGCCATCGAGTTACCTATTCCAACAGCATCCGGTCACGATTTATTGGTCGAAGTAAAAGCAATTTCAGTTAATCCTGTCGATGCGAAGATCCGCGCAAATGTTAGCCCTGAACAAGGTCATAAAGTCATTGGTTGGGACGCTGTTGGGATCGTAAAAGCTGTTGGTGATAAAGTAAGTTTATTTAATCTGGGCGACCGGGTTTATTACGCTGGTGATTTAACTCGCTCAGGCAGTAATGCTGAATTTCAACTAGTTGATGAACGTATTGTTGGCCGTGCGCCTACTACCTTGAACAATGCCCAAGCTGCTGCGTTACCGCTAACCAGTATTACAGCCTGGGAATTACTGTTTGATCGTTTGCAAATATCACGTTCCAACAATGCAAAACCAGCTTCATTATTAGTTATTGGTGCCGCAGGCGGTGTTGGCTCAATTTTAGTGCAGTTGGCCAAACAGCTAACCAACTTAACGGTGATAGGCACAGCATCACGCGTAGATAGCGTTAGCTGGTTAAATGCGCTAGGTGTTGATCAAGTGCTTGATCACTCACAAAGCTTAGATGCACAACGAACAGAGCATAATCTTGCTGAATTTGATTATGTAATTAGCCTCACTCATACCGATCAACATCTTGATGAAATTATTAAAGTGATCAAACCACAAGGTAAATTAGCTTTAATAGACGACCCAGCAAGTTTTGATATTTTAGCGCTCAAGCGTAAGAGTATCTCACTGCATTGGGAGTTTATGTATACTCGTTCAATGTTCCAAACTGACGATATGATAGCGCAACATCAGTTACTTACTGAATTAGCAGAGCTAGTTGATAACGGCATCATTAAAACTACCTTAGGCCAACATTTAGGGAAAATTAATATAGAAAACCTGCTCAAAGCGCACGCAATATTAGAATCTCATCAATCACGCGGTAAGCTGGTACTTGAAGGGTTTTAAACTTACTTAATATTATTGCGCGCTCATCTGAACGCGCAATAATTCCCCTTCTGCTCCAGCAAAGTGCAAAGCCATCATTATTTTTCACTACATTAGTGCTTATACTCAATCATACAACAACGAAAAAACCTTAAGCTATTGATTTGTTTTAACTAAAAATAATTATTCAGACTGGCACAGATCTTCCTTACAAAAGAGTAACTCACTAATCTGAGTTTTATCTTCATTTACCTCGTCTACAGGGAGCGAGCTATGACTAATATTTATCATATGTTGTATTTACTATGGCGCTTAGATATAAGCATTTGGCATATTCACCATGCCAATGATCCTCACACCACCGCAGAAAAGGAGCGTGAATATGTTAAGTAACTACCCGCACTTAGATGAAGCGCTTAAAAAGTTGTCGGTGCATCAATTAACAATTAGCCAAGCCTCCGAGCACTATGATTTACCCAAACGAGTGATCTATAAAGCACTGCGTCAACAACAAGCAAAAATAGCACAGCAAAAAAGCTACCTACTCGCAGCACAAAAACGTTTGCAACAAAACTTGCAGAGCGTAGAACTAGAATTAGCTAATTTTAATTAACCTACTACTGATTATTTTCTGTATAGTTTAAATACACTAAAATTAGTAAAATTGCAGGATAACTATGACAGCTGTAGAAGTTAATTTTGATGGCCTTGTAGGCCCGACTCATAACTACGCGGGATTATCATACGGTAACGTAGCATCATTAAATAATGCGGCAAGTTACTCCAATCCAAAAGAGGCGGTACTGCAAGGCTTAGCGAAAATGAAAGCTATGCATGACTTGGGACTAACTCAAGGGGTATTTGCCCCACATGCCCGCCCTGATATAAATGTATTGCGTCGTTTAGGATTTACAGGCACTGCTGAACAAGTGATCAGTAAAGCGTTTAAAGCTGATCCTGTTTTAGTTCGCGCATGTTATTCAGCATCATCAATGTGGACTGCCAATGCCGGCACTGTATCACCATCAGCCGACACACTTGATGGCAAAGTTCACTTTACTGCTGCTAATTTGAATAACAAATTTCATCGCTCCCTTGAGCCTCAAACAACAACACGATTACTTAAAGCCATGTTTAATAACGAAGGCTACTTTAGTCATCATACCCATTTGCCAGATCAAGGTTTTTTTGGTGATGAGGGCGCGGCTAACCATACTCGCTTAGGCGACGAGCATGGTGTTCAAGGTTTGGAGCTGTTTGTATATGGTGCCAGCGCATTTAACAGCGCACTGCCTAAGCCAGTTAAATTTCCTGCAAGGCAGACACTTGAAGCATCACAAGCAATATGCCGACTACATCAGCTAAAACCATCTAGCCAATTAATGATTCAACAAAACCCTGAGGTGATTGATCAAGGGGTGTTCCATAATGACGTAATCGCGGTGGGTAACGCCAATGTATTACTCTGTCACGAGCAAGCTTTCTTAAATCAGCCTATCGCCCTACAACAAATAAAAGATGCATATATTGGCGACAAAACACTGCATATTATTGAGGTGCCAACAGCCAAAGTAAGCGTGCAAGATGCTGTAACTAGCTATTTATTTAATAGCCAACTGGTTAGTTTAAACAATGGCAAAATGTTACTGGTTGCTCCACAAGAATGTAAAAACAATCAGGCAGTTAACAGTTATATTGAAGAAATGATCCTTGCAGACAATCCAATTGATCAAGTGCAATTTTTTGATTTAAAACAAAGCATGCAAAATGGTGGTGGCCCTGCTTGCTTACGTTTACGTGTAGCGCTAAATCAGCAAGAACTCGCGGCAGTCAATCCTGCGGTTATTTTAAACGATAGTAAGTACCAACAACTATGTGATTGGGCGAATAAGCACTATCGTGACAAACTTAGTAATGATGATTTTGCAGATCCAAACTTGTTACGTGAAAGCTGGCAAGCGCTGGATGAATTAACTCAACATCTGCACCTAGGCTCTGTGTATCCATTTCAATTAGAAGGATAAACCATGCAAGATACAAGCGTTGTAGATACGCAAATACATAAAATCAGTTCACTAGCGGGATATCAGCAATCGCTAAATCATTTACTGGTTGATAGCGTTAACAATGGTGCATCGATTGGTTTTATCGCGCCATTGACGCGCGCACAAGCAGATCACTACTGGCACAGTATTGAATGCGATTTATTAAATGATAGCCGCGAATTATTTGTTATCACCGAAGGATCTGAGGTAATTGGTGCAGTGCAATTATCGCTGTGTCAAAAAGCTAATGGCGCTCACCGCGGTGAGGTTGAAAAGCTAATGGTACATAGCCAATACCAAGGCCAAGGATTTGCAAAACAACTTATGCATACCCTTGAAAAAAGTGCGCTGCAGCAACAATTAAAGCTACTGGTACTGGATACCCGCTTAGGCGATATTGCCTCACTTTTATATGAAAAATTAGGCTATATAGAAGCCGGTGAAATACCACAGTTTGCCCTTAGTTCATCGGGCGAATTACAAAGTACTGTGCTGTTTTATAAATTACTTAAGTGAGTTAAATTCGTCAATCGCTTACAACCTTATAATGTTATCAGCAGTCACTTCGCTTTTGTAACCTACCATAAAGGCATTTACTATAACGTTTAAATCGCTGCTAATACGTTGACAGAACAGATAAAATGGGATCAAGTAGACGAACTTATCAGCATGTTTTCAATGAGCACAAAAAGAAAACGCCAGTCAATATTAATTAACTGGCGTTAAGCTGACAGATTGCTATTTAATATATTAAATCACTATCTGTTATTTACACATCCTTGTTAACGGTTATTGCCGATGCCATCGACTCCGATATATGTAACGTACGCTGCGGAAATGGAATTGTCAGCCCTGCTTGCTCAATAGACTCTTTTACGCGTTTATTAAGATCCCAGACTGTTTGCCAATAATCACCGTTAACTGTCCACGCACGTAATTGAATATTCACTGAGCTTTCAGCTATCGATGTCACCATCACCTTAGGTGCTGGATCCGCTAATAATCGGCTTTCTGATGCGGCTATTTGTTTAAGTACATTTAAGCCATCATCTATTGAGTCAGCAAACGAAATACCTACTACAATATCCATGCGTCTTTTACCATTGCGAGTGAAATTTTTAATATTACCACCCCACACTTTGCCATTTGGCGAAGCGATATATAGGCCATCATTGGTTTTAAAAATAGTTGTAAAGAGGTTAATTTCACTCACAGTACCCGTTGTGCCACTGGCATCAACAAAGTCACCAACTTTAAATGGCCTAAGTATTAATAACATAATACCTGCGGCAATATTACTGAGGGTATTCTTTAACGCAAGGCCAATCGCAAGGCCAGCCGCCCCCATAAGTGCTATTAAACTGGCTGTATTAACACCAAAAATATCTAAAATAAACAACCCTGCAATGATATACACCAAGTAGCCCAGCACACTCGATAAAATTGGTAGTAAGGTTTTATCCATTTTCTTAAGAGGCGACTTAGAGTTTTGGATCGCTCTTTTAACAGAGCGCGCAATTAGAGCACCAGCTATAACAATAGCCAACGCTAGAATCAGTTTATAACCTAGAGTCATTATGGTTTCTGAATGATTTTGCCAAAACACTAATAACTTATCTTTCACTGTTTATTTCCACTAAGTAATTGCTGCAATTGAGCAAGGTTTAACATAGCTTACACAAGGTTAAAACCACATTGTTATAAGCCAATAAGTGTGAGCTGCTATAAACATTTGCGATTTGTAGCCTGCTAAAAAATAAGCTGGCCTCAAAGCGAAACCGCGCGATTATATAGCATAATAAATATAAACCTAACTTTTTATTTTAATCTTTAAAAACAATTAAAAATCATATAGTTAAATCAAACCAGCAAGTTGGTGTAATAAGCATTCAATGGAGGTTAATCCTTCACTGTTACCATTACCACTAAGAGTATCAAATCTAGTCTCAGATTTAATCGAGGAGCAAGTCATGAGTAAAGAAAAAGTTGTACTTATTACAGGCGCTTCCAGTGGTATTGGTGAAGCAACAGCAAAAACCTTAGTCGCAAACGGTCATAAAGTAATTTTGACCGCTCGCAGTGAAGACAAACTTAATGCGCTGGTTGAAGAGTTCGGGGCTGATAACGCATTAGCAGTTTGCGCAGATGCCACTGATTTTTCATCGCTTGAAAACGTAGTTAATACAGGTATAAAACACTTTGGCCGCCTTGATGTTGCATTTGCCAATGCCGGTATGGGTGTTCAAACGCCAGGTGTTGAAGAGGGCGATCCTGAGCAATGGCAAACAATGATTGATATTAATATCAATGCACTGCTTTACACCGCAAAACTCACTCTGCCACACCTAAGAAAAACCACAGGACACTTTATTTTAACCAGCTCAGCCGCAGGACGGATTGCCCTTAAAGGCTCTGTTTATGGCGCAACAAAATGGTTTGCTTACGGTTTTGGACAAAACTTAGCTGAAGAAATGAAGCCATGGCAAGGACGCTGCACCACTATTGCCCCAGGCATGGTCAATACGCCTTTTTTTGATGAAGCAAAACCCGACAAACTTGACCCAAATGATGTAGCCGAGGCGGTACTATTTGCTATAGAGGCAAACCCACGTTGCAATGTACGAGAGTTATTTTTGATGCCGAGTAATTAACGGACTCGACAGTAATAAATGCCCTTAACAGGGCATTTAATTTGATCCAAGCAGTAAATTAATTACTGCAACTTAAACGCGCCTGTTTTAATCGGTTAATTGATGCGATAACTTGCGCAATCGTACCATGATTGATCTCGATAACTTGCGACTCACTTAACGCATCTTTATTTTGCAGAGCATCAACAATTGCCAAATAGCTTGCTTGCCACTCATTAACCGCTAAAAATACCTGCGGATTATTAGTAAGTACTTGCTGCCACATTACTAGCTGACTTTGCAATGCGGTAAGTTTTTGGCGATCACATTGTTGTTGGTAATCATCCACCGCATAATCAAATTGTTTTAAGGTTAAACTCTCTACCGGTAAAACATCCACTAATTTATCCAGTGGCGCTAACTGATGGTAATCATCGCTTAGAAACGCTAAATGATGCAACGTGTAATAGTGTGCGGGCTCTATCAGCTGACTAAAAGTAAGTAACGCGTTAAGCGCACTGCTTGAAACCTCTGGTAGCTGCTCTAAACGTTGAATAAACTGCTGTTGATGTAGTAAGCCTAACTGTTCATCGGCGTATTGGTCCATTAGCGCAAGCCGAGTGTACATGCTGCGCTCATCCGTTAAGCTAGTAGGTGACCAAAAACGTTCTCCTATTGCATAGAGTCTTGGCCAAATACGCGTATCTAAATTATCAGAGGTGATAAGCTCAGCCCAAATAGTTGCTTCACCACCCAATACATTACCTAGCTTGGCTCGTTGCTGCTGATGTTTTAGTTGTTGGTTCAACTGCACCAGAGGTATCTCACCACCGACATTTGCCCTAAACACATAAGGAGTATTACCCACGAATGCGGGATCTTTGCTAGCCTGCGTTAAACTAAATGTCAGCTGAGTTGGCCCAAGCCAAGTATCAATAAGCACCTGATAGTTATTCGCTATTTTAGTCACTTTATCAGTGATGAATGCCCCTTTACCCGCGATGTTGACAATTGCTTGCATACGAGACTGATCACTTGCAAAGACAGTAATATCGCCAGTCACCGCGCTGCCTTTTATGCGTGTGAGGGTAAAATCAACATGTCCGATTACTGTCTTCGCCGTTACTGCGGGTTTCGCCGGCGGCAGCGGATGATTACGATAGTGATAGCTCGTCCACTGCGGCTGATCAATATAAAACCCGCTTGATAACAAACCATCAAAACCGGCCTCAGTGATCGCCGCCAATGAATGATGACCACGCCATGATTGCACTAAGGTGTTGTTAGGCAAATTAGGATGTAATACCTCATCCCAACCAATCATTTTCTTATTGTATTTTGCTAATATTTTAGCAACCCGTTGATTGAAGTAGGCGTGTAATGCATGGCTATCAGCCAGTTTTTGCTTATGCATATAAGCTTGAATATGACTATTGGCTTGCCAATCAGTATCATCAATTTCATCGCCACCAATATGCAAATACGGATCAGGAAACAAACCCGCAAGCTCGGCGACTACTGCATCAACAAATTTATAAACCTCAGGGTTGCTTGGATCCAGTAACGGTTTAAATACGCCCCAACGTCGCTCCATCTGAGTTAATTGAGTTCCGCTACCAAGTTCAGGATACGCAAGTATAATCGCGCTGGCATGACCCGGAACGTCAAACTCTGGCACCATCCGAATACCTAACTTTGCCGCATAGCTAACCACCTCTTTAATTTGTGCTTGAGTATAATAAAGACCATCGGATGCCTGCTGGTGTAGTTTAGGGTAACTATTTAGCTCAATTCGCCAGCCCTGATCATCGGTTAAGTGCCAGTGAAACACATTAAACTTGGCTGAAGCCAAGCCACGTAATGTCCGTTTTACATCTGCAATTGGCAAAAAGTGACGCACGCCATCAAATAATAAACCACGCCACGGATAAGTTGGTTCATCCGTAATAATTAGATTATTAACTTGTAGCGGCTGCTTAGCACTAAATAATAGCTGCGATAAAGTCGCCAATCCTCTAAGCATGCCGTATTGATTAGCACTCGTTAGGTCAATTTTATTATCTGCAATAGTTAGCGTGTAACTTTCATCCATATTTAAATAAGGTAACTCGCTCACTGTTTGCGTGATATTAATGTGTAATTGCGCAGCCACTCTTGGCGTAACTTGTAGATGCTGAAATTGGGTAGCAAACAACGAACTATTTAATAAAGGCAGGACGATAGCGTGCTGCGTTTTAGGTATAAATACCTTAAGAGTTGCTTCAAAGGTAGTACTCCCAGCCAATGCTTGCACCTCTTTAGGCATTGGCATCAGCGCTTCGGTGGCGGGCGCAGAAAAAGCATAACAAGAGCTGCTCAGTAGCATTGCCCCCATCATAAAATGAATAATTTTATGCATTGTTTAATTCCTGTTGTTTGCTTGCTTTGAGAGTCACTGTTGTAGCGACAATTGCCCCTGCGGCGGTGATCACTTGAGCCGCAAGTTGCTGGGCAGTCTGCACTGCAATTGCACAAGGACTCGCTAATATTTGTTCAGCTAAAAAACCCGCTGCAAACGCATCTCCAGCCGCGGTAGTATCAATTACCTTCGCGACTGCGGTTACTGGATAGTAATTAATTGTTTGTTGCTGTAACACAATGGTGTCATCCAGTCCTTGCTTAATCACTCGCAACGCTTGTGGGTATGCCCGATAAAAGTCGACCAACTGCTGTTGTTCACAATCACCAAACACACCAAAGTGATCGTCGTTGGTAACAAAAATGATATCTGCAACTAAAAAGGCTTGGCGAAACCAATAGTGTGCTTGCATATTACTTTGCCAAAGCACTTGGCGATAATTACTATCAAAAATAACGATGCCACCAGCTTGCTTAAACTGTGCAATAGCAGTCATTAATAGCTGTTTAGTTGGGTCATCATAAATTGCTAAACTTATAGCTGAAAAATAAAGGTAATCAAACTGTTGCTGCTGCAATGCAGCTAAGAATTGATGTTGAGTATCAAGCTTAAAATACTCTCTGGCAGCGCTATTTTTTCGATCATAATGAAAAACTCGCTCGCCATTAGCATCAAGCGTAATACCATAAGCGCCTAAAGTATGATTTGTTGCATATTGTAAAAAATCGAGTTTAAGCGCTTGCTGCTGCCACCTAGCCTTAGCTTGCTTACTTAGTTCGTCGCTACCAATGGCAGATATAAAATAAACATGCACCTGTTCTCCCATAAGACGTTTAAAGTAAACTGCCGTATTGTAGGTGTCCCCCCCAAAATTAAGCTCTTGATTTGTAGATAGTTCATGCATCGCTTCACCAAAAAATGCAATCTTAATCATGTTGCATTTCCTCGCGTTGAGCTTTTAAAATAGCTAATGCTTGTGCAGATGTGCACACTTGAACTGGGGTAAACAAAGTTACCATAGCAGCTAATAAAGCGGAGCCTAAAGTGGCCGGAATAATTGGGTTACTCCAATAAGCCAGCCAATTTGGCGTTAAAATAATCGCCAACGAAACCAACAGCGAAACCAATAAAGCAGTAATGGCCCCCTGCCAATTAAAGCGTGGCCAAAAATGACCAAATAACACGCATACACATAGACCCGACATTAAAGTGGCGATCATATTTGTAATGTAACCAATCACATCGTTAGTTAATAACGCCAATAATAACGCAATGCCTATCGTCATCACTAAGCCCATCCGCGAAAGTAATACAACATCTTTAGCGTGGGGCATTCGTTTGAATACTAAACTATACAGATCACGTATTAATACACTCACAGCTGCAATCGCATCTGAGCTAGCACTGGAAATCGTGGCTGAAAGGCCAGCAATAATAACCAGCGCTGCCAAGCCAAAAGGTAATAATTCAAACGCCATAAAAGGGAAAGAAAATGCACTGTTCTCTAAAGCAGGATTCAGTGCATAAGCTGCCATACCGATGATGGCAGGTACTATGGCAAATACTAAATACAAGCCACCCGATAAATAAAACGATTGACGAATACTTTTAACATGCTTGCCAGAATAAATACGTTGGCGAAATGATGGCGCAACCAAGACGCCTATTAACACCGCGAAAAATAATGATAAGCCATGCACTGCACCTATTTTATCCAATGATAAAAAGCTTTGGTTAAGCGCAGGTTGCGCATTGGCCATATCAGCCAAGCCACCCACTTCATAAAGAGCGACCCCAGCCATCAAGAAAAAGCCAACAAATAACACCAATGCTTGAATAGAGTCGGTCCATACCACAGCAACATAACCGCCAATCACCACGTAAATACTAAAGCCCAGTGCAATAATAAGTTTTGCCGAAAATGGCGATAACCCAGTAAGCCATGCTAAATACATACCACCGCCCAGAATATGCGCTCCTAACCAACCAATACTGGCGACAAAAATAAATATTGCGATGGTATTCTTAACGAGTGGATGTGCTCCCACATAGTATGATACTTCTTCACTCATAGTCATGAATTGGTGTTCACGCACTGGCGCAAATAATTTTGCTAATAATAAAATTCCCGCAGCACCACCAAGGCCATAGATCATCCCAGCCCAGCCATTTAAATAAGCAAATCCCACAGCCCCCATTGATGATCCTGTTCCTACCATAGTGGCAACTGTAGTACCTAACGTAAGAAAAAACGGTAAATTACGTCCCCCCAGTAAAAAGTCATCGCCACCTTTAGAATTTCGGCTTACCCACCAACCAAACCAAATCATAAATCCTAAGTAGCCTAAAAAGGCCATTAATAATTGCCACTTCATAAGACACCCTGCTCCACCAATCCACGCTGCGCTTTGTAACAGCACTTCTAATTATTAATTACGTGGTTGATGTTAGTTATTATTCTGACCTAAGAGCGGTTATTATTTTGTGTGCTCTTAGGTGTAAATGTCAGCGCTGTCATTCAGCTACTGACAAAATCTTAAGGTGCCTTATAACAAGTAACATCCACCTCAACTTTACAATCGACGACTAAATCCGCGACCGCACAAATACGTGCCGGTGGATTAGCGCCAAAATACTCTTTAAACACTTTATTAAACGACTGAAAGTAACGAGAATCAGTTAAAATAACAGTAACATGCACCACATCTTTGAGCTCATAACCGGCCTCTTTCATAATCTCGAGGCAATTTTCAATCGCCAGTGTTGATTGCTCAATAATCCCCCCTTCAACCACTTCTCCATCTTTCATTGGGGTTTGTCCAGATACCATCAGCCAACCACCCGCTTCTACTGCGCGTGCAAACGGTAAGTGCTGACCACCGGTACCTTTACCGCCTTCAATACCAATTCGTCTAATCATCTTTACTTGCTCCTAGGGATGTTAAAAATTTACCTGAATATGCAGGTAGAATATGTTTATCTATAAGGGTTGCTTGGCCATTGGTCCAGACACGATGAATTCCTGAAGCCGCCAGCTCTGGATCAACAAATGTTGCGTTATCAATAATCTCATTGGCATCAAATAACACCAAATCGGCAAAGTTGCCTACTTTGATCACTCCACGATTTGCCAACCGATAGTTAGCCGCGCTTAAGCCTGTCATTTTATGAATCGCAGTTGCTAATGAAAAAATTCCTTGTTCACGGCTGTAATGACCCAGCACTCGGGGAAATGAGCCCCATAACCGAGGGTGTGGGTGTGGATCGCACGGTAAACCATCTGAACCAATCATGGTTTTATCAAACGCTAAAATAGTGTTTACATCGTCTTCATTTAACCCATGGTACACAGCACCAGCTGGCTGCAGTTTTTCAGCAGCATCCAGCAAACTGACGTCCCATTGTTTAGCAATATCAGCAAGTAATTGCTCGGCCATTGCAGGGTGGGCATCAGACCAAGTGATAAAAATATCGAAGTCGTCAGTCACTTGGTTCAAATCTAAGGTACTGGAGCTGGCCGCATACGGGTATGCGTCGCAACTACATTTTGAGTGCTCGCCTTGTGCTGCAAATTTTGCTAACAGCTCTGGGGCGCGTCCCCAGTTATTTTTACCTGCACACTTCAAGTGGGAAATAATCACTTTAATGCCAAACTTTTGCTCCATAGCAAACGCTTCATCCATCGCCTCAAGCACGGCATCAAACTCGGTGCGTAAATGGGTGGTATATAAAGCATCATGCTTTTGTAAGATAGCGCCAAATGCCTGTACCTCTTGTTCAGGTGCACACTGTGCATTGCGATAGGCAAGCCCAGTGCTCAAACCGAGGGCACCTTGGGTTATGGCTTCATCCAATTGCAATTGCATCGCGGCAATTTCGTCAAGCGTCGCTGGACGTAATAAGTCATCCATAACGTTATTGCGCAATGTGGTATGCCCTACCAATGCGGCAACATTCACATTGGCTTTTTGTACATTAAATGCATCGATATAATCGCGCATCTGTGCAAAAGTAAACTCTGCTTTTTCACCCAGCAGATTCATTGGATCCGGCGCATCTGCAGTTAGTTTTGCCGGCGCCGCGCTGATCCCACAATTACCGGTGATCACCGTTGTCACCCCTTGACTTATTTTCGCTGCCATCGCTGGGTTTCTTAACAACTCAAGATCATCATGGGTGTGTACATCGATAAACCCCGGGGCTAGGCATAATCCATTGGCCATTATTGTGTGTGTTGCCTGCCACTGTGATAACTCGCCGAGTGCGACAATATGTTCACCTTTAATTGCGACATCCATGTACTGAGGCGCATTGCCTAAACCATCAAATACTTTTGCTTGATAAATGATTGTGTCTGCTGATTGCGAGATATCGTGCCGCATCATTAATCTCCTAGTGGTGCTCTGTCTGGTCCTTGACGATACTCATCTAACTCATGTTTGATGCGACGAAGTTTTTCGCGAGATTTTTTCTGCGTTAAAATAGCCACTTCACTTGCCAATATGTCTACTGCAGCAAGCATCGCGTAACGGCCTGTACTGGGCGTAAAAATGTAATCTGATTCGTTAGTTTTAATTGGTAAGTGAATCGTTGCGATATCAGCAAGCGCACTCTCTGGGCAAACCGCAATCACTTTAGCGCCATAATCTTTGGCAATATTTGCCGCATCAATTAAGTCATTTGCTAAGCCTGTAAGCGATAACACCACCACCACATCACTGATATCAACACTGGCGGCAGTCATTCTCATCATCACCGGATCACTGTAAGCGTTACTGAGTACATCCAGTCGAAACAAGCGGTTATGGCATTCTTGTGCAACTACAGAGCTACCCCCACCAACGCCAAAAATTAACGTATGACGGCTTTCAGCAATACAGCGAGCTGCTTCTTCAATCTGCGACTGTTCAATTAATCCGGCATTAATATCGAGAATATCGTGTATTGCTTTGTATATAGCTGGAATATCTTCACGTACAGAGGCATTTTCACTAATAAAGCGCTCTCCTACTGCAAGTGATTGTGCAAGCTGTAGTTTCATATCACGCACATTATCGCAGCCCAGCGCTTTTGCTAGCCGAGTGATAGATGCGTGACTGACTTTTGCGCGCTGTGCTAAATCACTTATACTTGCCGATGCTGCATATTGCAGATCGGCTAAAATTAATTGTGCAACGAGTTGCTCTGATTGCCGTAAATGGCCTAAACGCTCTTTAATTCGTGAAACAATATCCAATTAACTACTCTCCTAAAAATACGTATCAAAGATACCAACAACGTTATAATTATCATCGATAACATTAATATAACGCCATTTATCAAATGTCAGGCAAGGATGTGAAGTCCCAAAGGCAATAATATCACCGACTTTTAAGTGGCTATTTTGATCAACACGCAGCATGGCATGCTGATCCATTATTTTTTCAACTTGCCAATCAGCACCTGCTTTAGTAACAACACCGTGTTGGTCAATATGTAAATTCGCAATAGGTAGCCCGGCATCAAATGCCACATCGCGCTTACCCATACCAATAATTGCTCGTCCCGGTTCTGGCAATGACTGTACATATGCCCAAACCTCTAAACATGATTGTAAATCGCTACCAATATTACACGCCAACGGATTACGCGCTAGAATCTGTTGCTGCGCATGGCCATAAATCCCTTGATCATGAGCGACATAACAGCCAGGGCGGATCACAGGCACCATGTTATCGAGCATGTTACTAGGTGCAAAAGCATCGCAGACTAAGTCGTACCACGCTGAGCCACCTGCGGTAATAATTACTTGTTCTGTGGCAAAAGCCTGCTGCTCAATCAACTCTTTACATGTTGTTACCGCATCCGTTAAAAATGCAGTCACTTCACTTTGTGTACTCAACACTCCTTCATACACTTCAATGCCCGCAAGCTGTAATGAAGAAAACTGCTTAATATGCGCAACCAATTGTTGGAGCTTTTTTTCATCAACTACACCACAACGTCCACCTGGCACACCTAACTCAATAAATAATTTAACTTGTATGCCTTGCTTACTAAAGAACTCACCAAGGCTTGTTACATTGCTAACATCATCCACTAAACAATAAAAATCAACCTGATACTGTTTTAATAAATAGCTAAGCTGCTGCATGTTGGCTTTACCAACTAATTGGTTCGCCATGATAATGCGCTTAGCGCCAGCTTGTGCTGCTACCACTGCTTGTTGCACAGTTGCAATGGTGATCGCGTAAGCACCTGCATTTAATTGCTTTTTAAAAATATCCGGTGCCATGGTGGTTTTACCATGCGGTGAAAACTCCACCTGACTTTGTTTGGCGAACTCAGCCATCCATGCAATGTTATTATCTAAACGCGTTTGATAAATACACGCACAAGGAAGACTCACCTGCTGCTTAGCAACATTGCAATCACCTTGTATGATCGTTTCGCTGTTGCCTAAGCCTTTATTCATAGTATAAATTTTTGCGGCGCGTTTCATGGCTAACTTTTCCATAAATAAAACTCTTATTTTAAATCATTACCTTAGATAGCAACGTTGGATTAAAAATCAAAAAATTATCAAATGTTAATGTAATTGTTATTGCATTTTGTTTGAAAGTGATGTTAATTAATAACAGGCAAGTAGTCAATACCTGTTACAAATTAACAGGAAATAATAATTAACTTTTAAATCTACAGGATGAGGTATATCAGCATGAGCATTAAAAACCGTCACCAACCCACTTTAAATAGGAGCCTAATAGCAAAAACCGTCGCCGCTATTGTATGTGGCTATACCAGCTTTGGCGTTTTTGCCGCAGACCAAGCACAGACAGCAAATGACGACATAGAAACTATTGAAGTGCGCGGTATTGCCGCCAGTAACAAACAAGATATTAACAACAAACGCTTTAGTACTGGAGTAATGGATTCTATTACCGCGGAAGATATTGGTAAATTGCCTGATGTAACCATTGCCGATACGCTGCAACGTATCCCAGGCATACAAATTCGCCGCTCTGCGGGTGAGGGCTCAACCATTAACGTTCGCGGTATGCCGCAAGTAACCACTTTGCTCAATGGCGAACAATTCTTAAGTGCAGGTTCAATTACAACATTACAACCAGACTTCACTGATGTCCCAGCGGCGCTGCTATCAGGGATTGATGTGCTTAAATCACCTCAAGCCGACACCTTGGCCGGTGGCATTTCAGGTACTTTAGATTTAAAAACACGTAGACCATTTGATCTTGACCAAGGCACAACCTTCTCACTCACAGGAGAAGCAACCCGTGGTAGTTTATCAGAGCAAACCGACCCTAAACTGGTAGCCTTTGCCGGATATAACAATGACAAATTTGGCATTATTGTTACTGCCGCTTATGACGAAAGCACCTTAGCGAATTACCGTAATGGCACAATTTTAACCTCTTCAGAAGTGCAAAATGAAACCGACCGCGATTTTAACGGTGATGGCGATTTTAACGACAGCTTTTACAGCCAACGTTTTTATGGCGTGATGGACCGAGAAACAGAGCGTGATCGCCTTGGCCTAAACACTACCATTCAATATCAAATTGCCGACACACTAACTTTTACTGGTGACTTGTTTTATACAAAAATGGATGACGCCGATCGTAAGCAAGGGGTGATGGTTGATAATGCCCGTGGTTCTATTTGGGCGTATTCTGATAACTTTATTCCTCGCTTAGATAATGATCGGGGCGGACAAATATACACAGTCAACGATGCTAACTTAAAAGTTCGTCGGGTAAGCGCCTACTCTGAAAGTTTAACTAACGACCGTGAATCAACCAATGCTAGCTTTTTATTCGAATACCAAGGTGATGGCCCACTCTCTGGTGAATTTAGGTATATTCATGGCTCTGCAGAGCGAAGCCATACTGAAAATGTGGCCCACGGCTTTTTAACCTCAGGCGCACAACATGGTTTATTAAAAAATCATGGTGATGGTATTACGCCAGTTAACCCCAATGGCTATGGCCCAGAAGAAGTTGATGTGAGCTTTTCTCGCAGCGGCGAATATTTAACCCTTGGTTTTGCAGAAGGCTTTGGTAATGATATAAGCCAATATAATCTCGTTTCAACCTACTCTGAAAATAACTTTGAAGAACAAGCCACACTTGATGTTGCCCGTATTGATGGCCATTATGCCTTTGAGACAGATCACCTACAGAATCTTGATTTTGGTCTGCGGGCATCAAAACGAGACGTAGAGCGCGAAACCTATATTCTCGTTGCACCATTTACCACCGGCAATATTAGTGCCGATGTGATGTGGAAAGATTCCGGCGCATCATTAGGTGATACCAATGGCGACGGTGAAAATAGCGTAGCAGGTGGTGATTTAACCATAGGGAAAACTAACTTCTTTAGTGATATGCCCGATGGTTGGGTCAACCAAGTCAATGGTTTAGGGCCAGGTGGCACTGGGCATAGTTTTTACTTAATCGATCCTAAAGTAATGGACGATCCAATGGCATTTCAAAATGCAATTTACCCGGGTAACAAACGATTAGCTAATCCGTCACGTACTTACCAAGTAAAAGAACAAACTCAAACAGCTTACTTTAAAGCAAACTTTGCTGGTGAATTGGGTGATTTGAGCTATACCGCAAATATCGGCGCACAATATATTAAAACCGAACTCGACATGCTGCAAAATCAACTAGGCTCTGCGCGTCCTTGTTCGTTGTGTACTGCCAGTGAGAAAACCGGTGAAAAATGGCTAAACAGAGATTACTCAGATTTTTTACCATCAATGAACTTTAATTTAAACCTAACCGAAGATGTGATCCTACGTGCAGGTTACGGTAAAACAATGACCACGCTCGATATTGGAAAGCTTGCTGGTGGTATAAGTGTTGGTCGTACCCGAGCCGGAGATGTACTTGCCGCTGAGCTTGGAGTAAGCCCTGACTTATTAGTGGCAGTACAAGGTCGCCAAAATGGTAATCCTGATCTAGAACCATGGCGCGCAACTAACTATAACCTATCTGCTGAGTGGTATTTTAATGACAGCGGTTTATTAAGTATTTCAGCCTTTTTAATGGACATAGAGTCATTTGTTGAAAACGGTATTGTCATGCAAGGCTTGCCTGATATTGATGGCATTATTCGCCGTGAAGTACCTGTAACCACTGAAATAAATGGCCAAGGTGGTGACATAAAAGGTTTTGAAGTTGTTTATCAGCAAGCATTTGACTTTTTACCAGCGCCATTTGATGGCTTAGGCTCATCACTAAACTTTACTTATGCGCCAAGTGACAGCGCTAACGTTGATGTTTATGGCAAAAGTTTACCAATTCAAGATAACTCAGAAAAATCAGCCAATGCTGTACTTTGGTACGAAAAAGGCCCATTACAACTACGTCTTGCAGCTAACTACCGTAGTGATCGCTTAGACAGCTTAAGCTCGCCAATGGGCGAAGGGGTAATGCCATTTTGGACCGATAGCACTTTGTACTTTGATATGTATGCCGGCTATGAATTTGCTGAAGATATGAGCATTTATACCTCAGTGAGCAATCTAACCGAAGAAAAAGAAGATATTTACGCACAGTGGTCTGATCATGTGATCACCCAAAATATCTTTGAGCGTCGTATTACGTTTGGTATTCGTACCCGTTTTTAACGCTTAACAACACATTTGGCACACTTCTGCCCAGGAGATAAAAAGACTTAGCATTATTTAAATAAGCTTTTTTGCCAAATAGCAAACCAGTACAGCTAATTAAGCTGTACTGGTTTTTATACCTAAGTGGATTCATCTAGGCTGATTGCCGATAGTGATCAACAGCAAAACTAAATAAAACTTTGATCATAAAAAATAGACTCACCATCAAAAACCACGTTGGCAGCGATAAGTAAATCAACAAAAAGATGCCATAACACATTAAGTTTGCAGCAATAAAACCCTGGATTGATTTACCATGTAACGCATTAACAACAGATGCTGCCACTATTGTATATGCCCACATAAGCAGTGCAGTATCTAGTGGCTGTGAAAGTAACCACGCAATCACTATTATATGAACGTGAATGGCAATAAAAATCAGCCTATTTTTAGGACGCTTTGTGTAAAACTCATTGGTACCAAGAGTGAAATTAGCAATACATCCTGCTAATACGTCAGCAATTAATATAAAAGCTAAGATTGCTCGCCAATTATCGAGTTTAATCTCCGCAACCGAATAAATAACCCAACTGCCGACTAAAGCAAACAAAATAGTACCGGTGATCTCTAAAATCGATTGTTTTTCGCCAAACACTTCATGCAAAAATTCAGGGGTTTTAAAATACTTCATTGTTAAACATTTCCTTATTTAAATTAAATTAAATTTTTGAACAACGACTTTCCATGTTTTTAACTATGCAAGTAGGCGACAAGATAAGCACCACTAGCAGCCAACGAAATAACATTATCTATATAGACACGGCATTAATTAAAAAAACACCGTAAAGGTAGCAGGATATGCTCAGGGATCTGATCAGAAATCACATACTTTTTTGCATCAACTGTGACTTCAAATAAAAGATACTCTGAATTTCTGCCAATATAACGCTCACCTATATTTGGCGTTATCTTATATATATTTCCGGTAAGAGTAAGCTGACTAGAGGCTGATATCTTTTCAAACCCGCCGTAAGGGCTGAGATGACCCTCTACGTTGTGATCTTTTAAGTAGTCGTTTCGAGGATGGCCAAACCATATAGGTTCGACACGAATTTCACTACTTTGAAATAATTTATTTGCTTGATAATGAATGGGCTCAAAGCACTGCTTCTCTATTTTAATATCACTGCAACCACTGATAAATATCACGGCAAGTATTGTAGTATACTCAATGTATTGCATATCAACGTATTCCTTTACATACACTTGGAGTTAGCTATTGGCAGCACTGCAATACCAGCATTCTTTATAACTCACATTTGCGCTGACGCTGGAGCAAACATATATCAAGGATATCGTAACTGCCTGCAACTTCCAGTGTAATTTGATGAATATTGACGCTTAAACATGACTTCATTAGCAAAGACAACAACTATGTCTTTTTAGTGTTCAGAATTACTTTTCTTAATTACGAGACTTAATAGCAGCCTAGATTACTATTAAGCCATTAATATCTAAGACATTATTTTAAATAGCAGCTCTCTTACTGTGGCAGGTTCAAATGGCTTGTCACATATGGCGTCTACACCAGCTTGAGCAATATTAGCTAAATGAGTGTCGTTTGCCTCAGAACTCACCATCAAAATAGGAATATGCGAGTAAGCATTCGAGCTTCTTACGGTCTCCGTTAGCTCTTTGCCATCCATTTCTGGCATATTGTAATCAGTAACAATTAAATCAAATGATTGACTATTAAGGTGGTCAATCGCTTGTTTGCCATTTTCGGCTTCTACAGGCGCCGGTATTCCCATTCCAGCCAAGACCCTAATAATATGCTTGCGTGCAAAACGACTGTCATCAACCACAAGGACACGCAATAGCGTTACATCAAAATGTTCTAATTCAACTTCTTCTTCAGTAATAATATCTAATGTTGCCTTTAACGCTCGCGTAATTGCCTCAGCACTAAACGGCTTTGGTAAAATAGCTAATACCCCGGACTGCCTTAACTGTTCAAGATAGGTTTTATTGCGCTCTGTCGATACCAACATAAAAGCTTGATGCTCAATACCTGGGGTTACTCTGATTTTTTGCAATAAAGAATCAGCGCTACCGTCAGAAAAATACATGCTGCTAATGACCAAATCCGGCTGATAATTCTCCAGCATTGTTAACGTTTGCGCTTGAGAAGTAGCAGTTTCTATTTGTGTAACACCGCATTGAGTAAGTGACTTTATAATAAGCTTTTGCTGAACATCTGATGGCTCTACTAATAATATTGATAAATTGGCTATTGCTGTTAAGTCTTTCATTTACATCTCTTCAGTATTGCTATGTTTAATTAGTAACGGTTATTTTTGTAAAAATCAAAAATACAGTCATCGTGATTATGCTTTTTATGATCTTTTTTGCTAAATAAAGCGCGTATCAAGCTCGCGTTTAGTTACGTTGAATATAGTCTAATGCCGTCATTTTATGATAATTAACATTACGATGCATAACATGCGCAGGTTCTGGATCAACAATTTCGATTGGGATATCGTAACTGCGTGCCACTTCTAGCGCCATTTGAGTAATATTAACGCTAAACGAAGTGCCAATAAAAACGATTTTATCGGCATCAAGCATCCGCTGTTGTGCTTCGCTAATACGATAAAGCTCAGTGTAATATTCATCAAATAACAACACAAAAGGCTTTAAAGATTGATCCAGCACAGGCTGCTGGTTTTCGATGTTAAACAGCTCAAGCAGTGACTCATGTAAGCGGCTTTCGTCTACATTATCCCACGGTGTCGCATGCGCTTTCACATCATCACCTTGCTCATGAAACAAAGTCATTTTATCAAGCCGACCATGAATGGCGATATAGTTTTTATTGCCTGCTTTGCCATCTAGCCCGTCAATATTTTGTGTGATCAGGTTTTTATCGCTCAACCATTGATGAACTTCGTTAGGACCATGGTTACGGTAGGTGGCAAAGCGATGATAATACCAAGCTAAAAACTCACGCGGGTTGTTTACATACATAGCACGTGTAGCCATTTCCATTGGCGTATAGTTTTTACTACCAATAGTCCAAAACCCATCTTCACCTCGAAAGGTAGGAATACCGCTGGCGGCACTCACACCGGCTCCTGTTATATATAATGTATTCATAGCGTTCCCAATAAGCGCTAAACACACGTTTTATTTTTGCCTTGCTCCTTTGCTTGATAAAGCAATTCATCAGCTTTGTGCATCGCTTTATCAATAGACACATCCGCGGTTAATTTACTGATCCCCATACTCACTGTAACAGCCAGCTGGTTTACACCAATATCTAAACGATTTTGTGATAAAGCATGATGAATATCGTTGGCAAATTGTGTCGCTTGTTGTTTATTTTTATGACGTAGAAAAAATAAAAACTCTTCACCGCCCCAGCGCGCCACCATATCATTTTCACTTAACTGAGCAACAAATAATTCAGCAAGGTGTTTTAGCACTTCATCGCCAACTGAGTGACCATATTGATCATTAATATCCTTAAAATTATCTACATCCGCAATAATGATACTCGCCGTTTGCTGCTGTGCTTCAAATTGCTCGAGCTCTTCCATTGCATAACGTCGATTGGGTAGGTTTGTTAAAGGGTCACGAGTCGCTAAATATTCATTTTTTTGAACAAGTTCAATCAAACGATGGCTGTACATTTGCCGAAAATATTCATAAAAGCCACTCAACAGAGCAACAATAATAAAAGAAGCAATAATGCGAATTGGAAAATAAACCGAGTAGCCGCTGTAAAATTTAAAGTAGCTCGATAAATAAAAGGCGCCAGTTACGCAAATTACAAAAATAATTAAATCAATGATTCCCCGTTTAAAACCACGCACAAAAAAAGTAACCGGAGATACAATAAAAATCCAAATCGGCCCAGTGCCATGGCTCCCACCTGTAAGTACTAAATAAATCATTAAAGCATATAAAGTATACAGAACAATTAAAGAGGAAATCTCAACTCTATCGCCAAGAAAAAAAGAGGAGGCAAATAAAGCCGATGAGCCTAATAAAGGATAAGCCAAAATAGGTTGATTATTAAACAAAGCTATCATCGCCATACAAAGCGTTGTTACCGTACCTATTGCGGCGAATAACCTAATAATAAGTTTTCGCTCGGCCATATCGGAATAGCTAATCATCAATACAATGCATCACTTATCAATAGTAAAGGCAATCTTTGCATGCAAAAACTGATTGTAAGATTGCACTAAAATTAAAATAATTAATCAGTTACCAGTTCAAATATAGTCTAGACATAAGATCATTGTAAAAGTGAAAGTAGGAAATAATTACTAAAAGTCAACTTATACACGGATAACATCTTCGTATTACTAAGCTGAGCAAATAGGTTTTTGCACCTCATTGCATAAAAAATTCGCCTGCTCATTAACAATAATCTTCAGTCTTATCTAAGTTGCAACAGACTCGGTAAGACTGGAAATATTGCTAAAGCAGAGGATAAAAGCGGCCTCAAAAGTATCATTTAATAATTATATTTTGTTTTTTATAAGCCTAGCGAGAAAACATTAAAAACATATGGTCAGAGCATTTATTGATTTTTTACCGTAGCGATTGCAGCATGATATTACCGATCAGTTGATAAATTAAAGCTGTAGTATTCCCATACTACCCTTACTTACTGTGAGCATGTTTAACTGGACAAGCAGTAAATACATTAACAAATCGTAAGGAGCAGCAAATGGCTAAAGTACTAATGATCACTGGTGACTTTGTAGAAGACTATGAAAATATGGTGCCGTTTCAGGCATTAATGGCAATGGGCCACGATGTGGATGCAGTCTGCCCAGATAAAAAAGCAGGCGATATGATTGCCACCTCTATTCATGATTTTGAAGGGGATCAAACCTACAGCGAAAAGCGCGGTCATAACTTTGCGCTCAACGCGACATTTGCCAACATTAATGCCGCTGATTACGATGCGCTTTACTTACCAGGAGGACGTGCACCTGAATATCTACGTTTGAATGCTAAAGTAATTGAGATCATTAAGTATTTTGCAAATAACAATAAACCTATCGCTTCGGTGTGTCATGGCGCGCAATTACTCACCGCCGCAGGTGTTATTAAAGGTAAAAAAATCTCTGCTTACCCAGCTTGCCAACCAGAAGTGAAAATGGCCGGTGCCGAGTACCTTGAGTTACCAATGGATGGTGCAATTACCGATGGAAATTTAGTTTCAGCACCAGCTTGGCCTGCGCATCCGGCTATGTTAAAACAGTTTGTCGCTTTGTTTTAACTAAAATTACAGGGAAAGGTCATGTGCCAATTATTTATAAATGCTCACAGTGAATTATGGAGTAATAAAACGAAGTCTTTACGTATTGATGGTGTTGTCACTTCAATTCGGTTAGAGCAGTTTTTTTGGCACACTTTAGAAGAAATTGCCGCACGCGATAACATGAGTATTAATCAGATGATTTGTAAACTGTATCGCGAATCCCTGCAAGCAAAACATGACGTGAGCAATTTCACCTCTTTTTTAAGAGTTTGTTGCTCACGTTATCTCGCGCTGATCGCCAATGGCGAGATCTGTCGTGATCTTAGCCAACCATTGGCGAGTGTTGATGTACAGCAAGTGCTCAACCGTGAGCAAAGCCGGTACTTTTCAAATTAAAAGCTGTAATTAATCCCAGCATAATAACGGCGGCCTGAATAACTAGTATTAAGTAGCCTCGCATCGGTATCTTTACCCAAACGTGTTACCGACTCAGATTGCGTTAAGTTAATTACCGCTGCGGTAAAGCTTAAGTTATCGGTAACGTTATATGCTGCGTTTACATCTACTTGCTGGTATGGGTCTTGGTAGACATTTAAACCACTGTTAATACCGAGCACCGTTTCACCTCGTTTATTGTACGAAGCGCGAATGTTAAAACTATCCCCTTCATAATAAACGGAGGTGTTATATTGATAGTCAGCACTGCCTATTAATGGCGACTCTGCTAACTTTTCACCTGCAACTGTTACATCGGCCTGATTGGTGTTGTTATACGTGTAGTTTGCGTAAATACCAAAGCCACTATCAAAGGCGTGTTGAATAAACACTTCCACCCCTTTTGATACCGCATCAGTACCATTACCTACGGTGCTATACGGTGAAATGCTAATAATACCAGCATCAACAAGACCTGTTTGCCCTGCAAATTCACGCTGTGAATCAATCACCAGTGGCACGATAAAGTTATCGACCTGTTTATGAAATAACGCTACACCTAATGCAGAGCCTGGCGCGTAGTAATACTCAAGAGATAAATCGGCTTGTACTGACTCAAACGCTTTTAAATTTTTATTACCACCACTGCCACTAAAACCGGGTTGTTCATTAAAAGCGGCGCGATCATCTGCCCATTCGTCCGACACATAAGTAATACGCTGTTGACTACCCAAATCGCCGTAATCGGGGCGCGACATCACTTTAGCAAGCGCACCACGGATCACCACATCATCGCTGGCATCCCACGCAATATTTAAACTCGGCAATACGTGAGTGTCTGTTGTTTGCTGCGTGATCAACTGGTATTGCTCAACTAAACGATCATCACCGGTGATTTGCTCACCCGTTTCGTCATCGGTTTCATCCAATAAAAAAGTATAGAGATCGGTTGAAGCACTGCGAGTCTTGGTTTGTACAACGCGCACACCAAAATTACCGCGTATATCACTGTATTCAAAATCACCTTGTAAATAAAACGCACT
The DNA here is from genome assembly GCF_014164235.1 of Pseudoalteromonas sp. SG44-17. Lineage (NCBI taxonomy): Bacteria > Pseudomonadati > Pseudomonadota > Gammaproteobacteria > Alteromonadales > Pseudoalteromonadaceae > Pseudoalteromonas > Pseudoalteromonas sp. SG44-17. The sequence goes on along the minus strand of NZ_JACJEV010000028.1, from coordinate 19,434 downwards.
GATCTGCTCGGCAATATCATAGACAAAGTTATCTTCAATTCGAGTATATGGCACATAGTTGCTGTAAATATAATCGCGATATTTATCCCAATTAATAGTTGGCATTAAATTGATATTAAAGCCACCAGCAATATTGCTTTCACCTTCCACATTAAACACATCTTGTGCCTGTGGCATACCATTATTCCATTGATAGCTATCAAATTGCGTGATCCCCCCTGCGCTTGCCTCGCCTGCGGCAATATCAAAACTCGGATCAAGGAAAAAGTTGTTGCCCGTTTCGCGATGCAGTGATGCATCACGGTATTTTGCACCAGTGCGAATGGTGGTCAATATGCCCCAATCAACATAAAAATCAACGTCGCCTTGGTAGTACTTTTCTTCTAAGGTGCTACGTACAAAACTTGAGTTCGATGATCCTGCATCACGACCTCCGCCAACACCTGCGAGTAAGTTATTGAGTGTATTTGGGTCTATCAGCATCGAAATACGGTCATCACTGATTGACCAAGCGGCACTTTGCGAGGCGTTCTCAATATTACTTTGCCCCTCACCCGCGTTTGAGCTTTTATACGCTGCTTGCCAACTTTCTTTTGGCCCGCCTTTAGCTTTAGTTTTACCGACGACAAAGCGTGCTGTAAAGTTGTCGCCTTCGTAGCTTAAGTTAAAATCAAAAGTATCAGAGGTTGACTCTTCAACCACATAACTGCCGCGCAACCACGGCAATTGCATATCTTTTTCAACGCCACTGGCCATGGCACTATAGTCCATGCCATTGACAATTGTGCCACTTTCATCAAGTGTAATACCTGTTAAAAAGTCAGGATTTAACGCCCATTCCGGCATATCAACAACCGAGTCGCTGCGTTGTTGCTTTAAACTAAAGCCAAAGTAATTAAAACCTAGTTCAATGCGATTAGTTGGTCGCCACTGAGTCGAAAACTGCATGCCTTCACGTTCACGTTTTTCATTCACAACAGAGCTGCGCACCACCTGCGGAAACCATATATTCTCATAACGTTGCCCGTTGGCATCAGTCACTGCGCCCCAGTCATTACTGTTATCAACCTCGTTACCATTTATATCAACGGCTTGCTGACCTGTGTAACGCCAAACATTGGCATCTGTGCCACCAGATAGCGTACGGTTGGTGCGTTCTTGACGGGTATAGCCAAGTAAAAAACCAAAGCTATCGCTATCGTTTTTCCATGAATACAAACCAGTAAACTGAGGTTCATAATCTTCCGTTACATCTGCATAAGTACTTTCAACATTAAAAACGCCCGAATTAGCATCCATATCCAGTGGTTTGCGGCTACGCATTAACACTGTACCACCCACGCCACCTTCATCTAGTCGCGCTTCAGGTGATTTAAATACTTCAACGCTTGCGATCATCGCTGATGGGAGTAAAGCATAATCAAATGAACGAGATGGTTCTCCTGGTGACGAGGCAATAAAATTACCATTTAACTGCGTGTAAGTAAGATCAGACGATAAACCACGAATACTTACCGTTGATCCTTCACCGCCTTCACGTTCAATCACTACACCCGGCACACGGGCTAATGAATCAGCCACGTTTTTATCAGGGAATTTACCAATGTCTTCAGCGGTAATGGCATCAACCACAGAACTCGATAAACGCTTCACCGCTAAGTTTTCAGTCATGCTAGAGCGAATACCTCGCACTTCAATCACTTCCATATCTTTTTCTGTTTGAGTGCCTGTTAATTGCTCGGCAGCCGCCGCATTCATAGCACTAAAAACCGATAAACTAATAACTGAAAAACGCAGCGATGCTGCTAAAGGCGAGTAACACGTTGAGGTTGACATTGAATGTACGAGTCCATTACTGGTTAACAATTGTAAAGGCGGCAATTGTACACAGCCAGACTTAATGGATTGTTAACCACAACTTACAAGTAACTGAATAAGCGAACAAATAACCACCTCATAAGTAGCCTTCCTCGTACCTAAATAACAGAGCTCGATAGGTTAATTACTCAAACCTTGCATCCATAACGTTACTAACTGCTGGGCAGAGATACCTAGCGCTGTTGTCTCATTAGTGTCAGCTGCTGTAGTAAAAATTTTCTGCGCAACTTGCCGACCAACAAGTTGAGAGGCTGAGGTTTTATCTATACGTTGTTGATAAAAAGCCGTTAAGGCGTGCTCTAAATCATCATACTTTTCTAACACCCGTACAAGATGCCAAGCATCTTCTAGCGCCTGACATGCCCCCTGCCCTGAAGTAGGTAAAGGAGCATGAGCCGCATCTCCCATAATCAGTACGTTACCTTGATGCCAATATGGCAAACGGTCAATATCGTGCACAAATATTCGTTTCAGTGAGTTTTCATCATAAGACTTAAGCACCTGCTGTACTGCATCTGGCCAAGTTAAAAAGCGTTGGTGCATTTCTTCATACCAAGCAGATAGCGGCCGCGCTTTATCAATATTTGCACTCCAACCCGCAGCCCAATAACAAAGGTCTGCTTTAACAGGCACAATACCAAAGCGCTCGCCACGGCCGCGAAAATCATGGATCACGTTATCTAAAGTGCCCGGTTTTAACTGGCTAATAGCAATAATATTAATAAACCCCTGATACTGAGGAGTGATTTTTTCAGCATATAAGAATTGCCTTACCACCGAGTTCATCCGCCCATCAGCACCCACAACTAAATCAAAATCTTGTTTTAGTTGAGCAATCTCTGATACGGTTATTGCGCTGTTAAAATGTATGTTTGCTCCTAAATCAGCTAATGTGCGGCCCAACACACTCATAAGATCACGGCGCAATATACTGATACTAGAAAAACCACTGAGTGTATTTACTTTTGCAATATCAAATTCACTTTGCACCGTGCCATGCTGATCACACAGACGCATAAACAAAGGCATACCGCCCAGCGCTTGGATATGTTTATCCAAGCCCATTTGCTGTAACACAAACATTGCATTCGGCCATAACGTTACCCCGGCACCTATAGAAGAAATCTCACTATCGCGCTCAAATATGCTCACCTGATAACCTTTTCGTGCTGCAAGAATGGCCAGCGCTATTCCCCCGATGCCCGCACCCACAATGGCAATTCGCTTGCTGTTCATATTCTTTACCTCAATAATTAACTGAATAACCATTATCACAAAGTCATTTTTTAAGATAAATTAGTAATAATTGCGTTATTAATCCCATATTTTGAGTTAATTAATGATTGATAAAATCGAACTTCAGTGGTTACTCAGCTTTCAGTGCGTATATGAACAACTGAGCTTTAAACTCGCAGCCGAACAACTGCAATCGCCTACATCTAATGTTAGCCGCCATGTCGCGTTATTAGAGAAGCAACTTAATTTAAGGTTATTACAACGTACCACCCGAAAAATGATTGCAACGGCTGCAGGAAAACAACTTTATCAATCTATCACCCCACTGATACAAGCAATGAATGACTCGCTAGAAGAGGTGTCTGTGTATGGTGATTCTCTTGCCGGGCACCTTAAAATCATCATGCCTGATCTGCCTTTTTTAGCCGAAATAAGCGCAGAGTTTTGCTCTGTGCATCCACAAATACAACTAAGTTGCGATACACAATTAAATCCAACCGAAGGCTTGTTAGAGGGGTTTGATTTGGTGCTACGCTTTGGCCGTGGGCCATTGGACGATTCAGGTTGGATTGCTAAAGAACTGCTGCGCTGGCCCAGTTGCATTGTTGGCGCGCCACAACTGATAAACAATGCGCCACCGCCTCGCTCGCTAGATGAGTTAAGTAAAGTTCCTTGTATTACTAGCTTATCAGTACTGCAAGGTATGCCTTGGCGTTTTAAACAACAACAAGCAGTGCAAGTAAAATCTAATTTTAAAGTAAACAGTGGCAACATGGCCAAAGCCGCTGCACTAAAAGGACTCGGCTATGCCATTTTACCCACTCATGCATGCCAAGAAGATATAGACAACGGCTCATTGATCAATATTAAACTCGACCATGAACCAGAAGATCTGGTGTTATACGCATTTTATGCAGGCAGGAAATACCCGCTAGAAAAGGTAAAAGTATTTTTAGAATTCTTAAAGTCTAAATGCGCTACAATTCAGTAGGGGATCAATGCAGTTAGATGTATATGGTTAAAAGAGAAAGGTAAGAGTTAACCAGCTAAATTTTGCAGACACTGTCTGCAAAATTTAAAAACTGCCATAAACGTATCTATAAAGCGTTTAAATTTTTCGGTAATAATGGGCAGTGCTTTTTAACCCATCAATCTCACATACTTCTCCGCCAGTTCATCTATACTTTCACGATGATTCGGATCGGGCTTTATACAATCAATGGGGCATACGCTCACGCAGGTGGGTTTGTCGTAGTGGCCTACGCATTCGGTGCACTTTGCAGGGTCGATTTGGTAGATTTTAGCGCCCATATAAATTGCTTCGTTAGGGCACTCTGGATCGCACATGTCACAGTTAATGCATTTGCTGTTTATTAGTAATGCCATGATTTACCCGTTAAACAACTTGTTTGAAAGGATTGCGGGTGTCTTGGTTTTCATCCAGATTACGCATTAATATGGCGTGTTCTAAATCGATATTGTCGGGCAGTGGAATTTTTACTATGTGGCCTGAACCTTTAGCATCGGTAATACTTTCGCCTTTTTTGTTTTCCATGCATTCAAGGGTAAAGCTAATATTACCTTTAGGGGTCATCAGCTCTAATGAATGACCCACACAGAATTTGTTTTTAACATCAATCTCAACTAAACCAGTGGCATTTCGCCCTAATACTTCGCCAACAAATTGTTGCTTGGTAGAAACTGAATGGCCGTATTCGTAGTTTTGATAATCTTGATGGGCGTGGCGCTTTAAAAAGCCTTCGGTGTAACCGCGATGGGCTAGGTTTTCTAATGTTTTAAATAAATCAGCGTCGAATGGTTTTCCTGCTGCGGCATCGTCGATTGCTTTACGATAAACCTGTGCTGTACGCGCAACATAATAAAACGATTTAGTACGGCCTTCTATTTTTAAGCTATGCACGCCCATTTTTGTAAGCTGCTCTACGTATTGCACGGCGCGTAAATCCTTTGAGTTCATGATATAAGTGCCGTGTTCGTCTTCAAACGCTGGCATGTATTCACCCGGGCGGCCTTGCTCTTCAAGCATAACAATATCGTTACTTGGTGCGCCGTCGCCAAGAGTAGGAATAATCTGCTGAGGATCAAATTTATGTACCATTTCACCGGTTTCGTTTTCAACACCCGGTTTTACATCGTATTCCCAGCGGCATGCATTGGTACAGGTGCCTTGATTTGGATCGCGTTTATTAATATAACCTGACAACAAACAACGGCCAGAATACGCCATGCATAATGCGCCATGTACAAATACTTCTAGCTCTGTTTCTGGGCAAAGCGTGCGAATTTCACTTATTTCTTCAAGTGATAGCTCGCGGGACAAAATCACCCGTTCAATACCTTGCTTCGCCCAAAACTGTACGCTTGCGTAGTTAACTGCGTTTGCTTGTACTGATAAATGAATAGCCATATCAGGCCATTTTTCACGTACTAGCATGATTAAACCCGGATCTGACATGATCAGCGCATCTGGCCCCATAGCAATTACCGGTTCAATATCGCGTAAATACGATTTCACTTTGGCATTGTGCGGGGCAATGTTTGATACTACATAAAACTTTTTATTCAGCGCATGCGCTTCATCAATGCCTATTTTTAACGTTTCCAGATCAAATTCATTATTACGCACTCGCAAGCTATAACGAGGTTGCCCGGCATACACCGCATCAGCCCCATAAGCAAAGGCATAACGCATGTTTTTTAAACTGCCTGCTGGTGACAATAACTCTGGGATAAATGGTTTAGTTGAAAAAAACTCTGAGGTATTAGTGGCTGACGGCATGTGCGCTCCATACATCGAACCGAGTACAAGTCGGTTGCATGAATAGTTAGGGTAAATAAAGCGCGCAAGTATAAGGATTACGATTAACCGCAACCTTGATCAAGATCATAAAAGACTGTAATCAACTAGCAGGATCCTTCTGCTCGTTAAATCAATTTTTACTCCCGAGCTGGTTTGCAAACTGACTAACAGCATCAACGACTTGTTGCGCACCTTTTTTAATTTTGCTCATTACAATGCCAGACTCGTTGGACAGCTCTAAGCCTTGTTGTGCTTTAACTTTGCCTTGTTCAATAACCGCCACTGTTGATTGCGTTAAACTTTGATTTTGTTGTACCACATCAACAATCTCTTCGGTTGCTTTACTGGTTCTTGAAGCTAATTGGCGAACTTCATCGGCAACTACCGCAAAACCACGGCCTTGATCGCCCGCTCGGGCTGCTTCAATCGCGGCATTAAGCGCTAAAAGATTCGTTTGGTCGGCAATGCTACTAATACTTTGTACTATATTTGCTATAACCTGAGATTGCTTATCTAGTGCTGAAATCTCTTTGCCGGCTTGCTCCATTTGAACGGCTAATTCATTCATTACTTGTACTGTTTGTTGTACCACTTTTGCGCCTTGATCGGCGATATTGTCGGTCTCTGTTGATGTGCTATGGGCAATACTTGCGGCTGCTGCAATAGCCTGCTCTCTTTCTACCTGTTTGGTGATCACAGTGGCAAATTTTACTATTTTATAGAGCTCATTCGCCTCATTAAAGATAGGATTATAAGATGCTTCTAACCATACAGTATTGCCATATTTATCAATGCGTTTAAAACGACTTGCGATGTATTCGCCCTTGCGTAATCGCTTCCAAAACGCATCATATCCGGCTGAATTGGCTTCATCCGACTCACAAAAAATACGGTGATGTTGACCGACTACTTCTCGCTCAGAATAACCCATACCTTTTAAAAAGTTATCGTTTGCTCTTAATACGATTGCATCGGTGTCAAATTCAATCACAGCTGTAGAGCGATGCAGTGCTTTAATTAAATCTTGATTTTCACGGGAAGTTTCTATAGTTCGTGTTAACAAAGTGCAGTGCAAAGTAAGATGAATAAACTGCCCATGCTGATCGGTTATTGGGTGTAAAATGCTACGCAACCAATCGCGTTTTCCATCTTGGTGTGTAAATTGAATTGCCCCAGCCCAATGTTTACAGTCCTTTATCGCTTTTTTAAATGAGTTAAAATCAGGATTTTGTCTGGCATTTTCAGGTATAAAATTAAGTACACTTTGCTCCAATAACTGTCTATCTGAATAGTTAAATTCGCGTTCAAAATTAGTGTTCTGTCTGATCACATGGCCCTGTTTATCGAGCTCTAGAACAAGCATTTCGCTCTCTAGACTTTGCTTTACCTGCTCGCCAATAGCAAGCATGCCTTCTAATTCGGCAATTTTATTTTTAAAAGATTGGTTAAAAAACATATGTTACCCTAGTTATTTAGTGTGCACGGTATACATTTTTAGCCAGAAAACGTATCTAATAAAATGAAAACGACTAAACAATATAAAAAAAGTGTAGCTTAAAGCTAGTTATACTATTGTACGTAATATAACTATTTCTAGCTCAAAAAGAGTTAAAATATTTCTTTTTCTGTGATGGATAAGAATTTTTTACCTAAAAAGAAAATGAAAATACCAATTCCACTAAGATAAACTTAAATATAATCAAAATAATGAAAACATTGCGCATCAATTCTTCCGTCACAAAGGCGGGGCATGACTGCTGATTATTCAGCTTTTAGTTGTTTTAAAAAAGTATATCTGGCAGCAACAAAGCGAGCCTAAATGAATAGTTAAAGTGGTTACTTTTTACATTTTTGTAATCTTTGCCTAGATACTTTTTCGTTAGAACAATATGTCGACCGCTTCAGTCTAAAAACTGCAGATAATCCAATAAGGTAGATGGGAGCACATGTTAATTAGCTGCAATGGCATTTAAACCTTGCAGCCAATCGTTCTTACAAGCTATCACCAAAGAGTTACTTAGAAAGTAACACCTCAGGTGTTTGTAATAAAAACTGCTTGCCATTATCTAAGCTTATTTCGATATAAAACACATGGCTGCCTTCAAATTCAGGCGCTGTATTGAGCGTAAAATTAAAGTATCTTTGCATCATAACGGGTAGTGACTCTTGCACTTTTGCAACTGTAATAGCTTCTTGGCTGTTCTCAATATTAAATTCAATGACACTAAACACATCATTTAAACTGCTGCCAGATGTTAAATCAGCACTAAAGTCAGCGGACGAATAAATATTAAGCTTAGTTAATTTATTATTAGCCGGAATAACAACAGGCAAAGTTACGCAATTTTCAGCATAAGTTTTGCCTTCATCAAGTTCGTTACCATCGCTGTAAACATTGGCTCCTGAAGCTTCAAATGATAAGTCAACTTTATCATAAGAAATTAAAGTATTCGCTTGGTACTCACCACCATTAACCGCTAATTCAATCTTATTTATATCAATTGCAATAGCTGTAGGGGGGCACTCTAATGCAGCCTCGTTGTCTGAACCACACGCTGTAATAAAATTGGCTAACAGCACAATCACAAATAACTTTTTCATTATTATTTCCTTTTTAAGATATTCAATTTTCTAATTACAACTCAAATTTATGAAACAATTACGACACAGTAATAATTTCCTGCTAACAAAGCCCTATTTCCTATACTCGGTCCACGGTTATTTAAATATCGCACAATTGTCATCAAGCTAGTTTTTAATAAAACTAGGCATTGCCTACTAAAACGCGTATAATTCGCGCCCGTTAATATTCACACTTTTACTTAAAAATTATTGGAGCATAAAGATGGCTTTAGAGCGTACTTTCTCAATCGTAAAACCTGATGCAGTTGCTAAAAACCACATCGGCGCTATCTACAACCGTTTCGAAACTGCTGGCCTTAAAATCGTTGCAGCTAAAATGGTTCACCTTTCACAAGAGAAAGCGGAAGGTTTCTACGCAGAACACAGCGAGCGTCCTTTCTTTGGTGCTTTAGTATCTTTCATGACATCTGGTCCAGTAATGGTTACAGTTCTTGAAGGCGAAAACGCTGTTCTTAAAAACCGCGAAATCATGGGTGCTACTAACCCTGCTGAAGCACTAGCTGGTACTTTACGTGCTGACTACGCTGATAGCATCGACGAAAATGCTGTTCACGGTTCAGACGCTGTTGAATCTGCTGCTCGCGAAATCGCGTACTTCTTCGCAGACGAAGAGCTTTGCCCACGTACTCGTTAATTCGAACGCGCTAAGCAAAAGTAAAAAGGGCTTTCGAGCCCTTTTTTAGTCATTAGTTAAAGTATTAATTATCTAATTTATGATGTTTTACTTAATGATTAAAGTGAGTGAATTGTGTACAATTCGCCTTTGTAAATTTTTATCACCACCGTCACTGATTAAGGTTGTTTCATGACCACTGAGCAAAAAAAGATTAACTTATTAGATTTAAACCGAGATGCAATGCGCGAGTTATTTGTATCGTTCGGTGAAAAGCCATTCCGTGGCGATCAGGTGATGAAATGGATTTATCATTTTGGCGTTGATAACTTTGACGAAATGAGCAACGTTAACAAAAAGCTGAAAGAAAAACTAAAAGCAGAATGTGAAATTGTCGCGCCTGAAATCACCGTACGCCAACAAGCCAGTGACGGTACAATCAAGTACGCGCTGATACTTGAAGGCGGCCAAGAAGTTGAAGCCGTGTGGATCCCAGAAAAAGAACGTGCCACCTTGTGTGTATCATCGCAAGTTGGTTGTGCGCTTGAATGTACATTTTGCTCAACAGCGCAGCAAGGGTTTAACCGTAACTTAAAAGTATCTGAAATTATCGGCCAAGTTTGGCGTGTGGCCAAAGACATAGGCCTTGATGGCAACAGTGAAAAGCGTCCGGTCACCAACGTCGTTATGATGGGCATGGGCGAGCCATTGCTTAATCTTAAAAACGTAGTTCCGGCAATGGAATTAATGATGGACGATTGGGGTTTTGGTTTATCTAAACGCCGCGTTACTTTAAGTACCTCTGGTGTGGTGCCTGCACTTGATTTATTGAAAGAAAAAATCGACGTTGCATTGGCTATTTCTCTACACGCACCTGATAACGCATTACGTGATATTTTAGTGCCAATCAATAAAAAATACCCAATTGAAGAGTTTTTAGCGGCGTGTCGTCGTTACATTGATGGCTCTAAAGCCAATAAAGATGTGACCATTGAGTATGTGATGCTAAATGGTATTAACGACAGCACAGATCAAGCCCATGAATTAGTTAAAACACTCAAAGGCACACCATCTAAAGTGAACCTTATCCCGTTTAACCCATTCCCGGGTAACGAATATACACGCTCTAGCAACAGCCGTATTGACCGCTTTTCAAAAGTGCTACAAGCAGCAGGTATTACCTGTATTGTTCGTCGTACTCGCGGTGATGATATTGATGCGGCCTGCGGCCAGTTAGTTGGTGATGTAGTTGACCGTACAAAACGTTTAGCGAAAAAGAAAATGCGCGACGATAATGCGATTGCGGTTAATATCCACCAAGCATAATCTGTTGTCGTGAATCAAAAGCCCTTAGCGCTGCTTTATTTTTAAATAAATGATGCAAGATAAGGGCTTTTCGGTAATATAGGTGCATGGACAATAATAAAGAGAAGAAGTAATGCGATCTTTACTTGCTTTAACTATCAGTGCACTCGCTTTAACTGGGTGTGTAACTGAAAATAGTTATGATGGCAATGACAAACCAGTCGTTGAAAATAAAATCAATAATACCGGCGCAGCACGTACCCGAATAGCCTTAGCATTAGAATATTTAAGCACTGGTAATAGCTCGCAAGCAAAGTATAACCTCGAACGCGCCGCGTCTTTCTCTCCTGATCTTCCTGAAGTCCATTATTCATTTGCTTATTATTACCAACAAGTCGGCGAAAACGTACAAGCCGATAAAGCCTATCAAAAAGCAATAAAAATTGATCCCAATGATCCTAATACCCGAAATAACTACGGGGTATTTTTATGCGGTATTGACGAGTACGACCGCGCCACAGAACAACTACTCAAAGCCATTGCCATCCCAAGTTATATACGAGTAGCAGAAAGTTATGAAAATTTAGCTCTGTGCGCCATTGAGTTTGATGATTTTGATAACGCTGAAAAATATTTCAAATCGGCCATTAATCACAGTTCAATGCGTGCCTCATCACTGATCAGTTTAGCCGCTTTGTATTACGCTAAAAGTGATTTACATAGAGCAAAAGAAATACTTGAGCGTTATGAGAATAGTGGTCAAGTATCGTCTCGCTCATTGCTATTAAGCTATTTAGTTGAGCAGCGTATGGGCCACATTGAAAAAGCCGAAACCACTGCGGCAATGATATTGCAAACCTACCCAACCTCAAGTGAAGCGGGGATCATTCGCGAGCAAAAAATCAAACGTAGTGAGTTTGAAATACTGCGCTCGCAATACCGCCAAGCAAAATTAGATGAGCTACAAGCAAATAGCCCTGCGGGAGAGGTGATTTCGGCACCCAAAATACGCATTGTAAAAAAGAAAAAAGCGCCAGCAACTAGTACGTCGGCGCAAAGTATCACAACGCCAACAATGGCCGTTAAAAATAACAATGCAAGCAGCAATGAATTAACTGCCGCGTTGCTAACCTCACCGGTTACGCCAACGCAAAGCACCGCATCACAAACTAGCCAGCAAAGCCAAGCAACAGTATCAACACCTGTCGATACGAGTGGTATTTTGGCGGCTTTAAGTACCACAGCAATAACAACGCCAGTGCAAACAAACGTTGATACTACCGCTGTACAGATCAGTGCTCCAGCAAACAATAATGATCCTGCCGCAGTAATGTCTGCTCTGGTGGTCGCACAAACACCAAACAATCCAGCTGTAACTTCAACTCAAGCGACGGACATTGCATCATTAGCCTCTGAGGAGGCAGTTACTAAAGCATTAGCAATACCAACTGTGCATTTAGCAACAGCGCCCACAGCGACTGCCGCAACGCCTCCCCAAACGCTTGCTCGCAGCAACAAAGCACAAGATGGTGTAAAAATTGTTTCTTTTGGTGCGCCCACTGATAGCCAAGCCGTTGCAAATAACAGCCAGGCTTCAACCCCAAGCCAAGCACAATTTAGTGATCAATTAACGGATGAAGAAAAGGTGGTTTTTTACCAGCCAAAACGCAACGCCGCCGTCTTCGCAGAGTCAGGATATAGCTCTACACCTGAAATCCGTTTTCAAGATCCGCAACAAAATACTCACGCACCGTTGCTAAATTCGCGGATCCCACAATTAACGACGCCTTACCATGTTTTGCAAGATGGTGAAAACCTATTTAGCATTTCAGTACGATACAATGTTAAACTACAGAAATTACTCCAATGGAATGGTCTGAAAGAATCTGATCGGGTGGTCAATGGGACGAAAATTTATCTCAACGATCCCAACATTTATTACGAAATTAACGTCGGTGATACTTTGTATAGTATTGCCACCAAGCGTCGCTTGTTAATTGATCAGTTAATGCGATGGAATAAATTAAGCCCAGATGTTGCACTTAAACCTGGGCATAGACTGTTACTAGTGGACCCTGAATCATACTCATTATGAATGATGAAAATACGGAATCAACAACGCTCACTCTTGGCCAAACTTTAAAAAGTAGCCGCGAGCAAGCGAATGTCAGCTTAGAAGAGTTGGCAAAAAATTTAAAATTATCGGTGTTGCAATTACAACGTCTTGAGAATGACGAACACCAATTAATCGGCCCTGCTACCTTTGTTAAAGGTTATGCAAAAAGTTATTGTCGCGCCTTTAATTTAGATACTGCCGCCGTTTTAGCGCTGTTCCCTGAACCTCAGGAAACCGTTAAAAAAACCAACATGCAAAGCTTTTCTAGACGAACAGAAAAAGAAGCCCATGATAGTCGGTTGATGCTGGTGAGTTACGTTATTCTGGCAATTGTTATTGGTTCATCCGCATTATGGTGGTGGCAAAATTCAACCCCTCTTGACGAACAAGTTATAACGCAATCTTTAAATAGCTTTGCCGAAGAGACAGTTGCAGTCGCACAGGCAGAGCCTGACGTGGCGTCAATCAGCCAGCTAGAACAAGCTGGCCCTGATGAATCGATTGATGCCCCCACTGCGGCGCAAATTATGGAGCAACAAGCCGATACCACCGAACTAGACGTTGTCCCGAGCGAAGCGTCAAGCGAGCCACAAAATGATGGCCTTGGCACCATAGTTATGCATTTCAATGAAGAAAGTTGGGTTGAAATTCATGACGGCAAAGGTGATAAAGTGGCATTTGGTGTTAAAAAAGCGGGTTATGATATGACTGTATCAGGTCATCTGCCTTTTTCTATCGTGCTTGGTAAGCATCAAGCTGTTGATATCACTCTTGACGGTGAAAAGATTGATATTTCCAGTTTCCCAAAAAATCGTTTAGCTAAATTTAATTTACCGTTAACAGAGTAGTCACTATGTTTTCAGAATCTCCTATTAAACGCAGAAAATCTACCCGCATCAATGTGGGTAACGTACCGATCGGTGATGGCGCCCCTATTGCAGTGCAATCAATGACCAACACCGATACCATGGATGTTGATGCAACTGTTGCACAAATTCAAGCTATTCAAGATGCCGGCGCCGATATAGTGCGTGTTTCCGTGCCGACTATGGACGCCGCCGAAGCATTTAGAAGCATAAAAGAACAAGTCACCATTCCACTGGTTGCAGATATTCACTTTGATTATCGTATTGCTTTGCAAGTAGCAAAGTATGGTGTTGATTGTTTACGTATTAATCCTGGCAACATTGGCAGTGAAGAGCGTATTCGCGCGGTAGTCGATGCTGCCCGTGAGCACAACATTCCAATTCGTATTGGTGTTAATGGCGGCTCATTAGAGCGTGATTTACAAGAAAAGTACGGCGAACCAACGCCTGAAGCGTTACTTGAATCAGCTATGCGCCATGTGAATATTTTGCGCCGTTTAGATTTTGATCAATTTAAAATATCAGTAAAAGCTTCTGATGTGTTTTTAGCTGTAGGAGCATATCGCTTACTTGCTAAAGAAATCGACCAACCTCTGCACTTAGGGATCACAGAAGCAGGCGGTATGCGTTCAGGCTCAGTGAAATCAGCTGTAGGCTTAGGTATGTTACTTGCCGAAGGTATCGGCGATACACTGCGAGTATCTTTGGCGGCTGATCCAGTGCAAGAGATCAAAGTCGGTTTTGATATTTTAAAATCACTGCGCATTCGCTCTCGCGGGATTAACTTTATTGCCTGTCCGAGCTGTTCACGTCAAGAGTTTGATGTGGTTAGTACCATGAACCAACTTGAAGAGCGTTTGGAAGATATCATCGAACCGGTATCAGTATCGGTTATTGGTTGTGTGGTCAATGGCCCTGGCGAAGCGTTAGTGAGTGATATTGGCTTAGCTGGTGCAAACCGTCGCTCGGGCCTTTATATTAATGGCGAACGTCAAAAAGCCCGAATTGATAACAACAATATTGTTGATCAACTCGAAGGCTATGTACGCGACTTTATCGCACAAAAAGAAAAAAAGACCCCTATCGACATTAAAATCGTCGAATAAATACAATATAGTCGGCAAACAAAGCCGTTTGCCGTTTACCTTTATAGCTAGAACGCTATAATGACGGGTCAATTTTTAGCATTCTTGTTGTGTAGTCATCTTTTATTACGCAAAAAACAGTTTTTAGGATTTAGCAGTGGCAAAACAAATTCAGGCAATACGTGGAATGAACGATTGTCTGCCGGGCGATACCCAAGTTTGGCAGAAAGTAGAAAACATCTTACGCGAGACAGTAGCATCGTTCGGTTATCAAGAAATTCGTTTTCCAATTGTAGAATCAACCGATCTTTTTAAACGCTCAATTGGTGAAGTCACCGATATCGTTGAAAAAGAAATGTACACCTTTGCCGATAATAATGGCGACAGCTTAACACTTCGTCCTGAAGGTACCGCTGTATGTGTACGTGCTGGTAATCAAAACGGCTTACTGTATAACCAAGAGCAACGCCTTTGGTATATGGGCCCAATGTTTCGTCATGAACGTCCGCAAAAAGGTCGCTATCGTCAGTTTCACCAATTTGGTTTAGAAACCTTCGGTATTGCCAGCGCTGATATTGACGCTGAAGTGATTTTACTGACGGCGCAATTATGGCAACAATTTGGCATCAGCGAACATGTTCGTTTAGAGCTTAATTCTCTAGGTTCAAACGAAGCTCGCGCGCAGTACCGTGATGCACTTGTGGCATATCTTGAGCAACATATTGATGCACTAGACGAAGACTCAAAACGTCGTATGTACAGCAACCCACTGCGCGTGCTAGATAGCAAAAACCCTGATGTACAAGCGGTTTTAGTTGATGCACCAAAACTGTCTGAACACTTAGATGCTGAATCAAAAGAACATTTTGAAAATTTATGTGAACGTTTAGACGCCGCAGGCGTCATATACACGGTTAATGAAAAGTTAGTCCGTGGCCTTGATTACTATAACCGCACTGTTTTTGAGTGGGTTACAGATAGCCTCGGCTCACAAGGTACTGTATGTGCAGGTGGCCGTTATGATGGCTTAGTTGAGCAATTAGGTGGCAAAGCAACGCCAGCTGTGGGCTTTGCTATGGGTCTGGAACGTTTAGTGTTAATGTTACAAGCATTGGAATGTGTTGGTGACATTCGTCGCAACGCTGATGTATATTTGGCAGCGATGGGCGACAAAGCCAGCATTCAAGCCCCTATTATCGCAGCTAAATTACGTGCTGAAGTACCTGGCTTACGTATCATGGTCCATGCCGGTGGCGGTAACTTTAAGAAACAACTTAAACGCGCAGATAAAAGCGATGCACTCGTTGCACTGATTATCGGCGAAGATGAATTAGAACAAGGCGTAGTGACAGTTAAGTATTTACGTGAGCGTAAAGAACAGGTCACCTTAGAATTAGAACAAATTAAAACGCTTTTAGCTGAGCTAATAAACAGCTAAAAAAGACGAGGTAGTAATGGATATTTATTCAACAGAAGAACAACAAGCTGAAGCGATCAAACGTTTTTTTCGTGAAAATGGTGTATCACTGGCGCTAGGTGTAGTGCTTGGTTTAGGTGGCCTGTATGGCTGGAAAGCATATAACCAAAATCAAATTACAACTGCTGAAAGTGCCTCTGATGCATATACTCAGCTGGTTGAAGGTGGCGAAGTATTAGGTTCGGCAGATACATTTATCGCAGAGCACAAAGATACTAACTACAGCGCACTTGCAGCCTTTGTTGCTGCTAAAGAAGCCGTAGAAAAAGGTCAACTTGATGTAGCCAGTGAAAAGCTCAGCTGGATAATGAATAATGTTACCAATGCAGATTTAAAAGCAACGGCGACCACCCGTTTAGCTCGCGTGCAAATAGCACAGCAGCAATACGACCAAGCTTTAACAACGCTTAACGCTAAACTTGCAGATTCATTCACTGCAACAGTCGCTGAGCTTAAAGGTGATATATACACAGCTCAAGGCGATGCAAATCAAGCTCGCACCGCTTATCAGACTGCTGCAGATGCGGGCGGTCTGGAGAATAACCCATTATTGCAAATCAAACTTGATGACTTAGCAGTAACTAGCCCAACGGCGTAAGGGGTTACCATGAAAAAATTAACAGCGGCAACCATAGCGCTATGTATGGCAACCTTAGTCGGTTGTTCATCAAGCGATGACGAAGACGAACTGGTATTGCCTGAAATCGTTAATCAGTTTGAAACCAAAGTAATTTGGCAAGAAAGCATTGGTGACGGTGTTGAACATTACTTTTCTCGGCTAACACCGGCGGTATATAAAGACCGTGTTTTTGTAGCAAGCCGCGCTGGTAAAGTCGAAGCGCTATCGCTTGAAAACGGTAATACTCTTTGGGAGACGGATGTTCGCGAAAATTTGACCTTTTGGCCATGGCAAAGCGACATTAGTGCAAAATTATCCGGTGGTATTTTACAAGCTTATGGTAAAATTTTTATCGGCTCTGAGCATGGTTATTTAGTTGCCCTTGACCGTGAAACGGGTGATGTTGTTTGGCGCAAAAAAGTTCCCGGTGAAGTGTTATCAAAACCAGCTGCCGGTGATGGCCTTATATATGTTAACCTAGGCTCAGGTAAATTATTAGCTCTTCACCCTGATACCGGTGAAGAGCGTTGGAGTCATGAGCAAGAAGTACCCGCATTAACACTACGCGGACAAAGCTCTCCGACCGTTGCTAACGGCGGTGTATTAGTTGGCCTTGAAACAGGCAAGTTAAGTGTACTTATCTCTGATAGTGGTTACTCTGCGTGGAGTGCTGAAATTGCTACAGCAAAAGGCGCATCAGAATTCGAACGTTTAGTCGATGTTGATACACAACCTCTGATCAGTGGTCCTTATGCGTATGCTATTGCCTATAATGGTAACTTAGCAGCTGTAGATATTCGCTCTGGTAATGTTGTCTGGAAACGCGAATACAGCAGTTACCGTGAAATTGCCATGGATACCCAAACTATTTACGTAGTAGATAGTAATGGTGTTGTTTATGGATTAGATAAAACCTCTGGCATTGAACGCTGGAGTCAGCCAGCCCTTCGTGGTTGGTACTTAACAGGGCCTGCGGTAGCAGGAAATTACTTAGCCATGGGTGACCAAGAAGGTAATCTACATTGGCTGAATAAAGAATCAGGCGAACTTGTATCGCGTGAAGACTTCGACAGTTCAGGCTTTTTTATTGAGCCAATTGTTGCTGACGACAAACTGATTTTATACACCCGAGATGGTGAAGTTAGTGCGGTAAAAATACCGGACTAATTTGCTAAATAACTATAAGTTATTAATAGTTAATTTATTTTTTTAAGGCTTCGCTATGCGAAGCCTTTTGTTGTTTTTTTAAGAGGTAGTTTATGCTTCCCGTGATCGCTCTAGTTGGGCGACCCAATGTGGGCAAATCCACATTATTTAACCGTTTAACACGTACGCGTGATGCACTCGTTGCCGATTTTCCAGGCTTAACGCGAGATCGAAAATATGGCCAAGCTAATTACGATGGCTATGAATTTATCGTGGTAGACACGGGCGGTATTGATGGCTCTGAAGAAGGCATCGAGATCGAAATGGCTGATCAATCGCTACTGGCGATTGAAGAAGCCGACATCGTATTATTCTTAGTTGATGCACGCGTAGGTATGACAGTAGCTGATCAAGCTATTGCCAACCATTTACGTAAACAAGAAAAGAAAAGCTTTGTTGTTGCCAATAAAACTGATGGTATTGATGCTGACTCAAATTGTGCTGAGTTTTACCAATTGTCACTGGGTGAAGTACATCATATTGCAGCCGCTCATGGCCGTGGTATTACCTTGTTACTTGAACACACCTTACAGCCTTTGCTTGCAGAGCTGAGTGCGCAAAATGATGATGGTAAAGGCGATGACGACGAGTTAATCGATTTATACTCTGAAGATGATGAAGATTCTACAGCGCATGAAGCATTTGCAGATAAGCCAGTAAAACTTGCTATTATCGGTCGTCCTAACGTAGGTAAGTCAACACTGACTAACCGTATATTAGGTGAAGAACGCGTTATTGTTTATGATATGCCGGGCACAACCCGCGATTCTATTTATATTCCAATGACTCGTAACGAAAAAGAATACGTGTTGATCGACACCGCTGGTGTACGTAAACGCAAAAAAGTCAGCGATGTGGTTGAGAAATTCTCAGTGATCAAAACCCTCCAAGCAATCGAAGATTGTAACGTGGTGCTATTGGTTGTAGATGCCCGCGCTGGCATTTCGGATCAAGATTTAAGTTTACTTGGTTTTGCCTTAAATTCTGGCCGCTCACTGGTTATTGCTGTGAATAAATGGGATGGCCTTGATGATTACGTGAAAGATCGTATTAAATCGGAGCTTGACCGTCGCTTAGGCTTTATTGACTTTGCACGCTTACACTTTATCTCAGCTTTACATGGTACAGGTGTTGGTCATTTGTTTGAGTCAATTGACGAAGCTTATGAATCAGCAACTAAGCGTATTAGCACTGCTATGCTGCGCCGCATCATGGACATGGCACAAGCTGATCACCAGCCGCCACTGGTTCGTGGTCGCCGCGTTAAGCTTAAATACGCGCACGCGGGTGGTTATAACCCACCACGTATCGTAATTCACGGTAACCAAGTACATGATTTACCAGATAGCTATAAACGCTACCTAATGAACTACTATCGTAAAGCATTAAAAATTATGGGCACGCCTATCAAAATCGAGTTTAGAGAAGGTGATAACCCATTTGCAGGACGTACTAATAAAGTGACTCTTTCGCAAAAACGTAAGATCCGCGCATTTAGTAAAGAAAACCGCAATAAATGATATAAGCTGTAAGCTGTAAGCTGTAAGCTGTAAGCTGTAAGCTGTAAGC